>NZ_JABBJJ010000136.1 GCF_012933655.1 Pyxidicoccus fallax | reverse complement strand
GGCCAGCCCCACCGCCCCACCGATGGCGAGCACCACCAGCTCCGGCAGCGTCGTCCCCCCGGCGAGCCGTGGCGTGGCCTCCTCCAGCCGCCGCGTCCACCCCAGGTTGTGGAGCCGCTCGCTCAGCAACCGGATGGGGCGCGACGCGCGCAGCTCGTCCCAGAGCTGCGGCCACTGGAGCACCAGCGCGTCCACCTGCGCCACCGCGGCCGGTACCACCAGGAACGCCAGCGTCACCAGCACCGCCAGCAGCCCCGTCATCACCAGCGCGATGGACAGCATCCGCGGCAGGCCCAGGCGCTCCAGCCGCGACACGCCGTGCTCCATCGCCAGGGCCAGCAGCGCGGCGATGCCCGTCAGCGTGAGCGCCACCTGCGTGCGCATCACCAACGCCACCAGCGCCACGACTCCGAGCACGGCGAAGCACACGGTGAACGCCGTCTTCAGCGTCACCTGAGAACGCTGTCCCACTCCGTCGCGCGCCTCGGTCACCGTGCCCCCGCGCCCTCTCGGCCAGCTCACCTGTCTTCCGAGTGCGCCTTCTCCGACTCCAGGGCCACCCTCCCGCACGTGCAGGGTCTCCGCTGACCTGTGCGAGCTGTTGGAAAGAAAATCTTCCGTCGAGGCGCGATCCACTCCGGGCCGCGATGCGCAACACCCCTTTGCCCGGATGTACCGGGCCTTCTTCGACGGGGTACACCACATGATGCGGTTGAAGTCGCTGGGCTGGGCCGTCACCACCTGTGCCGTGTTGGGATGCGGCTCCGGACAGCCGTCCGGGCCGGCGCCCTCGGAAGCGCAAGACGTGCTCGGTACCGGACGTGCCGCCGCGAGCCGCGGCCCCAAGAAGATTGTCGAGCCCCCCACGGCCGCCCCCAGCGCCTGCACCGCGCTGTACTCCAGTCCACAGGCCCTGGCCGCCCTCTCGCAGGCCGTGGTGGACCCGGGCCTGCGCGCGGACGGCGCGACGCGCACGCTCATCCTGTCCTTCAACACCGAGGAGGCGCTCGCCCCCGCGCTGCAGACGCTGTCCGGGCTGCTCGGGCTGCCGCTGGGCGACACGCTGGGGCGGCTCACGTCGCTGCCCATGGTGGTGGTGAAGGCGCCCGTCACGCCGTTCCTGCTGGAGTTGCTGCGCGCGCAGTTGCAGCCGCTCGGCCTCCTGTCCATCTACGAGGACCGGCCGCTGGAGTACTTCCTCGACGAGAGCGTGGCGTACATCGGCGCGGACACCGCGCGCGCCGCCTTCCAGGCGGACGGCACCGGCATCGGCGTGGGCGTCATCGACTCCGGCATCGACGGCACGCACGGCGACTTCCCCAACCTCGCGCGCAACGTGAAGATTGTCGCCTCGCCGGTGTCGGGCCTGCCGCTGGGCGGCGCGCTCTACCTGGACACGCCGAACAGCGACCTCACCAGCGGCCACGGCACGCACTGCGCCAGCACCATCGCGGGCTCGGGGGCGCGCTCGGGCGGCAAGTACCAGGGCGTGGCGCCGGGCGCGACGCTCATCGGCGTGGGCGCCGGTGACGCGCTCAGCGTCCTCTACAGCGTGCAGGGCTTCGACTTCCTCCTGCACCCGGACGTGCGCGAGACGCACAACCTGCGCGTCATCTCCAACTCGTGGGGCACCTCCGGCCGCTTCGCGCCGTTCCACCCCATCGCCATCGCCAGCAAGCGCGCGTACGACCTGGGCGTCATCGTCGTCTTCGCCGCGGGCAACGAGGGCCCGGACGCGGACACCCTCAACCCCTACAGCGCCTCGCCGTGCGTCATCTCCGTGGCCGCCGGCACCGCCAAGGACACGATGGGCGCCCTCAACCCGCTCGTCAGCCAGGACCTGCCCGGCGCGCTGGCGGACTTCTCCAGCCGCGGCGTGCCCGGTGACGCGCTCCACCACCCGGACATCACCCTGCCGGGCGTCAACATCGTCGCCGCGCGCGCCACCACCGGCCTGCCCGCCGTCGTCCCGCCGTACCTCGGCCTGGACGGCCTGCACCCCGAGCCCTTCTATTCGTCCATCTCCGGCACCTCCATGGCCACCCCGCACCTGGCGGGCGTCATCGCGCTGATGCTGGAGGTCAACCCCTCGCTCACGATGGACGGCGTGCTCGCCGCCCTGACGTCCACCGCGAAGCCCATGCACGTCACCCAGGCGGACGGCTCCTCGCGGCAGCTCGAGGTGTGGGAGGCCGGCGCCGGCTACGCGGATGCCTACGCCGCCGTGCGCGTCGCGTCCGAGACGGCGGGCACGCGCTACACCACCGAGACGACGGCGCTGCCCGGGTGGACCGGCACGGTGGGCACCAGCATCATCCTGCCCGTCCTGGACGTGACGCTCCTGGCGGCCGAGCACAACCACAGCCTCGCCGTGCCCGCGGGCGCCAGCGCGCTGCGCGTGGGCACCGACTGGGGCAACCCCGCGCTCGACCTGGACCTGTACGTCTACGGCCCCAATGGCGAGCTGGTGGCCTCCAGCGCCAACGGCACCTCCACCGGCGAGGCCGTGTCCATTCCCAACCCGGCCGCGGGCACGTGGCGCGTGCAGCTCAAGGGCTTCCTCAACACCCGCACGCAGTACACCGGCACCGCGGCGGTGGACCGGCTGGTGCCGCTGCCGTAGTCCGCGAGCACCGCGGTGACTTCCGGCGCGCCTCGCTCCCTGTCATGGGGGCGGGGCGCGCCGCGTTTCAGGGGGACTTCAGTTGCGCGACGGGTAGATGCCTTCCATCGCGATGATGAAGTTGATGCAGAGGAAGGGCGACATGTTGTTGTGGGGCTGGCTGCCGCCGGCGGCGCCGATGGCGGCGGGGTTCATGGTGCCGTCGATGGGCGCGGCGCGGTAGTTGAGTACCGCCGCGGTGTTGTCCGCCGCGAGCACGGTGCCGACCGGCGTCTCCGTGTCGCCGCTCTGGCTGCTCACGTTGAGGGTGTGGTTGTGAGCGGGCATCTGGTTCATTATCAGCGTCACCGTCTCGCTGCCGCCCTGCTCCCCCAATGTGCGGGGGGACAGCCCCGGACCCTGGCCGGGCTGCATGGGATAACGGCCACGCAGGTCCGGCAGGGCGAACGTCGTCTGCCCGTTGCCGCCGTAGGTGGTGCCCAGGATGGAGAAGAGCGCCGTGTTCTGGGCGATGGCGAGAATCTGCCCTTGGCAGAACTGCCAGCCGCGCGGGGGGAAGTTGCCTGCGAACATGCGAATCTCACCAATGTAGGGCTCGGACACGGACGTCTTCCTTGTAGGGATGTGGGTACTTCAGCGCGAACCACCGTGCTGCTTGCTCGCTGAGCAAAGAGTCGGCCACGGCATGGCTCCGGCGGCTCCGGACGCGCGGACAGGGGGAGACCCGCGGGCGTGTCTTCCGCGAAGGGGTGGGTGCCGCGAGGCGTCATGCCCTGGCCCGCGTTCCCACCCGACGCGCCTGCGTTGAGCCAGGACGCCAGGCCCGCGCCGTCGGAGCGCTTCCCGGTTGCGTTCGTGTGGGACGTCCGGGGAAGACCGGGCATTCCCGGGGGGGCGTGTACATCCGAAACACGATTGCTTTATCGTGGAAGGGCTCGGGCGCCGCGTTCAGCGGCAACGCGGTTGCGTTCCCATGGAACGTGCCGGAGGGCAGGTGGGAGGCGGGAATGCTCCTTCCATTCCGGGTGCCTCACTCCTCTGAAGAGCGCGTGTGGGACGTCGCGTGAGCGGGTCCTGGCGTGGGGCTTGCTCATGGCCTGTCCGCACTGAGTTCCAACGATAAAGTAAGGAGATCCGCAGATGGCCCAGATGAACTGGCGACGCCCCGCGCAATGGAGAGTCTTCAAGGCGCTCCCGCTGACGGCGCTGTTGGTGTTGTCCGGATGTGATGAGCTGGGCAATGAGGGTCCCCAGGGCCCACAAGGGCCGGCGGGTCCCACCGGTGAGCGCGGTCCCCAGGGCCAGCAGGGCGTGCCGGGTCTCCAGGGCGAGGCGGGGCCGCAGGGCCCGAAGGGTGACACCGGCGCGCAGGGCCCCATGGGTCCTCGCGGTGAGCAGGGCCTCCCGGGGCTGGCGGGTGGGCCGCAGGGCCCCGCGGGCCTGAGCGCGCTGGTGCGCACCCGGGCGGAAGCCGCGGGCGCCAACTGCGCCACGGGCGGCGTGCTGTTCGAGGCGGGCATCGACAGCGACCGTGACGGCGAATTGGAGAACCACGAGGTGGACGCGGACCTGACCCGCTACATCTGCAACGGCTCGCGGGGTTCGCAGGGCGTGCAGGGCCCCATTGGCCCCGTGGGACCGCAGGGCGAGCGCGGCGAGCAGGGCGAGCGCGGCGAGCAGGGCGAGCGCGGGCCGCAGGGGCTCACGGGTGAGCAGGGCCCGCAGGGCCCCATTGGCCTCACCGGTCCGCAGGGCGCCACCGGTCCGCAGGGGCCGGCAGGTCCGCAGGGCGCCACCGGTCCGCAGGGCCTGCGCGGCGAGCAGGGCCTGCGCGGCGAGCAGGGCGAGCGCGGGCCGCAGGGGCTCACGGGTGAGCAGGGCCCGCAGGGCCCCATCGGCCTCACCGGTCCGCAGGGCGCCATCGGTCCGCAGGGGCCGGCAGGTCCGCAGGGCGCCACCGGTCCGCAGGGTGCCACCGGTCCCCAGGGCGAGCGTGGCGAGCAGGGCCCTCAAGGTGAGCAGGGCATCCAGGGCCTCGTGGGTCCCGTGGGTCCGCAGGGCGCCACCGGTCCGCAGGGTTCCGCGGGTCCGCAGGGCCCTGTCGGCCCCGTGGGACCGCAGGGCGCCACCGGTCCGCAGGGCCTCGTGGGCTTGAGCGCGCTGGTGCGCACCACCGCGGAAGTGGCGGGGGCGAACTGCGCCACGGGCGGCGTGCGGCTGGAGACGGGCATCGACGCCAACCGCGACGGCACGCTGGATACGGCGGAAGTGGACGCCGCCCTGACGCGCTACGTGTGCAACGGGCCGCAGGGGCCGCAGGGTCCGCAGGGCATCCAGGGCCCCATCGGTCTCACCGGTCCGCAGGGCGAGCGCGGCGAGCAGGGCCCCCAAGGTGAGCAGGGCATCCAGGGGCCCATCGGCCTCACCGGTCCGCAGGGCGAGCGCGGCCTGCCGGGACCTCAGGGCCCGCAGGGCATCCAGGGTCCGCAGGGCCTGCGCGGCGAGCAGGGCCCGGCGGGGCCGGCCGGCCTCAACGCGCTGGCGGCGACGAGCGCCGAGGCCGCGGGCGCCAACTGCGCCACGGGCGGCGTGCGGCTCCAGTTCGGCGTGGACGCCGACAGCAACGGCACGCTGGAGGCCGGCGAGGTGAACGCCGCGCTGACGCGCTACGTGTGCAACGGTCCGCAGGGGCCGCAGGGACTGGTGGGTCCTCAGGGTGAGCAGGGCCCGGCGGGTCCGGCGGGTCCGCAGGGGCCGCAGGGCATCCAGGGGCCGGCGGGCGCCACCGGTCCGGCGGGCGCCACGGGTCCGGCGGGTGCCACCGGTCCTCAGGGTCCTCAGGGGCCGCAAGGTCCCCAGGGGCCCGTGGGCTCGACGGGCATCTTCGGTGACGGCTCGGGCGGCGCGTTCACCGTCAACTCGACAATCGATCTCACCACCGCCTCCGGGTACAACCTGCTCGCTGGCCGGCAGCACCTGCAGTTCACCAACGTCACCATCAACAGCACCCTCATCGTCCCGAGCGGCACGGTCATCCGCGCCACGGGCGACTTCACCGTCAGCACCACCGGGACCATCATCGTGGCCCCGAGCGCCGAGGACAACGGCACGGGGCCCGCGGTGCCGGGCGTGGCCCGCTCCACGGCGGGTGAGCCCGCCGGCGGCCGTGGCCTCTACCCGCTCCAGTCGGCCCAGCTCGTGCGGCCCGGTGTCCAGGGTGGCGGCTCGGGTGCCAAGACGTCCGGCGTGAGCTTCGGCGCGGGTGGTGGCTCGCTGGTCATCCTCGCGCAGGGCACCGTCCGGGTGATGGGGGGCGGCGCCATCAACGCCAATGGCGACAACGGCGGCAGCGGTGCCACCACGGGCAACCTCCCCGGTGGAGGAGGGGGCGCGGGCGGTGTCGTCGTCATCGCGGGCAAGACCGCCGTCACCGTGAACGCGGGCGGAGCCATCCGGGCCGTGGGTGCCCGGGGCGGTGACGGCAACAACGCGGGTGGCCCGGGCAAGGGCGGTGGTGGTGGCGGTGGCGGTGGCATCATCCACCTGCTCTCCTCCACGACGCCGCTGGTGCAGGGCACCCTCGACGTGAGCGCCGGGACCGCGGGCGCCACGGCGCCTCCCACGGGCGCCAGCGTCGCCGTCACCGCGGGCGGTGGCGGCGGCGCGTGCGGCGGCAATGGCGGCTCCGGTGGCGCGGGCACCAACGCGGCGCCCCAGGCGTCGGAGGCGGGCTCGGCCGGGTACGTCTTCCAGACGGTGGTCCCCAGCCCGGAGAACCTGTTCCTGTGACTTGATCCGAACAGCCTGAAGCGCCACGGCGGCCCGCGGGCAATCAGCTCGCGGGCCGTTCGTGTTCCAGGCGCATGCCGCGCCTTTTCGAACGAAGCCCGGGCCCGGGGAGCCTCAGCCCCCGCGCGGCGAGGGCGCCCACTCCAGGGCCACGTAGGGGTCGCCCTCCGACGCGGGCACCGCCGCCTCCGCCCGGAAGCCCAGCCGGAGGTAGAGCCGGTACGCGGGGCTGCCCCGCAGCACGCGCAGCTTCACCGGCACGCGCGCCTTCGCCGCCTCGTCCTGCAGCTCGCGCAACAGGCGCGTGCCCACGCCCGCGCCCCGGCTCGATGGGAGCAGGGAGATGTCCACGAGCCTCCACTCCCGTCCACCGCGCGCCACCACCATCCTTCCGGCGGGCTGACCCTCCACCAGCACCAGCCGGTGCTCGGCCCCCGCGTACCGGACGGCCCAGTCCCGCCCCTGCGCCAGCCACTGCATCTTCAAGAAGGCCTCGCGCTGCGCCGGCGCCCAGCCCCACATGGCCACCTCGCCCTCGCGGGTGCTGGCGTAGAGGGCGAACAGGAACGCCTCGTCGGAGGCGGTGATGGGGCGCAGGGTGACGGGCACGGTGGCGGGCAGCATGGACCGCCGGGCAGCGCCGCGTCCACCACCGCACGCCAGGCGCCTGTGGCGTCTTCCAGACGACGGCGGATGCAAGCACCCGCCAGCCCCGACGTCTCAGGAATCACCGCTCATACGTCAGACCCGGATGGGAGCCTCGGGGGACGATTCATTCAGGAGCACGGCATGAAGAAGACGCGAGACGAGGAACTGACGCTGGCCCTCCAGGAGGCCCGCGAGACGGAGGCGCGGTGGCGGGGGCTCGCCGCGCGGTTGATGGAGCTGGGCGATGACGCCATGGACGCGCAGCTGCTGGTGGCCTTCCGCGCCGCGCGCGAGGAGGGCGTGGTGCCGCCGGACGCGGGCTTCTTCCTGGTGGCCCACATCCTCACCGCCATGGCGGACGAGGCCATCCCGGAAGATCCGCGCGTGCGGCGGCTCGCGCGAGAGCTGGACCTGATGGAGCGCGAGTACGGCCTGGGAGACGGCGCCTGGCACGACGACGAGACGCCGCCCGAGGAGTGGGAGGCCCTGTGCGCCGAGTACGAGGCCGCCTGCGACGAGGCCCGCGCCACCTTCTTCCGCGCCTACGGCGAGGAGGACATGGCCCGGCTCTACCTGGAGGACCGCGCCTGCTTCCACCGCCGCTTCGAGAGCGGCCGCCGCTTCTTCCACGGCCTGCCCATGCTCCCCGAGCACCTGCACTGACACCGGACGCGGTGCTTGGGGCTCCCACGACTCTCCAGGGCGCGCGGGAAGTCCTGCGCGTGCCGGGGCGCGCTGCTATGTAGCGCGCGAATCCCAAGGGGGCAGGGAGAGAGAGCACCATGTCCAGCGAGTCCGCGCCCGCCGCGCGCGGTTCCGGTTTCGCCTACGCGCTCGCCGCCTATGCCGCGTGGGGGCTGTTCCCCATCTACTGGAAGCAGCTGGGGCACGTGCCGGCGCTCACCGTCATCTCGCACCGGGTGGTGTGGTCCTTCCTCTTCGTGGCGGGGCTGCTCACCGTGGGGCGGCGCTGGCGGGAGGTGAAGGCGGCGCTGGGCTCGAGGCGCACGCTGGGGGCGCTGCTGGTGTCCACCGCGCTCATCTCCAGCAACTGGTTCCTGTTCATCTGGGCCGTCAACACCGGGCACGTGACGCAGGCGAGCCTGGGCTACTACATCAACCCGCTGCTCAACGTGGTGCTGGCGCGCGTCATCCTCGGCGAGCGGCTGCGGCGGCCGCAGCTCGTCGCGGTGGTGCTGGCGGCCACGGGCGTGGTGTCCCTGGCGGTGTCCCGGGGCGAGCTGCCGTGGGTGTCGCTGCTGCTGGCGGCCACCTTCGGCGTCTACGGGCTGGTGCGGAAGATGGCGCCGGTGGAGCCGCTCACGGGGCTGGCGGTGGAGACGGGGCTGGCCGCGCCGGTGGCGCTGGTGCTGGTGGCGCTCGCGCCCGCGGTGCCCGGAGCGACGGGCGGCTTCGGCGCCAGCATGCGGGACACGCTGCTGCTGGTGGGCAGCGGCGTGGCCACCGCGCTGCCGCTGCTGTGGTTCGCGCTCGGCGCGAAGCGGCTGCGCTACGGCACGCTCGGCATCATCCAGTACGTCGCCCCCACGCTGCAGCTCGCGCTGGCGGTGCTCGTCTACGGAGAGCCCTTCACCCGGCCGTACGCCGTGGCCTTCGCCTGCATCTGGACGGCGGTGCTCCTGTACGCGCTGGATGCGCTGTGGTGGAGCCGGCCCCGCCCGCTGCCCGTCCACGCCGCGCGGCAGGGCGCCTGAGACACGGCCCGCGTCCGGCCCTCTCGGGAAGATTTCGTGGAAGGAACGTTCCTTCCACACCAGGGCGGGGCCCGGTGTGGGGCGTCGCGCTGGCAGAGGGTTGGAGGCGGGCCGGGGGGCCCGTCTCCACTCTCGCGTTCTCAGGGCCTGACACACACCGCTCCTCTCGAGACGGAGGTGTGGGTGGACGGGCGGGCACCGGTGCTCCGCGGGGACGGTGTTGGCCCCCCGACGCACATGCATGGCGCAATCTTACCGTAACGAACCTGTCAATTAGGTTTACTTCAGGATGGCGCAGTGCGGTGCTGATGAAGATGCTTGCAGGGGGCTGGTGTTTTGGCGCAGCAACCCCTATTTCCGCGCTCGCTTTCGGGCGGTGAGGTCGGCGGCGGGAAGGAAGTCAACGCATACCATGGGTGTAGAGACTCGAAACTCCAAGGCGAGTCTCTAGCAGCCTCCGCGCTGCACGGCGGCGCGCGTTTCCGGTAGTGAAGTCCCCTCCAAGGACCCGGACCCGCGCGCCGCCGCTCTTTTTTCCAGCGCCGGGCGCTTCACGCGTGATGCGGCGACGGGCTCCAGAGCGTGGCGCTACATTGCCGCGCCATGACGACCGCCCAAGCCACCCGTCTCCTCGATTTGCTCTGGGAGCGCTACGCCGCGGAGGTGCCGTACGCGCGCACCTTCGTGCAGCTCTCCGGGGGCAGCTTCCGCAATGACCACGTCGCGCTGCGCTCGCTGGCCCGGCCCGGCAGTGGCATCGCGATGTTCTCCCGGCCGTTCGAGAAGCTCGGCTGGAAGGCCGCGGGCGCGTACACCTTCCCGGACGCGCACCTGTCCGCCATCTACATGTCCCATCCGGCGGGGCTGCCGCGCGTCTTCATCTCCGAGCTGAAGCAGGAGGAGCTGTCGCCGCGCGCCCGCGAGCTGCTCGCCGCGCTGCCCGCGGACCCGCCCGCGCCGGACGACGTGGAGGCGCTCGCCGCGTGGTTCTCCGCGCCGCCGACGCCGCCGGACGAGGCCGCGTTGCTGGAGCTGGAGAAGGAGTCGCAGTACGGCGCGTGGCTGCTCGCGTTCGGCCGCAAGGTGAACCACTTCACCGGCTCCGTGGACGACGTGGAGGCGTGGCAGAAGCGCATGCGCGAGGCGGGCGTGCCCATGAAGGCGGACATCGAGGGGGCTCCCGGCACGTCGCTGCGGCAGACGGCCACCCACGCCGCGCCGCTGCCGGTGACGCTGAAGGGCGGCGGCTCGCGCGCGTGGCCCTACGCGTACTTCGAGATTGCCCAGCGCACGCCGGACTTCGACGGCTTCCTGGGGCCGCAGGCGCGGGCGCTCTTCGACATGACGAAGCGCGGAGGGTAGGCGCTCGTTCAGCGCAGCGGGCGGAGGACGCGGCAGGGGTTGCCGCCCGCGAGCACGTAGGGTGGCACGTCCTTCGTCACCACGCTGCCGGCGGCGATGGTGGTGCCCTCGCCGATGGTGACGCCGGCGAGGATGATGGCGCCGCCGCCAATCCACGCCTTCGCGCCGATGGTCACGGGCCTCGCCAGCTCCGGGCCCTTGATGCGCTCGTCCGGGTCCAGCGGGTGGGTGGCGGCGTAGATGTGCACGCCGGGGCCGATGGCGACGTCGTCCCCGATGGTCACCGGGTTGCAGTCCAGGATGACGCACTGGAAGTTGATGAAGACGCGGGCGCCCAGGTGGATCTGGGTGCCGTAGTCACACTGGAACGGGGGCTCGATCCAGACGCCCGGGCCCTTGCTCCCGAAGAGCTGGCCGAGCAGCTCCTGGCGCCGCTCCAGGTCCTCCTCCTCGTCCGTCTCGTTGTAGGCGCGCACCAGCCGCCGGGCCCGGCGGCGTGCCGCGGTCAGCTCCGGGTCCGTGGCGACATACAGCTCGCCGGCGAGCATCTTTTCTCTCTCCGTCCGTGCCATGGCCTCGCAGTTTCGCGGGTTCCCACTCGGGATGCGACCTTTCGCGCACGTGTGTCGGGCGACAGATGGGCCTCCGGAAGGGCCTGTCCTTCAGCCCGCAGCACCGCCGCGACGGCATGAGCAATCGGCGCGGGTTGGTGCTAGGGCTCTGGATGTGGCCAGTCCTTCCGAGCCCTTCACCCATTCCTCGCCGGGGCCTTTCGCCACTCCGGGAGCGTCCGGTGTCCCGGGCGAGGTCCTCGAGCAGCTCACCGAGTCCGTCGCCATCTTCAGCCCGGAAGGCCGCTTCCAGTACGTGAACGGCGCCGCCGAGCGACTCCTCGGCGCGAGCCGCGGCGAGCTGGTGGGCCGCCTCCCCGCCGACATGCTGCCCGGCGGGGAGGGCGTGCTCTTGCGTGAGGCCCTGTCGCGCGTGGCGGCGACCGGGCGGGCCGAGCGCTTCGAGCACCACGCCGCGCGCACCCGGCGCTGGTGGGACGCGCGCATCCAGCCTGGTGGGGACGCGCTCTGGTTCGTCGCGACGGACATCACCGAGCGCAAGCAGGCCGAGGGCTCGCCGGAGGCGGACCTCACCCGGCTGCGCGTGCTGGCGGAGGCCTCGCGCGCCCTTTCCGCCGCGAGGCTGGACCTGGGCGAGGTGCTCCAGGCGCTGACGCAGCAGGTGGTCGCCCACCTCGCGGACACGTGCACCGTGTCGCTCGCCTCCGAGGACGGCCAGTGGGTGGACCCGGTGGCGCACCATGACGTGGACCGCGAGCAGAAGGCCGCCTACCTGGAGATGTCCGCCCGTGCGCGGGTGCGGATGGGAGAGGGCCTCACCGGCGCGGTGGCGAAGAGCGGGCAGCCCCTGTGCCTCGCCGAGGTCTCGCGGGAGGAGGTGGCCCGCGCCGTCAAGCCGGAGTACCGCCACCTGCTGGCTTTCGCCGAGTCCTACAGCGTCCTGGTCGTGCCCTTCTCGCATCAGGGCCGCGTCATCGGGGTGCTGCAGTGCGCGCGCCGCGCGCCCCGGCCCGGCTTCGATGCCGAGGACACGAATCTCCTGCAGGAATTGGCGGACCGGGCCGCCTTCGCCATCACCCACGCGCGGCTGCACGAGCAGGCCGTCCTCCAGGCGCGGGTGCTGGAGTCCATGGCGGAGGGCGTCAGCGTCTCCGACGAGAGCGGCACCATCATCTACACCAACCCCGCCGAGGACCGGATGTTCGGCTACGCGGCCGGAGAGCTGGTGGGCCAGCACGTGACGGCGCAGAACGCCTACCCGCCCGAGGAGAACGCCCGCCTCGTCGGAGACGTCATCACCTGGCTCAAGGCGCGCGGCAGCTGGTCCGGCGAGTGGCGCAACCTGCGCAAGGACGGGACGTCCATCGTCACCCGGGCCCACATCACCGGACTGGAGCTGCGGGGCCGGACGCACTGGGTCTGCGTCCAGCAGGACATCACCGCCGAGAAGCAGGTGGAGGCCGAGCGCGCCGCGCTGCTGGAGGCGGAGCGCGAGGCGCGGGCCCGGGCGGAGCGCACGGCCGAGTACGCCCGGCGGCTCCAGCAGGTGATGCAACTGCTGGGACAGGCGCTCTCCGCGGCGGAGGTCGCGGGCGCGGTGCTGGACGTGGGCGTGGATGCGCTGGACGGGGCCAACGCCGGCATCTGGCTGCTGGATGAGCCGGGGGAGCGGCTGGAGCTGATGCGCCACCGCGGCTTCTCGTCCCAGACGCTGGAGGGGTTCCGCTCCTTTCCGGTGACGGCGGCCATGCCCGTGGCCGAGGCGGTGCGAAGCGGCCAGCCCCTCTGGCTGCGCAACTGGGCCGAATACGCGGAGCGCGAGCCCGCCGCGGAGGCGCATGCCCACGTGGTGCGCTACCGGACCGAGATGGCGGCGGCCTGCCTGCCCCTGCTCGTCGAGGGGCGCGTCATCGGCGGGATGTCCTTCGGGTTCCGAGGCGCGCGCGTGCTGGAGGACGGGGAGCGGTGGTTCCTCCAGATTCTCACGCAGCACGCCGCCCAGGCGCTGGAGCGCGTGCGGCTCTTCGAGGAGCAGCTCGTCACCCGGGCGCGGCTGGAGGCCGTCGTCTCCGCCTCGCCCGCGGCCATCATCCTGCTGGACTTCGACGGCACCGTCCGGCTGTGGAACGCCGCCGCGGAGTCCATCTTCGGGTGGAGCGCCCAGGAGGTGCTCGGCCGGCCCAACCCCATGGTCCAGGAGGAGGCGCGCGAGGAGTTCGTCGAGTTCCTCGCGCGGCTGGAGCGCGGGGAGGTCCTGCAGGGCCTCGAGGTGCGCCGCCAGACGAAGGCGCGGGGCATCATCGACGTGGAGCTGTACGCGGCGCCAGTGCGGATGCGCGACGGGCGCACCCAGTGCCTGGGGGTGATGACGGACATCACCGAGCGCAAGCGCTCCGAGGCCCGCACGCGCTTCCTCGCCGAGGCGAGCACGCTCCTGTCCTCCTCGCTCGACTACGAGCAGACGCTGTCCTCGGTGGCGCACGTCGCGGTGCCCACGCTGGCGGACTGGTGCGCCGTGGACGTGCTGGAGCCCGACGGCATGGTGCGCAGGGTGGTGGTGACGCACCAGGACCCGGCGCGCGTCCGGGCCGCGCTGGACTTCCACGAGCGCTATCCGCCGACCCTGGACGCGGCGGGCGGCCTTGGCAAGGTGCTGCGTACGGGGGAGCCGCTGTTCCTGCGGCACCTGCCCGAGGAGCAGGTGCTGGCCTCCATTGAAGACCCGGTGCAGCGCGAGGCCCTCCGGGCCCTCGGCATCCGCTCCGTCATCATCGTGCCCCTGCGCAGCCGGGGCCGCGTCATCGCGGGGCTGACGCTGGTGTACGCGGACTCGGACCGCCGCTACACCGAGGCCGACCTGCGGCTGGCGGAGGAGCTGGCCCTGCGCGCGGCCACCGCCATGGACAACGCCTCCCTCTACCGGGAGGCCCAGGAGGCCGTCGCCGCGCGGGACACCTTCCTCGGCGTGGCCTCGCACGAGCTGAACACGCCGCTCACCTCGCTCAAGCTCAACCTGCAGAGCCTGCAGCGGGCGGTGGAGAAGCTGCCGGCGGAGGCCGTGCCCCGCGAGGGCCTGGGCGCGAAGTTCCAGTCCGTGCACCGGCAGGTCGGCCGGCTCGCCAGCCTCATCCGCGAGCTGCTGGACATCTCGCGCATCACCGCGGGCAAGCTGAAGCTGGAGCCCGAGCCGCTGGACCTGGCGGAGATGGCGCGCGAGGCGGCCTCGCGCGCCGCGGAGGACGCGGCGAAGGCCGGGTGCGAGCTGCGCCTGAGCGTCCCCGGGCCGGTGGAAGGGACGTGGGACCGGCTCCGGCTGGACCAGGTGCTGCAGAACCTGCTGTCCAACGCGCTCAAGTACGGGCACGGCCGGCCCGTGGACATGGAGCTCGAGGAGGACGGCGACACCGTCACCCTGCGCGTGAGGGACCGGGGCATCGGCATCGCCCCGGAGGACCAGTCGCGGCTGTTCCAGAAGTTCCAGCGGGTGGCGAGCGAGCGCCACTACAGCGGCTTCGGCCTGGGACTCTGGATCGTGAAGCAGGTGCTGGACGCCATGGGCGGCACCATCCGCGTGGAGAGCGCCCTGGGGCAGGGCGCCACCTTCACCGTCACGCTGCCCCGGCGCGTGCCTGCGTCCGCGTGAGGAGACGGACGGTGAGCGCGCGGCAGCCCGAGTCGGGCTGCTCGGCGTCGGGGGGCGAAGCCCACGCGCCGAGCGAGTGGTAGAGCCTGCCCTCTCGCTGCTCCAGGTAGAGAATCATGTTGAGGGGCCAGCCGCTGCCCCGGAACAGGTGCCGGTCCATGGGCGTGGGCTCCTGGCTGACGCGCAGGCCGCGCTCGTGGGGCGGGCCGATGCGGTGCCAGTCCGGGTGCAGGTGGATGGAGCCGAGCACCTCCAGCCCCTGCGCCTCGGCCTCGGTGGTGATGCGCAGCAATTCGCGGGGCTCGCACCAGAAGCCGCGCCGCCCGTTGGAATAGCAGGCGCCGAAGCGGGGGATGATGGTGGCGTCGAACTCCTGGAGCACGGTGTCGTCCGTCTCGCGGATGTTGGTGGCGAAGCGCACGCGCTCCACGAGCATGGCGTCGTCCGTGAAGCGCCCCAGCAGCACGGCCCAGCTGCGCGGCGGCAGCTCCGGGGTGCACGTCGAGTATTCACGGATGGCGTCCGCGAGGAAGTCCGACAGCACCGCCGGGTCCAGCAGCACGACGTCGGCGCTCATTCTTCCGACTCCGGCGTGGGCGTGCGCAGGCGGCCGGCGGCCCGGTCCTCGCGCAGCTGGGTGATGAGGTGGCGGGCCATGCGCTCCTCGAAGGCGGCGGTGCTGTCCGGCGTCCACGTGTAGAAGCCCCGGCCCGTCTTCAGGCCCAGCTCGCCCTTCTCCACCTTCTCCGAGAGCACCGGCGGCACCGGGCGGCCGGAGCCGCGCAGGACGCCGGTGATGAAGTCCAGCCCCACGAGGTCCAGCCGGTCGAAGACGCCCGAGGCGCCCAGGCGCCGGCCGACGCCCTGCGTGAGCACGCGGTCCACCATCTCCGGGGTGGCCACGCCCTCCGACACCAGCCGGATGGCCTCGCCGATGAGCGCCTGTTGCAGGCGCGGGCCCACCGAGCCGGGCACGTCCTTCGCGAACACCACGGGCGACTTGCCCAGCTCCTCCAGGAAGCGCCGCACCGTCTCCACGGCGTCGGGCGAGGTCTTCTCGCCGGGGATGACGTCCACCAGCGGCACGAGGTGCGCGGGCAGGTAGTAGTGCGCGGAGAGCACGCGCTCGGGCCGCGCGCAGTCGCGGGCGATGGCCGTCACGCTCAGCGCGGTGGTGTTGGTGGCGAGCAGCGTGTCCGGCGCCGCGAGCCGGTCCAGCTCGCGGAAGAGCTGCTGCTTGAGGGCGAGGTCCTCGGGGATGGACTCGATGACCAGGTCCTGGTCCACCGCGGCCTCGGCGAGCACCGTGGTGCGCCGGATGCGCGCGAGCGCCGCCGGGCGTTGCTCCGCGGAGAGCAGCCCCGTCTCCACCAGCAGCGCCGCGTCGCGCTCCAGCTTCACGCGCGCCGACTCGCTGGTCTCCGCGCGCGTGTTGAAGAGCACCACCTGCCTGCCGGCGATGGCGAGCTCGAGCGCGATGCCGCACCCCATCGCCCCGCCACCGACGACGCCAATCCTCATCAGCCGCTTGTGTTTCATGCGGCGCAGCGTGGCCATCCACCGCTCGCGTGGCAAACACTTGAATGGCTGCTGCAATTGTTCATGAGCTGTGTGTGACGCGCCGTGCCGCGCTCGGCCCCAGGGCCATGGCTCCTTCCCCGCCCCCTCCACGGGTCGTGTGGCCCCCTTGTCACGAGGCGTCAAGGCCTCCCCGCGCCATCGTTGCCGGCTGGAGAACCCCGCACCCCATTCGCGGCCCGCTCCTGTAGGCTGGTCATCTCTGACCCAACCTGGGGGGACACGATGTCGCGGGTGGCGCGAATCTTCGGACTGGGCGCGGTGCTCCTCGGAGCGCCGGCCGTCCTCGCACAGCAGGACACCCAGAGCGCCGAGCTGCAGCGCGCGGACGTGGCGTTGCGGGGCGCGGTGGCCAAGGCCGTGCGTCCGCCGCTCGGCGACGTCTACGAGTCGCTGTCGCGCACCGTCCGCTTCCGGCAGGTGGCGCTCGCGCCCGGTGGCCAGCGCGTGGCCTGGGTGGAGACCGGCACGGAGAATGGGGCGCGGAACGGCGGGAGCGCCATCCAGGTGCTGGACCTCGGCGAGCCGGGCGCGAAGCCCTTCCGCGTCACCGTCTGCCTGGGCTCCACCGCGTGCAACGAGTCGTCGCTGACGTGGAGCCCGGATGGGACGCGGCTCGCGTTCCTGTCCGACGCGGGCCTGGGCGGGCCGCAGCAGCTCTACGTGGCGGAGGTGTCCGACGGCCCGGCGCGGAAGCTGACCGCGTTTCCGACGGGGGCCACGTCGCCCGAGTGGGCGCCGGATGGGGACTCGGTCGCGGTGCTCGTCATGCAGGGCGCGGGTGCCGAGCATGCCAAGGGGCCGACGGGGCCCGCGTCCCGCGAGACGGGCGTGGTGCAGGAGGCGTACCCGGTGCGGCGCGCGGCCGTCGTCTCCGTGAAGGACGGCGCCCACCGCTTCGTGACGCCGGAGCACCTCTACGTCTTCGAGTACGCGTGGAGCCCGGACAGCGACACGCTCGCCATCACCGCCTCGCTTCCGCCGGGGGATGCGAACTGGTGGGTGGCGAAGCTGCACGCGGTGGACGTGGCGTCCGGCCGCGCGCGGGTGCTGCACTCGCCGAAGTGGGCGATGGCCGAGCCCACCTGGAGCCCGGACGGGAAGCACGTCGCCTTCATCGAGGGGCTGATGAGCGACCAGGGCTCCAACGGTGGTGACGTGTACGTGGTGCCGGCGGCGGGCGGCAAGGCGCGCAACGTCACGCCGGGGATGAAGGCCACTGCCACGAGCCTGAGCTGGGTGGCGCCGGGCCGGCTGGTGTTCGGCGCGCAGGCGCGGGGAGAGTCCGCGCTGGCGGCGGTGGACCCGGTGAAGGGCGGGGTGAGCATCCTGTGGCAGGGCCCCGAGCGCATCAGCGCTGGCGGCGCGGTGGGAGCCTCGCTGTCGAAGGACGGAGCGCTGAGCGCGGCGGTGCGCGAGTCCTTCACGCGCGCGCCGGACGTGTGGGTGGGACCGGTGGGGGACTGGAAGGCCATCACGCGCCACAACGCGGACGTGAAGCTGCCGGTGGGCGCGGTGCGCAGCGTGACGTGGAAGAGCGACGGGCTGGACGTGCAGGGCTGGCTGATGGCGCCGCCCACGGTGCCGGTGGGCAGCGCGCGGGCGCCGATGGTGACGTCGATTCACGGCGGGCCGGCGGCGGCGATATTGCCGGGCTTCCACCCGCAGGCGCTGCTGCTGACGAGCCAGGGCTACTACGTCTTCTTCCCCAACGCGCGCGGCAGCTTCGGGCAGGGCGCGGAGTTCGCGCAGGCCAACCGGCGCGACTTCGGGTACGGCGACCTGCGGGACGTGATGGCGGGCGTGGACGCGGTGCTGGCCAGCGAGCCGGTGGACCCGACGCGCCTGGGCGTCACGGGGTGGAGCTACGGCGGCTACATGACGATGTGGACGGTGACGCAGACGCAGCGCTTCCGGGCGGCGGTGGCGGGCGCGGGCATCTCCAACTGGCAGAGCTACTACGGGACGAACCGCATCGACACGTGGATGCTGCCGTACTTCGGCGCGTCCGTGTACGACGACCCGGACGTGTACACGCGCAGCTCGCCCATCAACTTCGTGAAGCTGGTACGCACGCCGACGCTGCTGTTGCACGGCGAGCGCGACGTGGAGGTGCCCGCGTCGCAGAGCTACGAGTTCTTCAAGGCGCTCAAGGCGCTGGGGCAGAAGACCCAGCTCGTCGTCTACGAGGACGAGGGCCACCACATCCGCAAGCTGGACCACCAGTGGGACCGGACGCGGCGCATGGTGGAGTGGTTCGACACGCACCTGCCCCCGCCGAACCTGCCCGGGACGAAGGTGGCGGCGCCGCTGCGCTAGCGGGCGCCCTCCGCGGTCTCCGGGGCGATGCGGGCGGTGAGGACGTGGTCGCGCCAGCGGCCGTCGATGCGCAGGAAGCTGCGCGCGTAGCCCTCCACGGCGAAGCCCAGGCGCTCGAGCACGGCGGCGCTCTTGAGGTTTTCCGGCAGGTGGTTGGCGTGGAGGCGGTGCAGGCGCATGACGCCGAAGGCGTAGTCGCACAGGGCGCGCAGGGCCTCCGTCATGTAGCCCTTGCCCTCGTAGCGGTGGTCCAGCGCGTAGCCCAGGTCCGCGGACTGGAGCGGGCCGCGGCGGATCTGCGTGAGGGACACGTTGCCGATGATGGGCGCCGAGCCGAGCGGCTCGTCACGCGGCAGGAGGAACAGGCGCAGGGAGACGTCGTACCGGAAGTCCTCGCGGTCCTGCGCGAGGCGCGTGCGCCAGTACGTCACCGAGAAGAAGTTGGCGGGCCGGTCCGGGGACACCGGGTCGAAGTGCTCGCGGTTGGCCTCGTGGTAGGCGAGCACGCGCCACGCCGCGTCGGGTGGGAGCTGGACCAGGTGCAGGCGCTCGGTGGTGAGCAGGGGCGTGATGTTCGAGGCCATGGCGCGGAACCGCCCCCAGGCTAGCGTTTCCCGGGGGCGGTAGGTGTCGCAACCGGATGGCGGGAGTCACTCGCGGGCAGCAAGCGCCTCGCGGACCTCGAGGTGTCCGCGAGGGCCTGCTCCGCGGGACCGCCGCGCTCAGCGAGGCGGCTGTGTGTCGCTCTGGCCGGGCTGGGCGCCGGGCTGTGGCGGGGTGACGCCTTCCTGGATGTCATCGTCCAGCGTGCCACTGCCGCTGCCACCCGTTCCGCCCTCCTTCGTGGAGGGAGGCGTCTTCTGTTCGTCCTGCTCCCCCGTGACGCCCGTGGCCGGGTCCGTGGCCCGCGGCAGGTTGCCCTGCGTGCCAGGGCCCTGGACGCCCTGGCCCTGGATGGGCTGCGGCTGCGAGCCCGAGCCGCCCGTGCCCTGCTGTTGCGGAGGCTCCGTGCTGGTGCCGCCCGTGTCCTGCGAGGGCTGCTGCTGTGGAGGCTGCGACGGCTGCGAAGGCTGCTGCTGCGAACCCGCGCCGCCGGTGCCCTGTCCCGCGCCGCCCACGGCCCGCTGCTGCTCGCGCTCGATGATGATTTCCACGCGGCGGTTGTTGGCGCGGCCCTCGGGCGAGGCGTTGGTGGCCACCGGCCGGTACTCGCCCAGGCCCCGGATGCGGATGCGCTCCGCCGGCACGCCTTGCGTCGTGAGGAACTCACGCACGCGCTCGGCGCGGCGATAGGACAGGTCCTCGTTGTACGCGTCCGGTCCCTGCGAGTCGGTGTGGCCCTCGATGAGCAGCGGACTCTGCGTCTCCTTCAGCACGTCCGCCACCTCGGTCAGCCTGTCGCGCGCCGCTGGCAGCAGGTCCACCGCGTTCGAGGCGAAGAGCACGCTCCCCGACAGCGTCACCACCAGGCCGCGTTCCTCCTCGCGGACCTTCAGGTCCTTCGCCGTCTCGTCCAGCCGGGTCAGCGCCTCGGTGGCCTTGCGCTCCGCCTCCATGCGCGCCTGCCGCTCCTGCTCGGCCTGCTGCTCGGCCTGCTGGCGCGCTTGGCGCTCCTGCTCGAGCTGCGACGCTCGCTGCTGCAGTTCCTGGTTCTGCTGCGCCAGCCGTTGCGCCTCGGCCTCGGCCTGCAGGCGGCGCTGCTCCTCCGTCTGACGCCGTGCCGTCTCCTCCTGCAGCCGCTGCGCCTCGCTCTGCCGCTGCTGGGCCTGCGCCCGCAGCCGCTCGGCTTCCTCCTGGCGCCGCTGCGCGTCCGCCCGCAGCCGCTCCGCCTCCGCCTGCTGCGACTGCGCCATCATCGACGCGCGCTGCTGCTGCGCGAGCGCCTCCTGCCGCTCCCGCTCCGCCTGGGCGAGCTGCTGCCGCGCCGCCTCCAGCTCCGCCTCCACGCGCTGGCGCTGGAGGGCCTGGGCCTCCTGCAGCGCCGCCTGGGCCTCGGCGAAGCGGCGGGCGGACAGGTCCGCCGTGCCACGGGCATCGGCTGCCTCCGCCTTGCGCAGCGCCACGTACGCCAGAGAGCGCGCCCGGGGAGAGTCCTTGCTGCGGTCATACTCCCGCTCCGCCTCCAACAGCGCGTCGCGGGCCTCCGCGACGTCCTGCGGACGCTCACGGCCCTCGGGGCTGGTGGACAGCTCCTGGTAGGCTGAGCGTGCCTCGAGCAGCTCGCGCGGCGGCGGTCCGCTCGCGCATCCCACGGACACCAGCGCCGTCGCGGCGGCGAGGGCCTTCCATCCATGCTTCCAACGCACCATGACGCTCTCCTCTCGGGCTGGCGGTTACTGGCTACCGCGGCGGATGGATTCCGCCTGCTGAACGGCACGGTCCGCCTGCCGCTGGATGGGAACGGAGCGGGCCAGCGCGTGCGCCAGGTCCGCGTCCGCATCGGCCTGCATGAAGCGCAGCTCCGCGGCCTCCTGCTCTCCTTCGACCAGCAGCCGTTCCGCGTCGGCGATCTGCTGCCGGGCGAACTCCAGATGCCGGGCGGCCTCGGGGACGCGGCTGGCGCCGGCACCTTCCGCCGCCTTCAGCGAGGCCTCGGCCTCCACGCGGCGTTCATTGGGAACGGGGATCACACGCTGTCCGGCGCACCCGACCACGGTCAGGCACAGCAGGGCGGCAATCAGCTTCGGGCGCACGGTTCACCTCCAGCCGTCGGGACATCGGGCGCGGGGTGTCGCGCCCACACTGAGAGGTGAGGCCGTCCCCTCAGGCCGGCAATTCGCCCGAGACAGGGCCGCCCGGTGGGCGGGCGGGCATGCGTGTACGCTCCCACCCCCGAGGGCAAAGTCCCTTGTCACCGCGCGCGGCCGGACTGGCCGGGGCGCTTGGGGAAAGGTAGACGGAGCGACATGCGCTTGCATCTGGTGGACGGCACCTATGAGCTGTACCGCGCCCACTTCTCGCCCCGGCCGGGCCACGCGGCGCCGGACGGCCAGGACGTGAAGGCCACGGTGGGATTGATGTCCTCGCTGCTCGCGCTGCTGCACGACGAGGCGGAAGGCGTGACGCACGTGGCGGTGGCGTTCGACAACCCCATCCGCTCGTTCCGCAACGCGCTGTTCGACGGCTACAAGAGCGACGAGGGCGTGCCGCCGGAGCTGCATGCGCAGTTCGACCTCGCGGAGGAGGCGGTGGCCGCGCTGGGCGTGAGGGTGTGGTCCATGAAGGACCAGGAGGCGGACGACGCGCTGGCCACGGCCGCGGCGCGCTTCGCGGGCGAGGTGGAGCAGGTGCGGCTGCTCACGCCGGACAAGGACCTGGGCCAGTGCGTGCGCGGGAAGAAGGTGGTGCAGGTGGACCGCCGGCAGGAGAAGGAAATCGACGAGGACGGCGTGCGCGCGAAGATGGGCGTGTCCCCCGCGAGCGTGCCGGACCTGCTGGCGCTGATGGGCGACGATGCGGACGGCATCCCCGGACTGCCGGGCTTCGGCGAGAAGGGCGCGTCCGCGCTCCTGAGCGCCTATGGCCACCTGGAGGCGATTCCGGCGGACGCGTCGGCGTGGACGGTGCGCCCGCGCGGCGCGGACAAGCTGGCCGCCACGCTGCGAGAGCACCGCGAGGCCGCGCTCCTGTACCGCCGGCTCGCCACGCTGGTGACGGACGCGCCGCTGCCGGGCACGGCGTCGCTGGCGGACCTCGCGTGGGCGGGCGTTCCCCGAAACAGCTACGAGTCGCTCTGCGACCGGCTGGGCCTCACCACCCTCAAGCGCCGCCCGAAGCGCTGGGCCGCGTGAGTTCCCCGGCCCGCGAGCGCCAGCCGAAGCGTCAGGCCGCGTGAGGCACGCGGCTACCCCGCCGCCACGCCGTCCCGGTCCACCGAGGCGCTCACGGGCGCGTGGCGCGGCAGCCGCACGGTGAAGGTGGTGCCTTCCGAGCCCGTGGAGTGCACCTCCACGGTGCCGCCATGTGCCTGGACGATGCTGCGCACGATGTGGAGCCCCAGGCCGATGCTGCGCCCGCCCCGGTCCTCCGGCCGCTCCACGCCGCGCTCCAGCGGCTCGAAGATGCGCGGCAGCAGCTCCGGCGGAATCGGCTCGCCCTGGTTGTGGACCTCCAGCACCACCCCGTTCTCATCTCCCCGGGAGGCCAGCCGCACCGGCGTGTCCGGCGGGCTGTACTGGAGCGCGTTGCCCAGCAGGTTGCTGAGCACCTGCGCCAGCCGGTCCGGGTCCCATGTCCCCGCGCCGCTGCCGGTGTGCTCCACCACGATGCGCCGGCCCGGCGCGGCCGCCTGCACCTCGTCCACCACGGTGTGCACCAGCTCGCGCAGGTCCACCGCGCGGGGGAACACGGGGATGCCGCTGCCCTGCCGCACGCGGGTGAAGTCCAGCAGGTCCCGAATCATCCGCGTCGCCCGCTCCGCCGAGCGGTGGATGCGCTGCACGTGCCGCTGCAGCCGCTCCTCCAGCCCGCCACGCTGCATGAGCACCGACACGGCCAGCGTTATCGCGCTCAGCGGGTTGCGCAGGTCGTGGCTGACGATGCCGATGAGCTGCCGCTCGAAGTCCGCCCGCGCGCGCATCTCCTCCGTCAGCCGCCGGGGCTCGGTGATGTCCGCCATCGCGCCGGTGAGGTGCGTGGGTTCGCCGCGCGCGTTCAGCAGCACCTGTCCCTGGTCCCGAATCCACCGCACCGTGCCGTTCGGGCGGAGGATGCGGTACTCGATGTCGAGCCCCCCGCGCTCGCGGATGGCGCGCTCGCTGGCCTCCTCGACGGCGGCCCGGTCCTCCGGGTGGATGCGGGCGGCGAAGTCCTCCACGGGGAACAGCCCCTCGCGCGGCTCCAGGCCGAGGATGCGGTTGAGGTTGGCGTCGCGCAGGTCCTTGCGCGTCTTCAGGTCCAGCTGCCACGTGCCCACGTTGGCCGCGGCGAGCGCCGAGCGCAGCCGCTGCTCGCTGTCGCGCAGCGCTCCGGCCAGCTCGGACTCCTTGCGCCGCGCCAGCACCGTGTCCGTCACCTCCACCGCGAAGAGGATGACGGCCTCCACCCGGCCGCGGGTGTCCAGCATGGGCTGGTACATGAAGTCGAAGTAGCCCTCGGTCAGGGTGCCGTCGTCGCCTCGGGCGATGCGCGCGGGCATCTCGCGGGCGCTGAAGGGCTCACCGGTGGCGAACACCGTGTCCAGCAGCTCCTGGAAGCCCTGGGACTCCAACTCGGGGAGCGCCTCGCGGAAGGTGCGCCCCACCAGCGGCCGGTCTCCGCAGAGCTGCCGCATCCGGGCGTTGGCCACCACGTAGCGCTGGTCCGGCGCGCGCAGCACGCCGAGCAGGGCCGGCACCTGCTCGAAGAGGGTGGCCAGCATCGCCCGCTGCCGGTCCGTCTCCTCGTGCGCGCGGCGCTCCAGCTCCAGCAGGCGGGCCCTGGCGGCCTCCGCCTCGTGGTGCTCGGTGACGTCCTGCATCGCCCCGACGACCTGGACGGGCCGGTCCTCCGCGTCGCGGACGATGTGGCAGCGGTCCACCACGTGCGCCCAGCTCCCGTCCCCGCGCTGGAAGCGGTAGGCGTCCTGCCACTCGTGCCCCGTCCCCGCCACCGTCGTCTGGAGGCCCTGGACCACGCGCGCGCGGTCCTCCGGGTGCAGGTGCTCCGCCCACCAGGCGAAGGTGTCCCGCACGGCCGAGGTGGCGTAGCCGAACAGCTCGTGCACGCCGCTCGTCCAGTCCACGCTGTCCGTGCGCGGGTCCCACTCCCACACCGCGTCGCGGGTGGCGCGCGCGGCCAGCCGGAAGCGCAGCTCGCTGCGCCAGGCGCGCTCCTCGGCGGCCTGCACCTCCGAGAGCGTGCCCTCCGCCAGCAGGCGCCGCGCGCGCTCCTCCTCCAGCGCCCGGCGCCGCATCCGCTCCCAGCGCACCAGCGCGTGCACCCGCGCGGACAGCTCCGCCGGGCGGAAGGGCTTGAAGACGTAGTCGTTGGCGCCCGCCGTCAGCCCCTCCACCATGTCCTCGGGGCGCGTGTTGGCGGTGAGCAGCAGCACCGGCAGGTGCGCGGTGGCGGGGTTGCCGCGCAGGAAGCGGCACACCTCCAGGCCATTCATGCCCGGAAGGAACCAGTCCACCACCATGAGCTCGGGGGCGGGCTTCTGGTTGATGGCCTCCAGCAGCTCGGCGCCATCCGCGAAGGTTTCGACCCGGCAGTCAGGGGTCAGGGCGCGGCGGATGGCCTCGGTCTCCACCGGGCTGTCATCGAGCACCCAGACGGAGGGAGCGGGCTGTGCGTCATCACGCGTGACGCGAGGATGGGAGGTCACTAGAAGTCTGGCCTTAGCAACCGCGTCTTTCGAAGGTCAATTCTCGAAGGAGCAAGGTGTGTACCGCCCGCCACCCCGTCTACTCCCCGGAGCCCTGGATTCCCGGATGCCTGGGGCTCCACGTCCGGTCAGGATGGAAGCGGGCCCCTCTCGCCGTTGAAGGAAGCCATGCCTGTTGAACTGAAGACGCCCCCCTCGGACGACTGGGTCCCCTCCATGGATGACCTGCCCTTCCACCGGCTGGGAGGGGAGGAAGAGGTGAAGGCGCTCGCCAACGCCTTCTATGACGCCATGGACGCCGACGAGCCCGCGCTGGCGCGGCTGCACGAGCTGGACGCGCAGGGCCGGGTGAACGCCGGCACGCGCGAGCGCTTCGGCCTGTTCCTCATCGGCTGGCTGGGCGGGCCACAGCACTACATGGAGCGCCACGGCCACCCCCGCCTGCGCATGCGCCACGGCCATCTGCCGGTGGACACCGGCATGCGCGACGCCTGGCTGCGCTGCATGCGCAAGGCCCTGGACGCCCGCGGCATCTCCGGCGGCCTGCGCCGCTTCCTCGACGAGCGCTTCGCCAACGTGGCGGATTTCCTGCGCAACACCGAGGGCTGAGCCCGTCCGGTTGCGGAAAAAGCACGACCGTTTTATATCCAGGTCATGCGGAAGGGCGAGCTCACCCATCAGACCATCCTGGAGAAGGGCATCCGGCTGGCGAGCCGGGTGGGCCTGCAGGGGCTGAGCATCGGCGGGCTGGCGGACGAGCTGGGCCTGTCCAAGAGCGGCCTCTTCGCGCACTTCAAATCCAAGACGGCGCTCCAGGTGGAGGTACTGGAGGCCGCCACGGCGGCCTTCACCGAGCACGTCATCCGCCCGGCGCTGACGAAGCCCCGCGGCGAGCCCCGGGTGCGGGCGCTCTTCGACGGCTGGCTGGCGTGGGACCGGGACCAGCTGCTGGAGGGCGGCTGCATCTTCGTGGCGGCGTCGGTGGAGCTGGACGACGCGCCCGGACCCGCGCGGGACAAGCTGGTGCAGACGCAGCGGGACTGGCTGGACGTGCTGGCGCAGGCCGCGCGCATCGCCGTGGCCGAGGGGCACTTCCGCAAGGACGTGGACGTGGACCAGTTCGCCCACGACGAGTACGCGGTGATGCTGGGCTTCCACCACGCGCAGCGGCTGATGAGGGACCCGCTGGCGGAGACGCGCGCCCGCCGGGCCTTCGAGGCGCTGCTCACCGCGGCCCGGGCCCCGGCTCCCTGACTTCTTTCGCTTCTGGTGTCCTTCGAGGAGGACCTCGTCATGGCAGAAAATAGCACGAACGTTCGGACGAAACTGGCGCGGTGGGGCATGAGGGCGACGGCGCGGAGCGTGGGGACGGTGGCGCCCGGGCTGGCGGCGGCGTGGGGGGAGCGGACGTTCCTGACGCCGTGGCGGCCGAGGCGCTCGCGGACGTCGGAGGCGGTGCTGGCGCGGGGGCATCAGCGGATGCTGAAGCTGGCGGGCGAGCAGGTGGCGGTGTGGAGCTGGGGCGAGGGCCCGCGGGTGCTGCTGGTGCACGGGTGGAGCGGCTACGGCGGGCAGCTGTCGGCCTACGTGGCGCCGCTGGTGGAGGCGGGCTTCTCGGTGGTGACGTACGACGCGCCGGGGCACGGGGCGTCGTCCGGGCGCACCAGCTCGCTGCCGGAAATGGCGGAGATGGTGGCGGAGGTGGGGCACGCGACGGGTGGCCCGTTCGCGGTGGTGGCGCACTCGCTGGGCGCGGCGGCGGCGGCGGTGGCGATGCGGGACGGGCTGAAGGTGGAGCGCGCGGTGTTCCTGTCGCCGCCGTCGGACCCGCGCGGGGGCGTGAGGGCCTTCGGGCAGGCGGTGGGGCTGCCCGAGAAGGTGCACGGGCGCATCCAGGCGCGCATCGAGGCGCGGTTCGACGTGCGCATGCGCGACTTGGCGCTGCCGAACTTCGTGGGCCTGCTGCGGGTGCCGCTGCGCGTCTTCCACGACGTGAAGGACGGCGAGGTGCCGCTCCAGGCGGGCGAGGCGGTGGTGCGCGCGTGGCCGGGCGCGACGCTGACGCGCACGGAGGGGCTGGGACACCACCGCATCCTCTACGCGCCGGAGGTGGTGGCGCCCGCGGTGGAGTTCCTCACCGCGGGCCGCTCGCGAGACGTATGGCCCGCGCCCCAGGTGCTGGCCTCCGCCGCGTCCCCGCGCCGGCAGCTTCGCGTGGTGGGCGGAGGCTGAGCGATTAGTCCCCGGTGCGGTTGCCGCTCAGCTCCAGGGTGAAGGTGCCCGAGGTCGGGATGGGGAGGCAGTCCGTCTCCACGTTTCCCTCGCCCGAGAGCGTGAGCGTTCCGCCGGCCTCGCGGCGGCCCTCGCCGCGGCGGACAATCAACGTCAGCGAGCAGTCCTCCTGGGGCATCTCGCACCGCGACTCCTGCAGGGAGAAGGTCCGCTCGCCCGTCATCGTGGCCTGGAGCTGGCAGGCCACGCCGTCTTCGAGGCTCAGGACCAGCGAGGACCCGGAGCTGGAGCCGTTGGAGACGCGCATGCGCTGCTGCTCCACCGGCTCCGTATCGGAGACCCCGAAGACGACGTACTCGAGCGAGCCGGTCATGGCGTAGCTCCCGGTGACGTTCGTCCGCCGGTCGGCCCCTCCGTTGTTGTCGCCGTCCTCATCGTCATCGCCACCACAGGCGCTGAGCGCGGACAGCAGCACGGCCATCAGTACGCGGGAACGCATCATGTCGAGGTCCACTCCTTCAGGGGCTCCAGAGGAGGGGATGTTACGGCTGGAAGGAGCGGAGGAGTCGCTCGAAAACGGCGCCGGGCGTCTCCGATGTTCTGTAGACCGTGAGCGCCTGCGCTCACGCTGTCTCTGGGGTATGCCTTCTGAGCGGCCGGCGCGTCTGGCTCCGCCGGAGGGCTCCGGGACGCAGCGGCAGGTTCGCGGGCGTCTTCACGTCGTGCACGAGCCCGAGCACGGCCAGCGCGCGCACCGCCCACCAGCCCGGGTCCGGCTGATGCCAGTCGAGTCCCATCCTCGCCGAGCCGGGGTATGCGTGGTGGTTGTTGTGCCACGACTCGCCCATGCTCACGAGCGCGAGCCAGCCCGCGTTGCGTCCCTGCTCCGCGCAACCGGGCAGCTCGTAGGGCTGGTCTCCCTCCACGTGGCTCACGTAGTGCACGGCCCAGAAGCCGTCCTGCGTGAGCGCCAGGCGCACCAGCACGCCCCAGACGACCCAATCGACGCCGCCCAGCGCGTACAGCCCGAGCGCGAGCGGCACCTGGAGCCACAGTCCCGCGCGCTCCAGGAAGCGATAGAACGCGTCGTCCCGCACGCGCGGGTCCACGGGCGGGTACACGGCCTCGTCGCGTGGGTGCCACGTGTGGAAGAGGGCGTATGCCATGACGTGCGCGAAGCCGTCGCGGTAGGCGAAGTACGGCGGGCAGTCGGCCTCGGGCTGGTTCTGGTGGAAGTCGCGCAGGTGGTGCATGCGCGTCATGCCGATGATGCCGCCCAGCCCGGCCAGCGCGCCCAGCAGCGCCAGCGTCCGCTCCACCGCGAGCGGCGCGCGGAAGGCGCGGTGGATGAGGCCGCGGTGCATGCCCACCGACACGCCGAGGCACATCGTCACCGCGGTCAGCACGGCGAAGACGGCCACGGCGCTCCACGAGAAGCACAGCGCCCCGCCCACCAGCGCGCCCGCATGCAGCAGGCTCCAGCGGAGCACCCTGCTCCGGTCCAGCTTCGCCTCGCCCCACCGCGTGCCGCGTCCGTCCATGGCCTTCCCCTTTCGGAGGAAGGCCATCGCAAGCGCCTTGCCAGCGAGGCACCGGCCTGATTCCGCGCGCTTGCGGCGGCGCACGGCCCCAGGTGTCAACGCCGTTCACAGCGCGCCGCCCACGGCGTGGACGGGGGCATCGAGGGCGGAGGACCCTCGAGGCCCTGCCCCCGCTACGGCTGCGGCCGCACCGGGCTGACTTCCCAGGGCATCTCGGAGGTGTCCACCACGAGGAGCTGGAAGCCGGGCTGGTCGTCCTCGGGTGCCAGCGCGCCCGCCGCCACCGCGAACACGCCCTTGCCCACGAAGGGCGTCGCGTCCACGCGGAACCGGGCGATGGGCGCGCGGTCCTCCGCGCCCGTGGGAACGACGCCCAGGGTCACCGTGCCGGGCGGGAGCGACACGCCCGCGGGCACCGTGGCCTGGGAGAAGGCCAGGTTGCTCACGGGGGCATCGGCTGGCACGGTGCCGTCCTGCGCCAGCGGGCCCGCGTCCACCGGGGGCGCGCCCGGCGCGGCGTGCACCACCCGCACCTTCGCGGAGACGGGGTCCTCCAGGAAGGCCTCCGCGAAGGGCAGCAGCGTGAAGCCCGGCACGCCGGCCTCGGGCGCGAGGAAGCCCGAGGCCACCACGAGGTAGCGCTCGCCCGCGGCCAGCTCCGGCGTGCCGCTGCTGGCGGCGGGAGCGCCCGAGGGACGGTCGTCTCCGGACGCGGCGGCGAAGAAGTCCAGCGTGTACGTCCCCGGCGGCACCTGGATGGGCCCGGACAGCTCGCCGAAGGAGAGGTCTCCGGCCACCTGCGTGTCACCCGAGAAGATGTCCACCTCGGGCGCGTCCGGTGACGCGTGCAGCGCGTACACCACCGGGTTTTGCCGCACGAGGCCCAGCGCGCCTTCCGGCCCCGCCGGCAGCAGGACGAAGCCCTGTTCCTCGCGAGGCTTGCGCTCCAGCAGGCCGGTGGCCACCACGAAGACCTCCGCGCCCTCGGGCAGCGCCGGCACGGTGAAGGCCGTCACCGGCGTGTCCCCCGCTCCGGTGGTGATGCCCACCTGCAGGGCCGTGCCCGCCGGGAGCAGCACGCCCGTCTCGCCGGTGTCCGCGAAGCGCTCCAGGCTGTCGACCTCCACGGAGCCGTCGTTGCCCACGTCGATGCCCACCGTGGGCGCGTCCGGCGACGCATGGACGATGCGCACGCGGGCCTGCCCGGCCTGGTCCTCCCCGAAACCCTCGCGCAGCGCCAGCAAGCGGAAGGTCTCGTCCGCGTCGTCCTCGTTCAGCAGGCCCGCGGCGATGACCGTCACCTGCTCGCCGGCGGACAGCGTGAGCGTGCCGGTGGTGAAGACCGGGGGGAACTCGGGCGGCGCGCCCGCGGGACGGATGTCCACCGCGACCTCTCCCGGCTCCAGGGTGAGGTACTGCGTGGCGGTGCCATACGCCACGTTGGTGACCAGCGGCGTGGTGCTGCCCGCCGCGTACAGGTCCACCGCGGGCGCGTCCGGCGACGCATGGATGACGCGCAGCCGCGCGCCCTCCTCCGGGCGCTCCTCGGGAGGCGGGGTGTCGTCGTCATCGTCATCGCAGCCGGGTGCGAGCACGACGAGGCCGGTCAGCAACACGGCCATCCAGGACTTCCAACGCGTTCGGTTCATCTGTGTCCCCCTCTCGGGTGCGGGCCCTTCCGCGAGGCGCGGTGGGCACGTTCCCGCGGATACTGGGCAAGGGGGCTCGCGCCCGGAGGCACCACCCGGGGGCCCCTTGCGTGATGGCCCGTGACGTTGTGCGGGGGCACACCGTGCAAGCGCGCGGGGGGTCGCGGGGCCCGGAGCCGGGTGTCTGTCGATGAGCACCCCGCGCGCCCGGTGCTCCGGCTCGCTCCGGAGCGCGAGTCGGGCACGGCCGGAGGGAGGACGATACGGGGGCGTATCGCTCGCCGGGCTGGTGGCCCGGCCCCGTGGGGTGGGTTCAGCGCTCCAGGCCGAGTTCGAGGCCGGGGGCCCAGGTCCAGCGGCGGCGGCCGTCCACGCGCACCCCGTCCAGGTCCACGCCCAGCGCTCCGCGCAGCGCGAAGTCTCCCGCCTTCCAGCGGAGGCCCGCGGCGGCTCGCGTGGTGAGGCCCAGTGCGTCGCCCTCGCGGCGCGCCGGCTTGTCCACCACGAGCATCAGCCAGCCGGCGCCCACCTCCGCGAAGGGGGCCAGCGCGCCACGGCCGCTCACTCCGCCCAGCGCGAGCACCGAGGCCCGCTGGAGCGAGGCGCTGTCCACCCACGCGTCCGGCGTCAGCGAGTAGCTGCCCCTCACGCCCCAGCGCAGCAGTCTTCCGGGACCGGGTGTGCGCCAGGAGAGCGCGAGCCCGCGCGCGAGGCCGCTCCCGTCCAGGGGCGAGGCGCCCACGGTGAGGCTCACGTCGAGGCCCAGCGTGCGCGGCAGGCCAGGGGACTCGGTGGTGGGGGCGGTCT
>NZ_JABBJJ010000135.1 GCF_012933655.1 Pyxidicoccus fallax | reverse complement strand
ATTCGCGCCGAGACGCTGGAGCGCTTCACGGAGGCCTTTGCCCCCTGGGGCTTCCGGCGCGAGGCCTTCTACCCGTGCTACGGGCTGGCGGAGGCGACGCTCATCGTCTCCGGCGGAGAGAAGGGCGAGCCGCTGCGGCTGCGCCCGGTGGACGTCAGCGCGCTGGAGAAGGGGAGCGCGGAGGCGCCGCGTCTCCAGGCGAAGACGCTGGTGGGGTGTGGCGGCACGCTGCCGGGGCAGCGCATCCTGGTGGTGGAGCCCGAGTCGCTGCGCGTGTGCGCGCCGGGCGAGGTGGGTGAAATCTGGGTGGGTGGGCCCAGCGTGGCCGGTGGGTACTGGCAGCGGCCGTACGAGTCGCAGAGCGTCTTCGCGGCGTACACGGCGCGCGGTGAGGGACCGTTCCTTCGCACGGGGGACCTGGGCTTCCTCGAAGGTGGCGAGCTGTACGTCACGGGGCGGCGCAAGGACGTGCTCATCCTGCGGGGCCGCAACCTCTACCCGCACGACCTGGAGCTGACGGTGGAGGAGAGCCACCCGGCGATGCGGCCCGGGTGCGGCGCCGTCTTCAGCGTCGAGGTGGAGGGCGAGGAGCGGCTGGTGGTGGTGCAGGAGGTGGACACGCGCAAGGTGACCACGAGCCTGGAGGACGTCGCGGGCACGGTTCGCCAGAGGCTCGCGGAGGGGCACGAGGTGGTGCCGCACGCGCTGGTCCTCATCGAGCCCGGCAGCCTACTGAAGACGTCGAGCGGCAAGGTGCAGCGGCGCGCGTGCCGGGCGGCCTTCCTCGCGGGGGAGCTGCGCGAGGTGTTCTCGTGGCGGGGCTCAACGGTTTCCGAGCCCGTTGCAAAGCCTGATGCAGGGGTCGTGCGTGCCGAGCCCACTGCTCCCTCGGGGGCAGAGAAGGGAGAGCTGGAGTCGCGCGTGCTGGCACGGGTGGCCGCCCGACTGGGCGCTCGGGTGGAGATGCTGGATGCATCGGCGCCGCTGACGCGCTTCGGCCTGGACTCTCTGGCGGCGGTGGAGCTGACGCACGCGCTGGAGAAGGAGCTTGGTGTCGCGCTGCCGGTGGAACTGCTGCTGGGCGGCGCGAGCATCTCGGAGCTGGTGCGGGAGATTGCCTCCCGGCGCACGGCCGCGGGCGTGTTGCCTCCCATTCCCCGCGCACCGCGCACCGGTGCGTTGCCGCTGTCCTTCGCTCAGCAGCGGCTGTGGTTCCTCGACCGCATGGAGCCGGGCAGCGCCTTCTACAACGTGCCCGTCGTCTCGCGGCTCGAAGGCCGGTTGGATGCATCGGCCCTGGAGCGCAGCCTCCAGGCACTGGTGAGCCGTCACGAGGCGCTGCGCACCACGTTCGCCGAGGAGCGCGGCGAGCCCGTCCAGCGCATCCAGGACGCGCAGTCCTTCGCGCTGAACCACGTGGACCTGCGTGGCCTCGCCGAGGAGGCCCGTGAAGCGGAGGCCCTTCGCCTCACGCGCGAGGAGGCGCGCCGTCCGTTCGACCTGACCCTGGGGCCGCTGGTCCGCGGCACACTGCTGCGACTGGGCCAGCAGCGGCACGTGCTGCTGCTGACGCTGCACCACATCATCGCCGACGGCTGGTCCATGCGCGTGCTGGTGCGCGAGCTGGCCGAGCTGTACGAGGGCTTCTGCACGGGCCGCACGGCGGAGTTGGATGCGCTGCCCTTGCAGTACGCCGACTACGCGGCCTGGCAGCGCCAGTGGCTGCGCGGCGAGCGGCTGGAGTCGCTGCTGGGCTGGTGGCGCCAGCACCTGACCGGAGCGCCTCCGGTGCTGGAGCTGCCCACCGACCGTCCGCGCCCGAAGGTGCAGTCGTACCGGGGCGCCCACGTGCTGCGGCGCGTGGCCCGTACTCCCTGGGAGCGGGTGAAGGCACTGGCCCAGGCCGAGGGCACCACGCCCTTCGTCGCACTGCTGGCCGGCTTCCAGGTGCTGCTGCACCGCTACACCGGCCAGGACGACGTGGTGGTGGGCGTGGATACCGCCAGCCGTCACCGCCCGGAGACCGCCGGCCTCATCGGCCTCTTCGTCAACCAGCTGCCCCTGCGCGGCGACCTCTCCGGCGCGCCGTCCTTCCGGAAGCTGCTGGCCCGGCTGCACCCGCTGGCGCTGGAGGCCTGGGCACACCAGGAGCTGCCATTCGACGAGCTGGTGCGCGGCCTCAACCCCGAGCGCAGCCTCGCCCACGCGCCCGTCTTCCAGGTGAAGCTGGTGCTGCAGGACGCCACGCCCGCGCCGCTGCGGTTGCCGGGCCTCTCCCTGGAGAGCGCCCTGGGCGACACCGGCGCCACCAAGCTCGACCTCACCCTGTCGGCCACCGACACCGGCAGCGGCCTGGAGCTGCTGTGCGAGTACGCCACCGACCTCTTCGATGAGGACACCGTCGGCCGCATGCTGGAGCAGCTCGGCACCCTGTTGGCCGAGGCCGTCGCCACTCCGGAGCGCTCCATCGGCGAGCTGCCCCTGCTCTCCGAGCTGGAGCGCCACCGCGCGCTGAGCGAGTGGAGCTACACCGCGCCCGCCGTGCCGGACGCATGCGCGCATCACTTGTTCGAGGAGCAGGTACACCGCACGCCCGATGCGCCCGCCGTTTCCTTCGGGGAGCGCACGCTGACGTACCGGGAGCTGGATGCTCGCGCCAACCAGCTGGCGTGGCACCTGCGCTCGCTGGGCGTGGGGCCCGACGTCGTGGTGGGCGTGCATTTGGAGCGCTCGCTGGAGTTGGTGGTGGCGCTGGTGGGCGTGCTCAAGGCCGGAGGCGCGTTCCTCCCACTGGACACCGCGTACCCGGCCGCCCGGCTGGAGCTGATGCTGCGCGAGGCCCGTGTGCCCGTGCTCGTCACCCGTGAAGCGCTCGCGGACTCGCTGCCCTCGCACGGCGAGATGCTCGTCCTCGTGGACACGGACGCCGCCGCGCTGGCGGGACAGCCGAGCACGACGCCCGCGCCCTTTGTCACGCCCGCGCACCTCGCCTACGTCATCTTCACCTCCGGCTCCACCGGTACGCCGAAGGGGACGCTGCTCCAGCACCGTGGCCTGAGCAACACCGCCTGCGCCACGCGTGACGCGCTGGGGCTGCGCCAGGGGCATCGGCTGCTGCAGCTCGCCTCCATCGGCTTCGACGCGTCGGTGTCGGAGGTCTTCTCGACGCTCCTCTCCGGTGCGGAGCTGTGCCTCGCCGCGCAGGAGTCACTGCTGCCCGGGCCTCCGCTCCAACAGGTGCTCGCGGAGAAGGGCATCACCGTCATCACCGCGACGCCCACGTCGCTGGCTCCGCTGGAGCCGGAAGCCCTGCCCGCGCTCGCGGTGGTGGCCTCCGTCGGGGAGGCGTGCACGCCGGAGCTGGCCGCGCGCTGGAAGTCCGGACGCCGCTTCCTCAATGCCTATGGTCCGACGGAGGCGTCCGTCTGCGCCACCATCGACACCGATGTGGACCCGCGCCGGCCGTCCATCGGCCGCGCCATCGCCGGGGCCCGTGTGTACGTCCTCGACGCCCGGATGGAGCCGGTGCCTCCCGGGATGCCGGGCGAGCTGTACGTGGGTGGCCCGGGACTGGCGCGCGGCTACCTGCACCGCCCCGCGCTCACCGCCGAGCGCTTCGTGCCGGACCCGTTCGCCGACACGCCCGGAGAGCGCCTGTACCGCACCGGTGATCGGGTGCGGCCGTTGCCGGATGGAAGGTTGGAGTTCCTCGGTCGCCGTGACGCGCAGGTGAAGGTGCGAGGCGTGCGCGTGGAGCTGGGCGAGGTGGAGGCCGCGCTGGCGCAGTACCCCGGCGTGCGTCAGGCAGTGGTGGTGCTGCGCGAGGACGCTGCCGAGCCGCGGCTCGTCGCGTATGTCGTGGCCGAGGAGGCCCAGGAGCCCGCGACGCTGCGGCGCTTCATGAAGGAGCGGCTCCCGGAGGTGATGGTGCCCTCCGCCTACGTGACGCTGCCCGCGCTGCCGCTCACGCCGAGCGGCAAGGTGGACCGTCAGGCGTTGCCTTCGCCCGAGGCCTCGCGAGGAGCGCGGGAGGACGCCTTCGTGGAGCCCCGCTCGGAGCTGGAGCAGCGCATCGCCGCGGCCTGGGCGCAGGCGCTCCAGGTGCCGCGCGTGGGGCTGCATGACCACTTCTTCGATGACCTCGGTGGCAGCTCGCTGCTGGTGGTGAAGGCCGGTACGGAGCTGCGTGAGGCGCTGGGCCGGGAAGTCCCCGTCACCCACTTCTTCGAGCACCCCACCGTGCACGCGCTGGCCGCGCGGCTGGAGCGCGAGCAGCGCTCCGAGCAGGTGCCGCCGCCGTCCACGAGGACATCCGCGCGCAGGGCGCGAGAGGAGGATGTCTCGGGTGACGTCGCCATCATCGGCATGGCGGGGCGCTTCCCGGGGGCGCGGGACATCGGCGCCTTCTGGCAGAACCTGCGCCGGGGCGTGGAGTCCGTCTCCCGCTTCGCTCCGGACGAGCTGGAGCCGTCGCCGCTGTTCCCGGAGTCGCTGTGGAGCCACCCGGACTTCGTCCCCGCTGGCGGCGTGCTGGAGGGCGCGGACGGCTTCGACGCGGGCTTCTTCGAGGTGTCCCCACGCGAGGCGCAGTGGATGGACCCGCAGCAGCGGCTGTTCCTCCAGTGCGCGTGGAACGCGCTGGAGGACGCGGGGCTGGACCCGGAGCGCTTCCGGGGGCTCATCTCGCTCTATGCCGGCGCGGGCTCCTCGGGCGGGCACATGCTGTCGCTGCTCGGCCAGACGCGGAAGGACCCGGCCTCGCTGTTCGAGGCGCTGGGCACCACCACGGGCGAGAATGTCGCCACGAAGACGGCGTACAAGCTGAAGCTCGCCGGTGAGAGCCTCAACGTCTACACGGCGTGCTCCACGGGGCTCGTGGCCGTGCACCTCGCCTGCCGGAGCCTGCTCGACGGTGAGTCGGATGTGGCGCTGGCCGGCGCGGTGAAGATTTCGCTGCCGCAGCGCACGGGCTACCTCTTCCAGGAGGGGATGATTCTCTCTCCCGACGGGCACTGCCGCGCCTTCGACGCGCGCGCCCGGGGAACCGTCCTGGGCAGCGGCCTGGGCGTCGTCGTGCTCAAGCGGCTCTCCGAGGCCCTGAAGGATGGAGACCGCGTCTATGCGGTCATCAAGGGCTCCGCGCTCAACAACGACGCGGATGCGAAGGTCAGCTACACGGCGCCGAGCGTGCAGGGACAGCGCGAGGTCATCTCTCGCGCGCTGGCCTCGGCCGGCGTGGACGCCTCGAGCATCGGCTACGTCGAAGCGCATGGCACCGGCACGCCGCTCGGTGACCCGATAGAGATTGCCGCGCTGACGCGCGCGTACCGCAACCACACGGACCGGATGGGCTACTGCGCCATCGGCTCGGTGAAGACGAACATCGGGCACCTGGACACGGCGGCGGGCATCGCCGGCCTCATCAAGGCGGCGCTCGCGCTGCACCACGGTGAGCTGCCGCCGAGCCTCCACTTCGAGAAGCCCAACCCCGAAATCGACTTCGAGAAGAGCCCCTTCTTCGTCAACACGGCGCTGCGGCCCTGGGAGCGCGGCGCCGAGCCGCGGCGGGCCGGTGTCAGCTCGTTCGGCATCGGCGGTACCAACGCGCACGTGGTGCTGGAAGAGGCGCCGCCCCAGGCGAAGGGGCAGGGCAGCCGGCGTGGACGTCAGCTCGTCACGCTCTCCGCGCGGACGGTCTCCGCGCTGGAGGCGATGTCGCGCGCGCTCGCGGACCACGTGGAGACGTATCCGGAGGTGGACCTCGCGGACCTCGCCTTCACGCGGGCGCTGGGGCGCAGGGCGTTCGAACTCCGCCGGACGGTGGTCGCCCGGGACATGGCCGAGCTGGTGCGCGAGCTGCGCAAGCCGGGCACGGTCTCCGAGGTCAACGACCTGGCCGCGGCCCGCTCCGCTCGGGTCGCCTTCCTCTTCCCGGGCCAGGGCGCGCAGTCCGTCCGCATGGCCCAGGGCCTCTACGAGTCCGAGCCCCTGTTCCAGCGAGAGCTGGACGTCTGCCTCGCGCTCCTGCCCGGCGCTGGCCTGACGGAGGACCTCCATGCCGTGCTCTTCCCGGAGCAGGGGAGGGAGGCCGAGGCGGAGGCGAAGCTCACCGAGCCGCGCTTCGCGCTGCCCGCGCTGCTGGCGGTGGAGTACGCCCTCGCGCGGCTGTGGATGGGCTATGGCTTCCAGCCCTCCGCGCTGCTGGGGCACAGCTTCGGTGAGTACACGGCGGCGTGCCTGGCCGGCGTGCTGTCCCTGGAGGACGCGCTGCGACTCGCCGTCATCCGCGGCGAGCTGATGTCGCGGCTGCCTCCGGGCGGCATGCTCGTGGTGGGGCTGTCCTCCGAGGAGCTGCGGCCGCAGCTTCCCGCCGAGCTGGAGTTGGCCGCCTTCAATGGCCCGTTCCGCTGCGTGGTGTCGGGTCCGCTGGAGCCCCTGGAGACGCTGGAGCGCTCCATGGCCGGACGTGGCGTGGCGGTGATGCGCCTGTCGTCGGCGCACGCATTCCACTCGCGCGCGGTGGAGCCGCTGATGCCCGAGCTGGAGCGGGCCGTGGCGGGGCTGACGCTCAATGCGCCGACGCTCCCGTATGTGTCCAGCCTCACCGGGACGTGGATTCGTCCCGAGGAGGCGACGTCGCCGCGGTACTGGGCGCGGCAGATGCGCGAGCCGGTCCGCTTCACCGATGGCATGGACGCGCTGGTGAAGTGGGGCTGCGGCTGGTTCATCGAGGCCGGCCCGGACCAGGGGCTCACCTCCCTGGCGCGCCTGCGCCTGCGCACAGAGCCCGACGCGCTGGTGGTGCCCTCCCTTCCCCGGAGCGGTACCTCCACGGCGGACGAGCAGGTCCTGTTCGAGTCGCTGGGCGCCCTGTGGCGTGCCGGCGCCACGGTCGACTGGGAAGGCTTCTACTCGCGGGAGCAGCGCCGCCGTATCTCGCTGCCGGGCTATCCCTTCGAGGAGCGCGCTTTCGCCCTGGAGGTCCGGCCAGCGCCGGAGCCCGTGGCCGTGCCGGTCCGTGTGGCCGCTCCCACGACTCCGGCGATGGCCTCGGCGCCCACGCCCGCGCCGCAAGCGTCTCGGACTGACGTCGAGCAGCGGTTGGTGGAGCTGTGGCGCGAGCGCCTGGGCATCACGGAGATTGGCCTGGACGACAACTTCCTGGAGCTGGGGGGCAACTCGCTGATGGCGGCGCAGTTGCTCACGCGCCTGCGTGACACGTTCCAGGTCCAGCTCCCCCTCAGTGACTTGTTCGAGGCGCCCACCGTGTCCAGTCTCGCCGCGCGCATCGAGGCGCGGCTCCAGGCGGAGCGGCCGGGTAGCGGGGCCCAGGTCACCGCGATGCGGCCCATCGCGCGCACCGGCGAGCTGCCGCTGTCCTACGTGCAGGAGCGCGTCTGGGAGCTGGAGCTCCAGGAGCCGGGCAGCTCCATCTTCAACGAGCCGCTGGCGGTCCGCATCTCCGGCGCGCTCGACGTCGCCGCGCTGGAGCGTGGCTTCAACGAGGTCATCCGCCGGCACGAGTCGCTGCGCACCGTCTTCCAGCAGGTGGGCGGTCGCGCCGTGCCGCGCGTCCTGTCCGAGGTGCGCATCCCGCTCCCCGTGGTGGACCTGCGCGCCTTCGCCGGGGACCGTGAGGCCGAGGCGATGCGCCTGGCCCGCCTGGAGCCCGCCGAGCCGTTCTCGCTGGAGCGGGGACCGCTGGTGCGCGTGCGCCTGCTGTGGCTGGCGCAGACGGAGTCCGTGCTGCTCGTCACCATCCACCACATCGTGGCGGACACGTTGTCCCTGGTGAACTTCATCCGGGAGGCGGTGGCCCTCTACACGGGCTTCACGCGTGGCGTCTCCGTGCCCCTGCCGGAGCTGCCCGTCCAGTACATCGACTTCGCGGCGTGGCAGCGCGGGGCGCTCGCGGATGGCTCGCTGGCGGCGCAGCAGGCGTACTGGCGCCAGCGGCTCGCGCAGCGGCCCGGACCGCTGCCGCTGCCGTTGGACCGGCCCCGGGTGGAGGGGGCTCGCAGGCGTGGGGCGCGGCACTCGTTCAGCTTCTCGCGGAAGCTCGGCGCCGCGGTGAAGGCGTTCAGCCAGCGCGAGGGACTCACGCCGTACATGACGCTGCTGGCGGGCTTCAAGGCCCTCCTGGCCCGCTGCTCGGGGCAGGAGGACATCCTCGTGGGCACGTCCATCGGCAACCGCACGCGGCCGGAGCTGGAGCCGCAAATCGGCTACGTGGCCCATGCGCTGGCGCTGCGCACCCGCCTGGAGGGCGACCCCGGCTTCCGTGAGCTGGCGCTGCGCGTACGTGACACCACGCTGTCCGCGTTCGCTCATCCAGACGTGCCCTATGAGCAGCTGCTCGGGGAGCTGGAGCCCGGCGAGGAGACGCGGCTCTCCCGCCTGTTCGACGCCATCTTCCTCCTGCACACGCAGGACGTGTCCGCGCCCATCGTGGAGTTCCCGGGCCTGCGGCTCGGCTACTTCGACGTCACCGAGCTGCCCGCCCAGTACGGCACCTCGCTGGCGGACCTCACGCTGCTGATGCGCGAGGACGAGCACGGCTTCTCCGGCACCCTGGAATACGCCATCGACCTGTTCGATGTGTCGACGGTGGTGCGCCTGCTGTCACAGCTGGAGGCACTGCTGACGGACGCGGTGGCCTCGCCGGAGAAGCCGCTGTCGCGGCTGTCGCTTGAAGCGGAGCCCGTGGGGAGTCGGAGGGGGGCGGACCGGGTTGAAGGGGGAGCTGTCGAGAGTCAGCGGGGGGCGACGGGCACGGAATCCGGCACGGTCGCCGTGCCGATGCTGCTGGCAGCCCAGGCGGAGCGGACTCCTGACGCGGTTGCGCTGCGGGACGGGGAGCAACGCCTGAGCTGGCGGGAGGCGCACGTGCACGCGCACGCGCTCGCGACGGAGTTGCGCGCCCGGGGTGTGGGTCCCGGCGTGCCCGTGGCGGTGTGCCTGGAGCCCTCACCCGTGCGGGCCGTGGCGTTGTGGGGCGTGCTCGCGTCGGGTGGGGCGTATGCGCTCGTCGCGCCCGAGGAGCTGAACGGGCTGGGCGCGCTGGGGACCGACGGAACAGCGCCGCTGCTCATTGCCTCGACGTCGTTGTCGCTGCCTCCGGGTGTGCGGGAGACGCGAGTCATCCGCCTGACCTCCTCTGGTGAGGTTCACCCTGCTCGGGGAGGGGATGCGCAGGGCTCCCGGATGTCCCTGGCCGAGGGACTCCACGCCGCGTCCGCGCTGCCTGCGTCTGGCATGGCGACGGACACGCGTGCCGCAGCCCAGCTGCCCACCGTGGAGGCGGGCACGCTGGCCTGCCTCGCATCGCAGGGGACGGGCAATCACGGCGCGCGGGTGATGCTCAGCCACCGCAACCTCGTCCACCGCTTCACCGCGCTCGACGCGCGCGTGGAGGCGAAGTCAGGGGAGACGTGGCTCGGTGCCTCCGAGTCCTCCGACCCCACGGACCTGGAGCTGCTGTGGGCGCTCTCGCGCGGGCTCACGGTGGTCTTCCCCGCGAAGGCCACCACCCACCGCGTGTCGGGGGCGAAGAGCACCCGGAAGCCGCTGGACTTCAGCCTCTTCTACTTCGCCAATGATGCGGAGGCGTCGGGCCGGGCGCGATACCAGCTCCTCATCGACGGCGCGAAGTTCGCGGACACGCATGGCTTCAGCGCCGTGTGGACGCCCGAGCGGCACTTCCACGCCTTCGGCGGGCCGTACCCCAGCCCCACCGCCACCAGCGCCGCCCTGGCGATGGTGACCGAGCGCGTGGCCATCCGCGCCGGCAGCGTCGTGCTGCCGCTGCATGACTCCGTTCGCGTCGCGGAGGAGTGGTCCGTCGTCGACAACCTCTCCAACGGCCGCGCGGGCGTGTCCTTCGCCACGGGCTGGAACGTCAACGACTTCATCTTCGCCCCGGAGAACTTCAACCAGCGGCCCGAGGCCGTGCGGCGTGGCGTCGAGGAGGTCCGCACCCTCTGGCGCGGCGGCACCGTGCGCCGCACCAACGGTCAGGGCGCCGAGGTGGACATCTCCATCCGCCCCCGTCCGGTGCAGGCCGACCTGCCCATCTGGCTCACGGCCGCCTTCAACCCGGACACCTTCCGGCTGGCGGGAGAGCTGGGCGCGGGCCTGCTCACCAACGTGCTGGGCCTGGGCCAGGACTTCGAGGAACTGGCACGCAAGATTGCCCTGTACCGCGAGGCCCGCCGCAAGGCCGGGCACGACCGCGGCCACGTGGTGCTCATGCTGCACACCTTCGTGGCCGGCACCCAGGAAGAGGTGAAGCGGCAGGCGCGCGAGCCGCTCATCCGCTACTTCCGCAGCTCCGTGGAGCTGATCCAGGGACTGGCCTCCAGCCAGGGCCTGGACGTGCGCGGCCTCACGCCCCAGGACCTGGACGTGCTGCTGGAGCAGGGCGTCTCGCGCTACCTGGAAGCCGGTGGCCTCTTCGGCACGCCGGAGACGCTCGCCGCGCGCATCGAGCAACTGCGTCAGGCGGACGTGGACGAGGTGGCCTGCCTCATCGACTTCGGCCTCCCGCACGAGGTCACCCTGGAGGGCCTGCGGCACCTGGACGTGCTGCGCCGCGACAGCCAGCCCTCCGTGTCCGAAGTGGAGGTCACCGAGCAGACCCTCGCGGAGCAGCTGCGCGCCTCCGCGCCCCAGCACCTGCGCTGCACCGCCACCCTCGCCCAGGCGCTCGCGAGGATGCCGGATGCCGCCGAGGTGCTCGCGCCGGTCCGCACCCTGGTGCTCGACGAGGTGGGCGAGGAGGTCGCAACGGCCCTGAAGGCCGCCACCTCCGCGAGAGTCGTGCCCGCCGTGTCCGTGCTCCCCGAGGTCCGCGAGGTCACCCCGAGCGGGCCGCGCTTCGTCCTGGACAGCGTGGGGCGCCGCGCCCCCGTGGGCGTGGTGGGAGAGCTGTTCCTCGGCGGAGACGCCGTGCCGCTGGGCTTCTGGAATGCGCCAGAGCTGGCGCGCTCCCGTCTCCGGTCCTCTCCCGAGGACACCGGCCTCCGGCTGCTCGGCACCGGCACGCACGCCCGCTACCGCGTGGACGGGAGCGTGGAGGTGCTCACCCCCACGGCTCGCCCGCGGCCCACACCGGGCCTCCCTGCTTCCGCGCCACGTCCGCCCGCGCGGCCAGAGTCTCAGCCGCGCGCGGACGCGCTGATTCCGCGCATCCCTCGGACGGACTCACTGCCGCTGTCGTTCGCCCAGCAGCGGCTGTGGTTCCTGGACCAGTACCAGCCGGGCACCGCGCTCTACAACATCCCCTCCGCCATGCGGCTGGAGGGCCGGCTCGACGTGGCCGCGCTCGGCCGCGCCTTCGCCGAGCTGATGCGGCGTCACGAGGCGCTGCACACCACCTTCCAGGCCCGAGAGGGCAATCCCATCCAGGTGCTCGCGCCGGAGAGCGTGGCCACCACGCTGGAGGTGGACGACCTGGGCCACCTGCCCGCGGAGCAGCGTGAGGCGGAGGCCCTGCGCCTCGCACGTGAAGAAGCCTGCCGTCCCTTCGACCTGTCCCGCGGCCCGCTGCTGCGCGCCCGGCTGGTGCGCCTGTCCGACACGGAGCACCTGCTGCTGGTGACGATGCACCACATCGTCTCCGACGGCTGGTCCATTGGCGTGCTCATCCGCGAGGTCGTCACGCTGTACCAGGCCTTCGTGGCCGGACGTCCGTCCCCGCTGCCCGAGCTGCCCATCCAGTACGCGGACTACGCCGTGTGGCAGCGAGAGTGGCTCAAGGGGCCGGTGCTGGAGGAGCAGCTCGCGTGGTGGAAGGGCCAGCTCGAGGGCGCGCCGCCCGCGCTGGAGCTGCTCACCGACCGGCCCCGTACCACCGACACGAGCAACCCGGGCGCTTCGTACCGCGTGCAGCTCCCGCTGGAGCTGATGCAGGGCCTGCGCGCGCTGTGCCGCCGGGAGAAGGGCACGCTCTTCATGGGCCTGCTCGCCGGGCTCCAGGCGCTGCTGTCCCGCTACACGGGCCAGGAGGACATCTGCGTGGGCGCCCCCATCGCCGGGCGCACGCAGCCGCAGACGGAGGGGCTCATCGGCTTCTTCGTCAACACCATGGTGCTGCGCACCCACCTCGACGGCGACCCGAGCTTCCAGGAGCTGCTCCGCCGGGTGCGGGACGTGACGCTGGGCGCGTACGCGCACCAGGACGTGCCCTTCGAGAAGCTGGTGGAGGTGCTCCAGCCGCCGAGGCAGGCCGGACACACGCCCTTCTTCCAGGTGACGCTGGTGCTGCTCAACACGCCCGCGGCGGAGCTGGCCACGCCGGGCCTCACCTTCCGGCCCGTGGACGTGGACAGCGGCACCTCCAAGTTCGACCTCACCCTGGTGTGCACCGAGACGCCCCGGGGCCTGAGCACCGTGCTGGAGTACCGCAGCGACCTGTTCGAGCCCTCGACGGCCGAACGGCTGATGGAGCACCTGCGCGCGCTGCTGGAGGACGCCGTCGCCCACCCGGAGCGGCGCCTGTCCGAGCTGTCGCTCATGGCCGAGGCGGAGCGCCGTCAGGTGCTGGTGGACTGGAACGCCGCCGCCGTGGACTCCACGTCCGAGCCGTGCGTGCACGAGCTCTTCGACGCCCAGGCCGCCAGGACGCCGGACGCGGTGGCCGTGGTGTTCGACGGCAGCCAGCTCACCTACGCGGAGCTGCAGCGCCGGGCCAACCAGCTCGCGTGGCACCTGCGGGCGACGGGCGTGCGCACCGGAGACCGGGTGGCGCTGTGCCTGGAGCGCTCGCCGGAGATGGTCGTGTCCGTGCTCGCCGTCCTCAAGATGGGCGCGGCCTTCGTCCCGGTGGACCCGCAGTACCCCGCCGAGCGGCTTGCCTTCATGCTGGAGGACTCGGGCGCGCCGGTGGTGCTCACCCAGTCGCACCTCGTCGAGTCGCTGCCCCCGGGCAGCCGGGCGCGAGTGGTCTGCGTGGACGCGGAAGCGGATGCGCTCGCCCGGCTGTCGGACGACACGCCCGAGTGGCCGGTGTCGCCGGATGCCCTCTGCTACATCATCTACACGTCCGGCAGCACGGGGCGGCCCAAGGGCATCGCGGTGCCGCACCGCACGCTGTCCAACGTGGTCGCCTGGCAGCGCCGTCAGTCCGTGAGGGCCGAGGCCACCACGCTCCAGTTCGCGTCGCTCAACTTCGACGTCTCCTACCAGGAGATGTTCTCCAGCTGGGCCGTGGGAGGCACGCTGGCGGTGCCCTCGTCGCGCGTGCGCCAGGACATGCCGGCGCTGCTCGACTTCATCGTGCGCCATGACGTGGAGCGCGTGTTCCTCCCGTTCATCGCGCTGCGCGCCCTGGTGGAGGCCGTGGCCCACGCCACGCACGTCCCGAAGCACCTGCGCGAGGTGGTGACAGCGGGCGAGCAGCTCCAGGTGACGCCCGCGCTGGTGGCCTTCTTCGAGCGGCTGCCGGAGTGCGTGCTGGAGAACCAGTACGGCCCGTCCGAGGCGCACGTGGTGAGCGCGCACCGGCTGCGGGGCGCGCCGTCCACGTGGCCGCTGTTGCCCTCGGTGGGCAGCGCCGTGCCCGGCACCCGCCTGTACGTGCTGGACCCGCGCGGCCGGCCCTGCGCCATCGGCGTGCCCGGCGAGGTGTTCGTCGGCGGCGTACAGGTCGCGCTCGGCTACCACGAGCGGCCGGAGCTGACGGCGGAGAAGTTCGTCCCCGACGCGCTGTCCGGAGTCCCCGGGGCGCGGCTGTACCGCACGGGAGACCGGGCCCGCTGGAAGGCGGACGGGGCGCTGGAGTACCTCGGCCGGCTCGACGGGCAGGTGAAGGTGCGGGGCTTCCGCATCGAGCTGGGCGAGGTGGAGGCCGCGCTGCGGGACGCTCCGGGCGTGCGCGAGGCCGCCGCGATGGTTCGCGAGGACACGCCGGGCGACAAGCGGCTGGTGGGCTACGTGGTGCTCCAGCCGGACACGGCGTGGGACCCGGAGGCCCTGCGCCAGACGCTGGCGCGCCGGATGCCCGAGTACATGCTGCCCACCGCGCTGGTGCGGCTGGACGCGATGCCGCTGATGCCCACGGGCAAGCTGGTCCGCAACCTGCTGCCCGCTCCGGACGTGGAGAGCCTGCGAGGCGCCGCGCCCCTCGTCGCTCCACGCAACCCGCTGGAGCAGGCGCTGGCCGACGCGTTCGCCGGGGTGCTGAACCTCTCGCACGTCGGTGTCACCGATAACTTCTTCGCGCTGGGCGGACACTCGCTGCTGGCCACGCAGGTGGTGGCCCGCGTGCGCACCGCGCTGGGCGTGGAGGTGGCGCTGCGCGAGATGTTCGAGGCGCCCACGGTGGAGTCGCTGGCCCGGCGCCTGGAAGGCCGGGTGCCCACTCGAGCGCGCGGCACGTCCGCGCCCATGATTGTCCCGCGCCAGGAGACGGGCGACGCGGAGCTGTCCTACGCGCAGCAGCGGCTGTGGTTCCTGGACCAGTTCCAGCCGGACAGCCCGCTCTACAACATGCCGGCCGCGCTGCGGCTGGAGGGCGTGCTCGACGTGACCGCCCTGGGTCGCGCCTTCGCCGAGCTGGTGCGCCGCCACGAGGTGCTGCGCACGTCGTTCGAGGTCCGCGACAGCCGTCCGGTCCAGGTCGTCTCGCCGCCGCCGGAGTGGACGCTGGAGGTGGAGGACCTGTCGTACCTGCCCGCGCCGGAGCGGGAGCAGGCGGCCCTCGAGCTGGCGCGGGAAGAGGCGCGTCGGCCATTCGACCTCACCCGAGGCCCGCTGCTGCGCACGCGGCTGTTGCGGCTGGCGGAGCGGCACCACCTGCTCGTGGTGACGATGCACCACATCATCTCGGACGGCTGGTCCATCGGCGTGCTGACCCACGAGATGGTGGCGCTGTACGAGGCGGCGGTGGCGGGTCGCCCGTCCGCGCTGCCGTCGCTGCCCATCCAGTACGCGGACTACTCGGCCTGGCAGCGCACGTGGCTCCAGGGTGAGGTGCTGGAGAAGCAGCTCGACTACTGGCGCAAGCAGCTCGACGGCGCGCCGCCCGCGCTGGAGCTGGCCACGGACTGGCCGCGCACGGCGGACGCGAGCAACCCCGGCACGTGGCTCCGGGTGGAGCTGCCGCTGTCGATGACGCAGGCGTTGACCGCGCTGTGCAAGCAGGAGGGCGCCACCCTCTTCATGGGCCTGTTGGCGGGCCTCCAGGCGCTGCTGTCGCGCTACTCGGGCCAGGACGACGTCTGCGTGGGCGCGCCCATCGCCGGCCGCACGCAGGCGGAGACCGAGGGGCTCATCGGCTTCTTCGTCAACACGCTGGTGATGCGCACGCACCTGGACGGCGACCCGACGTTCCGCGAGCTGCTGGGGCGCGTGAAGGACGTGACGCTGGATGCGTACGCGCACCAGGACGTGCCCTTCGAGCGACTGGTGGAGGTGCTCCAGCCGCCGAGGCAGCCCGAGCGCACGCCGTTCTTCCAGGTGGCGCTGGTGATGCTCAACACGCCGACCACGGAGCTGACCGTCCCCGGGCTCTCCCTGCGGCTGATGGAGCTGGACAGCGGCACGGCGAAGTTCGACTTCACCCTGACGCTCAGCGAGACGCCCGAGGGCCTGCGCGGCGCGCTGGAGTACCGCACGGACCTGTACGAGGACCGCACGGCCGCGCGCATGGTGGACCACCTGCGCACGCTGCTGGAGGACGCCATCGCCCATCCCGAGCGGCGCCTGTCCGAGCTGTCGCTCCTCGCGGAGGAGGAGCGGCGCCGGGTGCTGGTGGAGTGGAACGACACGGGGGCGCGACCCTCCGTCGCCGCGTGTGTGCATGAGCTCGTCGCGGCGCAGGCGGCGCGCACGCCGAACACCGTGGCGGTGATTCACGAGGAGGCGCGGCTGTCCTACTCGGAGCTGGAGCGCCGGGCGAACCAGCTCGCGCACCATCTGCTCGCGCGGGGCGTGCGGCTGGGAGACCGGGTGGGCCTGTGCGTGGAGCGCTCGCTGGAGCTGGCGGTGGGCGTGCTGGGCATCCTGAAGACGGGCGCCGCGTACCTGCCGCTCGACCCGGGCTACCCGGCGGAGCGCCTGGCCTTCATGCTGGAGGACGCGGCGGTGCCGCTGGTCGTTACCCAGGACTCCGTCATTCCGGTGCTTCCGGCCCGGGTGAAAGCCCGCCGCGTGCTGCTGGACGTGGAGGCCTCGGCCATCGCGGACCAGCCGGCGCACGCTCCGGTGGTGGCGCTGTCGCCCGAGTCCGCCTGCTACGTCATCTACACCTCCGGCAGCACCGGCCAGCCCAAGGGCGTGGCGTTGCCGCACCGCGCGCTGTCCAACCTGCTGGCGTGGCAGCTGCGGCAGTCCGTCAAGCCGAACGCCACCACGCTCCAGTTCGCGGCGCTCAGCTTCGACGTGTCCTTCCAGGAGCTGTTCTCCACGTGGTGCGCGGGCGGCACGCTGGTGATGCCCACGGCCGCCGTGCGCCGGGACATGCCCGCGCTGCTGGACCTCATGGCCCGCACCGGCGTGGAACGAATGTTCCTTCCGTTCGTCGCCCTGCAGGCGATGGCGGACGCGGTGGCCCACGGCGCCCGGGTGCCCCAGCGCCTGCGCGAGGTGGTGACGGCGGGTGAGCAGCTCCAGGTGACGCCCGCGGTGGTGGCCCTCTTCGAGCGGCTGCCCGGGTGCGTGCTGGAGAACCAGTACGGCCCGTCGGAGACGCACGTGGTGAGCGCGTACCGGCTCGACGGCGTGCCCGCCTCGTGGCCCCGGCTGCCGCCCATCGGCTCGCCGCTGCCCGATACCCAGCTGTACGTGCTGGATGAGCGGGGGCAGCCCTGCGCCATCGGCGTGCCGGGCGAGCTGTACCTCGGTGGCGTGCAGGTGGCGCACGGCTACCTCGGGCGCCCCGAGCTGACCGCCGTGAAGTTCGTGCCCGACCCGTTCTCCCGCGAGCCGGGAGCGCGGCTGTACCGCACGGGAGACCGGGCCCGCTGGAAGGCCGAGGGCGCCGTGGAGTTCCTCGGCCGCATGGACGGGCAGGTGAAGGTGCGGGGCTTCCGCATCGAATTGGGCGAGGTCGAAGCCGCCCTGCGTGACGCGAAGGGAGTGCGCGACGCCGCCGCCGTGGTGCGCGAGGACACGCCGGGAGACCGGCGGCTCGTCGGGTACGTGGTGCTCCAGCCGGATGCGGCCTGGGCGCCCGATTCCCTGCGCGAGACACTGAAGGGCCGGCTGCCCGAGTACATGGTGCCGTCGGCGCTGGTGCGGCTGGAGGCGCTGCCGCTCACGCCCAGCGGCAAGCTGGCCCGCGCCCTGTTGCCCGTGCCGGACGCGGAGAGCCGGCGCGGGGACGCGCCGTACGTCGCTCCGAGGAACCCGCTGGAGCAGTCGCTGGCGGACCTCTTCGCTGGCGTGCTCGGCGTGCCTCGCGTGGGTGTCACCGACAACTTCTTCTCGCTGGGTGGTCACTCGCTGCTGGCCACGCAGCTCGTCTCGCGACTGCGGTCCTCGCTGAAGGTGGAGCTGCCGCTGCGCGAGCTGTTCGAGGCGCCCACGGTGGAGGCGCTGGCCCGGCGGCTCGAAAGGCAGGTGCCCACCGAGCCACGCAGGGCGGCGGCCCCGGTGATTGCCCCGCGCGCGGTGGAGGCGGAGCTGTCCTTCGCCCAGCAGCGGCTGTGGTTCCTCGACCAGCTCCAGCCCGGCACCGCGCTCTACAACATGCCGGCCGCGCTGCGGCTGGAGGGCCGGGTCGACGTGACGGCCATGGAACAGGCCTTCACCGAGGTGATTCGCCGGCATCAGGCCCTGCGCACCACCTTCCGGGCTCGCGAGGGCAAGCCGCTCCAGGTCATCGCGCCCGCGTCGCCCTTCGTGGTGCCCGTGGAGGACCTGGGACACCTGCCGGAGTCGCAGCGGGAAGCGGAGGCGATGAAGCGGGCACGTGAGGAGGCAGGCCGGCCGTTCGACCTCGCGCAGGGGCCGCTGCTTCGCACCCGCCTGCTGCGCCTGTCCGGGGAGCACCACCTGTTGCTGCTGACGATGCACCACATCGTCACGGACGGCTGGTCCATCTCCGTGCTCATCCACGAGCTGGCGGCGCTGTACGAGGCCTTCGTGTCCGGCAGACCGTCACCGCTGCCGCCGCTGCCCATCCAGTACGCGGACTTCGCGGCGTGGCAGCGCCAGTGGCTCCAGGGCGAGGTGCTGGAGCAGCAGCTCGATTACTGGCGGAAGCAGCTCGGCGACGCGCCTCCGACGGCGGAGCTGCCCACGGACCGGCCGCGCATGCCGGACTCGGGCAGCCCGGGTGCGTCGCTCGAGGTGGGCCTGCCATTGAAGCTGACGCAAGCGCTGGCGACGCTGTGCCAGCGCGAGGGCGCCACGCTCTACATGGGACTGGTGGCCGGCCTCCAGGCGCTGGTGGCGCGCTACTCGGGCCAGGACGACGTCAGCGTGGCCGCGCCCATCGCCGGCCGCACGCAGGCGGAGACCGAGGGGCTCATCGGCGACTTCGTGAACACGCTGGTGCTGCGCACCCGGCTGGACGGGGCTCCCACCTTCCGTGAGCTGCTGGCGCGCGTGAAGGACGTGACGCTGGGCGCGTACGCGCACCAGGACGTGCCCTTCGAGAAGCTGGTGGAGGTACTCCAGCCGCCGAGGCAGCCGGGACGCACGCCCTTCTTCCAGATGTCGCTGGCGCTCCTCAACCTGCCCACGGCGAAGCTGGAGCTGCCGGGCATGAAGATGACGCCGCTGCGCGTGGACAGCGGGACGGCCCGGTTCGACCTCGCGCTCGTCTTCGAGGAGACGCCTCGCGGCCTGAGCGGGATGGTGGAGTACCGCACCGACCTGTACGACGCATCGACCATCACCCGGATGATGCGGCACCTGGGCGCGCTGTTGGACGCCGCGGTGGCTCATCCGGAGCGCCGCCTGTCCGAGCTGTCGCTGATGACCGGGGAGGAGCGGCACCGGGTGCTGGTGGAATGGAGCACTCCCTCCGCCGCGCACGCGCTGGAGACGAGCGTGCACGCGCTGTTCGCCGCGCAAGCCGCGCGGACGCCCGAGGCCGTGGCCCTGAGCTTCGGCGGGGACAGCCTCACCTACGAGGCGCTGGCGCGCTGGGCCCACCAGCTCGCGCATCACCTGTGGGGGCTCGGCGTGCGGCCCGGGGCCCGCGTGGGCGTGTGCCTGGAGCGCTCGGTGGAGCTGGTGGTGGCGCTGCTTGGCATCCTGGAGACGGGGGCCGCGTACGTGCCGCTCGACCCGGGCGTTCCTCCGGAGCGGGCGTCGCTCCTGCTCCAGGAAGCGGGTGTCGTGGCGCTCGTCACCCGCGAGGCCCTGGCCGATGAGCTGCCCGCCGTCTCCACCTCGCTCGTGCTGATGGACGCGGAAGCGGACCGCATCGCCTCGCGGCCGGACTCGGCCCTGGGCGTGGACGTGGGCGGCGAGGCGCTGGCCTACGTGATGTTCACCTCGGGCAGCACCGGCCAGCCCAAGGGCGTCTGCGTCCCCCACCGGGGCGTGGTGCGGCTGGTGCGCGACAACCCCTTCATTCCCTTCGGCCCCGAGCAGGTCTTCCTCCAGCTGGCGCCCGTCGCCTTTGACGCCTCCACCCTGGAAATCTGGGGCGCGCTGCTGAATGGCGCCCGGCTGGTGCTGGCTCCGTCGGGAGACCTGTCGCTGGAGGACCTCGGCGAGCTGCTGCGCGACCACGGCATCACGACGCTGTGGCTGACGGCCGCGCTCTTCGAGCAGATGGTCCTGCACCAGGGCGAGGCGCTGGCCACGGTGCCTCGCGTGCTGGCGGGCGGCGACGTGCTGCCCGTGGCGCGCGTGCGCGAGCACCTGGCCCGTCTGCCCGAGGGCTCCGTCCTGGTGAATGGCTACGGTCCCACGGAGAACACCACGTTCTCCACCACGCACACATTGAGGGCGGGGGACGTCGTGGGGGCCTCGGTGCCCATCGGCCGCCCCATCTCTGGCTCCACGGCGTACGTGCTGGATGGTTCGCTCCAGCTGGTGCCGCCCGGTGTGCCCGGAGAGCTGTACGTCGGCGGGGCGGGACTGGCGTGGGGCTACCTGGGCCGCCCGGAGCTGACGGCCGGGCAGTTCATCCCGCATCCGTTCGCCGCCACCCCGGGCGAGCGCCTGTACCGCACGGGCGACAAGGCCCGCTGGCGCGCGGACGGCACGCTGGAGTTCCTGGGACGCACCGACTTCCAGGTGAAGCTGCGCGGCTACCGCATCGAGCCCGGCGAGGTCGAGGCCGTGCTGCGCCAGGGCCCGGGTGTCCGGGAGGCCGTGGTGGTGGTGCGGGAGGACGTGCCGGGCGACAAGCGGCTGGTGGCGTACGTGGTGGGGCCGGAGGTGGACGTCCGGGCCCTGCGCGCCTTCCTCCAGCAGAAGCTGCCCGAGTACATGGTGCCCTCCGCCGTCGCCGTGCTGGAGGCGCTGCCGCTCAACGCCAACGGCAAGGTGGACCGCAAGGTGCTGCCCGCGCCGGAGGCGCCCGTCTCCGACGCGGAGCACTTCGTCGCGCCTCGTACGCCCGTGGAGGAGCAGCTCGCCGCGCTCTGGCGCGAGCTGCTGCACGTCTCGCGCGTGGGCGTGCATGACGACTTCTTCGAGCTGGGCGGCCACTCGCTGCTGGCCACGCAGCTGCTCTCCCGCATTCGCGCCGTCTTCGGCGGCGAGCTGTCCCTGGGCGCGCTCTTCGACGCGCCCACCCTGGGAGAGCAGGCCGCGCGCATCGAGGCGCTCGTGCCGAAGGTGGCGGCGCTTCCGGCGTCGACGCTGCGGCCCATGCCGCGTCAGGAGCGGATGCCGCTGTCCTTCGCGCAGCAGCGGCTGTGGTTCCTGGACCGGTTGGAGCCCGGGGGCTCGCTCTTCAACATCCCCATCGCCCTGCGCATCGCGGGCGCGGTCGACGTGAGCGCCCTGGAGCGTGCGTTCCGGGAGGTGGTGCGCCGGCACGAGTCGCTGCGCACCGTGTTCCTCGACCTGCCCGAGGGCCCGGCGCAGGTGGTGCTCTCCGGCGTGGAGCCGAGGCTGGTCGTCGAGGACCTGCGCGTGCTGCCCGCGGACGTGCGCGAGGCGGAGGCGCTCCGGCTCCAGGAGGACGAGGCGCGGCGCCCGTTCGACCTGTCCACGGGGCCGCTCCTGCGCGCGACGCTGCTGCACGTGCAGGAGGCGGAGTACCTGCTGCTGCTGACCATGCACCACATCACCTCGGACGGCTGGTCCATGGGCGTGCTGGTGCGGGAGGTGGTGGCGCTCTACGCGGCCCACGTCGCGGGCCTTGCGTCGCCGCTGCCTCCGCTGACCGTGCAGTACGCGGACTACGCGGCCTGGCAGCGCGAGTGGCTGAAGGGGGACGTGCTGGAGTCGCAGCTCGCGTACTGGCGCGGGCAGCTCACGGGTGCTCCTGCCGTGCTGGAGCTGCCGGCCGACCGGCCCCGCCCCGCCGTGCGCACCTACCGGGGCGCCACGCACCAGTCCCTGCTGGACCCGGCGCTGGCTCGGAAGCTGGAGGCGCTGGCCCTTCGCGAGGGGGCCACGCTGTTCATGCTCCTGATGGCGGGCTTCCAGTCGCTGCTGCACCGCTACAGCGGGCAGACGGACCTGGTGGTGGGCACGGACGTGGCCAACCGCAACCGCGCGGAGACGGAGCCGCTCATCGGCTTCTTCATCAACCAGCTCGCCCTGCGCCTGCGGCTGGAGGGCAATCCTTCCGTTCTCCAGGTCCTGCGACAGACGAAGCAGGTGGCGATGGATGCGTACGCGTCGCAGGACCTGCCCTTCGAGGAAGTGGTGCGCGCGCTCAACCCAGAGCGCAGCCTGGCGCACGCGCCCGTGTTCCAGGTGAAGTTCGTGCTCCAGAACATGCCGTCGCAGTTCCCGGAGCTGCCGGGACTGAAGCTGCGCTTCATCGAGTCGCGCACGGCCGTGTCCAAGCTGGACCTGACGGTGCTGGTCAGCCCGACTCCGGAGGGGCTGGCCTGCTCGTGGATGTACAGCGCGGACCTGTTCGAGGCCGCCACGGTGGAGCGCATGGCGCGCCACTTCCAGCGGCTGCTGGAGGCAGTGGCGGCGGAGGGCGGACGGCAGCGGCTGTCCGACCTGCCCCTGCTCACGGACGCGGAGCGGCACCGGGTGCTGGTGGAGTGGAATGACACCGCGGCGCCGTACGCGCGGCGGTGCATCCACGAGCTCATCTCCGAGCAGGCGGCGCGAGTGCCGGACGCGGTGGCGGTGGTGGCCGGTGACGAGTGCCTCACCTACGCGGAGCTGGAGCGGCGGGCCAACCAGCTCGCGCACTGGCTGAAGGCGCTGGGCGTGGAGCCGGAGACGCGGGTGGGCCTGTTCGTGGAGCGGCGGGCGCACGCGCTGGTGGGCCTCCTGGGCATCCTCAAGGCCGGCGGTGCGTACGTGGCCATCGACCCGGCGTACGCGCACATGAGCGAGCGCGTGCGGCACGTCCTCCAGGACGCGAAGGTGCAGGTCATCGTCACCGAGGAGTCGCTGGCCAACGAGCTGCCCTCACAGGGCGAGTTCCTCGTCAGCCTCGACGCGGAGGACGGGCTCTTGGAGTCGCAGCCGGAGGAGCCGCCCGTCAGCGGCGTGCTGCCAGGCAACGCGGCGTACGTCATCTACACGTCGGGGAGCACGGGCCAGCCGAAGGGCGTGTGCATCGAGCACGGCCAGCTCGCCTGCTACGTGGCGGGCGTGAGCCGGAGGCTGGAGCTGCCCGAGGGCATGAGCTTCGCGTCGGTGTCGACGCTGGCGGCGGACCTGGGCCACACGGCGCTGTTCCCCACGCTGTGCGCGGGCGGCACGGTGCACCTGGTGGGGATGGCGGCGGCGTCGGACTCGGCGCGGCTGTGGGCGTACGGGCGCAAGCACGGGGTGGAGGGACTGAAGATCGTCCCCACGCACCTGGAGGCGCTGCTCGCGGCGGACGACATGGGCGAGCTGCTGCCTCGCAAGCGGCTGGTGCTGGGCGGAGACCGGGCGGAGTGGTCACTGGTGGAGCGCGTCCACGCGCTGGCGCCGGAGTGCGAGGTGTTCAACCACTACGGCCCCACGGAGACGACGGTGGGCGTGCTCGCGCAGCGGGTGGAGCGCGGCGAGCGCGTGCCGGGGACGCAGTCGGTGCCGCTGGGTCGGCCGCTGGGCAACGTACGCGTGTACGTGCTGGACGGGTACGGACAGCCGGTGCCGCCGGGCGTGCCGGGCGAGCTGTACGTGGGCGGGCAGAGCGTGGGCCGCGGCTACCTGGGCCGGCCGGACGGGACGGCGGAGCGCTTCGTGCCGGACCGCTTCAGCGGCGAGGCCGGAGCGCGGCTGTACCGCACGGGAGACCGGGTGCGGTGGCTGGAGGACGGCCGCATCGAGTTCCTCGGACGCGTGGACCACCAGCTCAAGATTCGCGGCTTCCGCGTGGAGCTGGGCGAGGTGGAGGCCGTGCTGTCGCAGCACCCCGGCGTGGGTGAGTGCGTCGTCGTGGCCCGGGAGGACGTGCCCGGTGACAGGCAGCTCGTCGCGTACGCGGTGGGCAGGCCGGGCAAGGCGCTGGAGGAGGCGTCTCTGCGCGAGCACCTCTCGCAGCGGCTGCCGGACTACATGGTGCCGTCGGCCTGCGTCGTGCTGGAGGCGCTGCCGCTGACCGCGAACGGGAAGGTGGACCGGAAGGCACTGCCGGCTCCGTCGCGCAAGCGGGGGACGGAGTACGTGGAGCCCCGCACGCCGACGGAGCAGCGGCTGGCCGGGCTGTGGAAGGAGCTGCTCGCCGTGCCCCGCGTGGGCGCGAGCGATGACTTCTTCGAGCTGGGCGGGCACTCGCTGCTGGCCACGCAGGTGGTGGCTCGCGTGCGGAGCCTGTTCGACGTGCAGCTCGCGGTCATCGACCTGTTCGAGGCGCCGACGCTGGAGGCGCTGGCGGCGCGCATCGAGGCGGGGAGCACCACGTCGGACTCGCCGCTGGTGACCTTGAGGAAGGGCGGAAGCGCGAGGCCCTTCTTCTGCGTGCACCCGGTGGGCGGCAGCGTGCTGGCGTACCTGGAGCTGTCGAAGCGGATGGACGCGGACCAGCCCTTCTACGGGTTGCAGGTGCCGGCGGGCGGCGCCGGGGACTCGGTGGAGGAGATGGCCGCGCGCTACCTGGAGGCCGTGCGCGAGGTGCAGCCGGAAGGCCCGTACCTGTTGGGCGGCTGGTCCATGGGCGGCCGGGTGGCGTACGAGATGGCGCGGCAGCTCGAGGCACGCGGTGAGGCGGTGGGGCTGCTCGTCGTCATCGACGCTCGTGGGCAGGACGCGGAGGTGAGGCGGACCGAGGAGCAGGAGGTGGAGGTGGTGCTGGAGTTCGCCAGCCACCTGTCACGGCTGGCGGCCATCCACCCGAGGGCGGCGGAGGTGCTGGAGCACGTGGACGCCGTGGAGCTGGCGGCGCTGCTGGACGGAGGGGCGAGGGTGGGCGCGGGTCTGGACGAGGAGGCGTGCGAGGAGCTGCGGGCGCTGTGGGAGATGTTCGCGCGGAACCGGCGGGCATCGCGTGCGTACGTGCCTGGGCCCATGGAGGGCTCGCTGGTGCTGCTGCGCGCGGCGGAGGGGCCCGCGGATGCGGGGGAAGACCTCGGGTGGAGCGGGCTCGCGCGGAGTGGGGTGGAGGCGCGCGTGGTGCCGGGCGACCACTACAGCCTCGTGGCCGTGCCTCACGTGGAGCGGCTCGCGGAGGTGCTGAGGGAGCTGCTGGCACGGGCCCGCTCGGGAGAGTCCATGCAGAAGGTCGGATAGAACTCCTGCGCTTGACAATCTAGGACGCCCGTCCTACGGATGGCCCTAGGACGCTCGTCCTAGCGGCTCTGCTCGTATCCGTTGGAAGGTTTCCTGCCTGCGCTGGTGAAGAGTTATCGATGAACGAGAAATCCACCCGCGACCAGATCATCGAGGCCGCGGACCGATTGTTCTACCAGCATGGGTTCGAGCACACGTCGTTCGCGGATATCGCAAACGCAGTGCAGATCTCGCGTGGCAATTTTTATTACCACTTCAAGTCCAAGGACGAGATTCTGACTGCCGTGATTGGCGTGCGTCTGGCCAGCACGCGGGCAATGCTGTCGAAATGGGAAAGCGAGGGCGAGGGCCCCGCGGAGCGCATCCGAAGCTTCATCCACATGTTGGTAGCCAACCGCGCGGACATCAAACGATTTGGCTGCCCTGTGGGTACGCTGTGCACCGAGCTTTCCAAATTGAATCACTCCTCGAAAGCCGATGCGAACATGCTGTTCACACTGTTCCGGACCTGGCTGCGCAGACAGTTCACCCTGCTGGGCCGTGAAGCAGATGCTGACGAACTCGCGATGCACCTGCTCGCTCGCAGTCAGGGTGTCGCTACCCTGGCCAGTGCCTTCAACGATGAGAAGTTCATCCGGCAGGAAGTGCAGCAGATGGATGACTGGCTGAAGTCGTGCACAACCGCCTTGAGGGAGAAGAGGTGAATATGTTCACCGTGCTGCTCAAGTTCTCGGGTAATCGAGGGAATGCCAAGACGTTCATGGTCGACCATCAGGCATGGCTCCAGCGCGGCTTCGATGATGGCGTCTTTCTCCTGGCCGGAAGCCTCGAGCCCCATCAGGGCGGAGCGATTCTGGCGCACAACGTCTCGTTGGCGCAGCTCCAGAGCCGAGTGAATGAAGACCCATTCGTGAGGGAAGACGTCGTTCACGCGGAGATCGTCGAGATCACACCGTCCAAGGTGGACGCGCGGCTGGCCTTCTTGCGTCCGTGAACCACGCTCGCGTGAGAGTGAAGAATGGATACGACCGTACTGGGGCCTGACGGCAAGGCAAGATGCCGGTGGTGCGCGGCTGCGCCTGAGTTTCTTGCGTATCACGACACGGAGTGGGGCTTCCCGGTAGCTGACGATCGGCGCCTGTTCGAGAAGCTATGTCTGGAGGGATTCCAGTCTGGCCTGAGCTGGCGCACGATCCTGGTCAAGCGCGAGAACTTTCGTGCCGCCTTCCACGGCTTCGACTTCAACAGAGTCGCGCGCTACACGGGCCGCGACGTCGAACGCCTGCTCAAGGACGCGGGAATCGTCCGGCATCGAGGCAAGATCGAGGCTGTCATCAACAATGCCCGGCGGGCCCAGGAGTTGGTCGAGCGCGAAGGCTCACTGGCCGCCTACTTCTGGCGTTTCGAACCGGATGCCGCGCAACTTCCGAAACCCCAGACTGCTTCCACTTCGGCGCAATCGAAGGCCCTGTCACGGGAGCTCAAGAAGCAAGGCTGGCAGTTCGTCGGGCCGACGACGGTGTATTCCTTCATGCAAGCCATGGGACTGATCAACGATCATGTCGAGGCCTGCGTGACGAGAGCCAACGTCGAGCGCGCGCGGGAGACATTCAGGCGCCCAGGTCGCTGATTGGGGGAGCCAGTCGGGTGACCTCGTGACGGCGTGGGGAGGGGAGCTGCGGCGGATGCCCCGTCAACGAGCGTTGTTTCCGTATTGCTCGAGCTTGCGGAGCGACTCCCGCGCGGCCTCGCGCAGCGCCTCCTCCGGCGCGTCTTGCAAGGACTTCAATGCGGCCGGCACCTCGTCACCGGGGAAGAGGATGTCCCCCAGTCGTTGGACCGCGAGGACCCGGTCCGGCAGCTCACCGCGCTGGACCTCGGCCAGCAGGTAGTCCTTGTAGCTGGCGAGGAAGTGGTTCTCCGCGTCCAGCATCCGCGCGCAGAGCCCGCGCAGGTGCTCGCGGTCCGCGGGCGCCTCGGGCACCCGGTAGCCCCAGCGCTTGCGGCATTCATAGATGTCCACGAACAGCGGGGTCCACGCGTCATTCACATGCTGGCGATGCGCCTCGATGGCGTCCTGCTTGGAGGCCGTGTGCCTCCCGGCCTTGCGCGCCACCTCCACCGTTGCCAGCCGGCAGGCGAGGGTGACGAGCTCCTTGAAGCCCCGGTGCAGCTGTCCCTGGGCGTCCATCGTCTCGCGGTGGTCGTAGCCGTACAGCTCTCCGCGCGGGTCCGGGTAGCCGAGCGGATACCGCAGCGGCTCGCCCTCGGCCCGGGCCCGTGCGCGCTCGATGAACATGTACGGCCGGTGCATGCAGAAGCGCAACCACCGGTCCATCGGCATCAGGGGGATTCGCTCGCGGAGGTCCTCGCCCGCCAGCAGCACGGAGGACAGCTTCAGGTTGACCTCGCCGTGCTCCAGCAGCCGCGTCTCCTCCACCGCGCTCAGGTCCAGGGGGAACCGCGCCAGCGGCCCGATGAAATGGCGGAGGCGCTCGGCGCGCTCCCGCTCTCCTTCCTGGAAGCGCTCCTTGAAGACCAGCACCAGGTCGATGTCGCTGTCCGTCACGGCATCGCTCGTCGCGTGGCTCCCCAGCAGGTAGATGGCCCGGAGCCGGCTCGGGAAGACCATCTGGCACAGGCCAACGAAGCCATAGAGGACGGCATTGACCTGCATGTCGTCCGTCATGCCGACCAGCGAGAGCTCTTCATCCGCCACGGGGGTCCTCGTCTCCTGGGGCGCGGAAGACTCCGAGCGCCACCGGAAGCGAGTTTCGGCCGGGCGGACAGCGGAGGCAATCCACCCCTGCGCTATCCTGGGGCCCACCCATGGCCCGACGCTTCACGCCCACCGAGGAGAAGGAACTGCGCGCACTGATGGAGTCGGGGGCGCCCGTGCCCATCCCCGAGGTGCGCCGCATCCTCGGACTGGGCGAGATGCCTCATGCCCACCTGCTCGCCGAGGACACGTGGATGCTCGGGGGCCGTGTGGTGCGGTGGCTCAACGGGGAGATGCGCGGCGCGCGCGATGACGGGGACTACGACCTGTACTGCGGCTCGGTCGCCGCGTTCGAGCGGACCGCGCGCCGCATGCTGGAGTCCGGCTACACGCCGTGCCGCAGGAAGTCTCCCACCAGCCTCGTGAAGTGGCTGGCGGGGAGGATGCTCGGCCACGACGAACATGCCGCATGTTCCGGTCCCGAGGCCCGGGCCGTGACGATGCAGGAACTGCTGCGCTCGCGCCGCTTCCCGGACGGCAGTGAGATGTACGTGCTCCAGTTCCACTCGACGGAGGGCCACGTCCTCCAGGTCGTCCACGTCCCCGACCTCTTCCGCGAGGGCGTGCCGCTGCACAACCAGATTGCCTTCACCGACCTGAGCATCTGCCAGTTCACGCTGGACCACCGGCACCTGCACGCCGGGCCCCACTCCTGGGCGGACCTGCTGGAAGGCCGCGTCCGTGTGGTCAAGATGGCCCGGCCGCACCGCACGGCCTTCCGGCTCATCAAGTACGCGCGCCGGGGATACTGGCCGTACCCGCGCACCGTGAAGACCGTCTCCGGCGCCTGGTTCCTGGAGGCACTCGGGCGCAAGTGGGAGCACGGCGCTTCGTGACGGTCAGCGCAGCGTCGCGACCGCGTCCATCGTCAGCCAGCCTTCGTGGTCGTTCGCCCATAGCTTCAGCGTTCGACCGTCGTCCTGGGGCTGGCCGTTGACGCGGAACGGATGCAGGTCGAAGGTCGGGCGCACGGCCTTGAACTGGAAGGTCGCGACGTCCGCTCCAGGCGCGTTGCGGCGGATCAGGTCCAGGAGCAGCGTGGCGATGAGCGGCCCGTGCACGACGAGGCCGGGATAGCCCTCGACCTGGGTGACGTACCGGCGGTCGTAGTGGATGCGGTGGCTGTTGAAGGTGAGCGCCGAGTAGCGGAACAGCAGCACGTCGTCCGGCACGATGTCTCTCCGCCACGCCGCCGTGCGCTCCGCGGCTCGGGGCGGCGGCTCGACTTCGTCGGGGCGTCTGGCCTCCCGATACACGATGTCGTGGAACTCCACGACGGAGGGGTCCGCCGAGCCGTTGCAGCGCACCTCGTGCCGCACCTTCACGAACACGAGCTGGCCGGTGCGGCCCGTCTTCTCCGTCACGTCGGCGATGGTCGAGGTGCGCTCGACCGCGTCGCCGACGCGCACGGGTGAGCGGAACTCGAATTGGCTGCCGGCCCACATCCGACGTGGCAGCGGCACCGGAGGCAGGAAGCCGCCGCGCCGGGCGTGACCGTCGGGGCCCAGCTCGCTCTGACGGTGCAGTGGCAGGAAGTAGAGCCAATGCCACAGCGGCGGTAGCGGCGTTCCGGTCTCCACCAGCATCTCGGGGTGGTCGAGCGTGGCGTTGAGCGCTCTCACCGGCGTGGCACCCACCAGGTCGCGCGCTGTCTCGCTACGGCCAATCCAGGCCCGCAGCGCGTCAAGGGAGGTGTCATGTGAAGGCTCCATGTGACGTCAGTCTGCCGTCTGCCTGTAGCGTCGTGCGATGCACCATTCGGCGGTTGGCTGTCTTCCAACGTCCTTGGGGAAGGACGGTTGAGTGGCGGACGGGGTACGTCCGAGAGAGGGCGGCAGTGGCCTTCCTCCGCCAAGCCGGCCCGAGTCCGACCGGGCTTCCATGAAGCGCGTTGGCTCGGTTGCCCCAGGTTCCACGCCCTATCCGAGGGCACCTCGGAAGGGCCAGCCCCGCCTCTTCCTGGTGCTCCAGGCGACTGACCCGGCTATCCGGCCGGGCTCGGGTGGTGGTAGGAGCGCCGGACCTCAACTCATGGGAGTCGTCCATGCGGGCGTTCGTCACCGGCGGTTCGGGCTTCGTGGGCAGGAACCTCATCGCGGCGCTGAAGGCGAAGGGGCACTCGGTGCGCGCCCTGGCGCGCTCTGCCTCGGCGATGGATGCGGTGACGAAGGCGGGCGCCGAGTCCTTCGAGGGCGACCTGTCCGACGCGGACCGGCTGAAGCCGGGCATGGAGGGCTGTGACGTCATCTTCCACTCCGCGGCGAACGTGAAGGCCTGGGGACCCCGCGCGGAGTTCTACGAGGCCAACGTGCGCGGCACGGAGCACGTACTGGAGGCGGCGCGCGCGGCGGGCGTGAAGCGACTGGTGCACATCAGCACGGAGGCGGTGCTGGTGGACGGCTCGCCGCTGGTGCGCGTCAACGAGACGTGGCCCGTGCCGGAGCGGCCCATCGGCAACTACGCCTCCACGAAGGCCGAGGCGGAGCGGCGGGTGCTGAGCGTGAACTCCCCGGACTTCACCACCGTGGCGGTGCGTCCGCGCTTCATCTGGGGCGCGGGGGACACGTCGCTCCTGCCAGAGCTCATCGCCGCGGTGAAGGCCGGGCGCTTCCGCTGGTTCAGCGGCGGGCGCTACCTCACCTCCACGTGCCACGTGGCCAACTGCGTGGAGGGCGCGCTGCTCGCGGCGGAGAAGGGGAGGGGCGGCGAGGCGTACTTCCTTACCGACGGCGAGCCGGTGGTGTTCCGTGACTTCATCACCGCGATGCTCGCGACGCAGGGCGTGGACCCCGGCACGCGCGAGGTGCCCTTCGGAGTGGCCGCGGCCCTGGCCACCGTGAGCGAGCTGCTGTGGGGCACCTTCGGCCTGGGAGGCCGGCCGCCCCTCACGCGCACCGAGGTGCTGCTGGTGGGCCGGGAGGTGACGGTGAGCGACGAGAAGGCCCGCCAGGAGCTGGGCTATGAGGGCCGCATGACGCGCGAGGAGGGCCTGCGCGACATGAAGCTGGAGTACAAGGCTCAATCGTCGCGAACGCTGTGAGACCTGGAGCGCGCGCGTGCGCTAGCCTGCGGGCCAGCGCCGCCGCACCGAGGAGGAAGCGCCCATGCGCAGGTTCGAGTTCGTCGAGGGCACCAGCTCCAAGTTCTGGGAGCCCGAGCTGAAGGGCAGCACCTTCATCGTCACGTTCGGCCGCATCGGCACCTCGGGGCAGCGCAAGGAGAAGGCCTTCCCCGACGAGGCCGCCGCCCGGCGCGAGTACGAGAAGAAGGTCGCGGAGAAGCTGCGCGAGGGCTACCGCGAGGTGACCGCTGGTGACGCCGCCGCCGCGCCTCCGCCCCC
>NZ_JABBJJ010000134.1 GCF_012933655.1 Pyxidicoccus fallax | reverse complement strand
CCACAACCCCGCCCCCGGGCCGGAAAAAGCCACCCCACCGCGCCGGGCCGCCGCGCTTCGCTGCGCGTGCAACCGGATGGCAAGGAGAGCGCGATGACGCGGGAGACAGACGGGCGGTGGACGCGCAGGCGCGTGCTCGGCGCGGCGGGCGGGCTGGTGGCGGCGGGAGCATGGACGCCGGACGTGCTGGCGGCGGCCGCCTCGCCACAGGGTCAGAAGGTCCAATTCCCACCCATCTCCGCGCCCACCGAGCGGGAGAAGAGCCTGCCCAACCCACTCCCCCCGGAGCAGCGGGTGGGCTGGGCCATCGTCGGACTGGGGCGCCTGTCGCTGGAGGAACTGCTGCCGGCCTTCGCCGAGTCCCGTCACAGCCGTCTGGTGGCGCTGGTGAGCGGAGACCGCGCCAAGGCGCAGACGGTGGCGCGGCAGTACGGCGTGCCGGAGAAGAACCTCTACGACTACAAGTCGTACGACGCGCTCAAGGACAACCCGGACGTGCAGGTCGTCTACATCGTACTGCCCAACAGCATGCATGCCGAGTACACCATCCGCGGCGCGCAGGCGGGCAAGCACGTCTTCTGCGAGAAGCCCATGGCCAACACGGTGGCCGAGTGCCAGCAGATGATTGACGCCTGCAAGAAGGCCGGCCGCAAGCTGGCCGTGGCGTACCGGCTCCAGTACGAGCCGCACCACCGCGCGCTCATCGCCATGGCGCGCAACAAGGAACTGGGGACGCTGAAGCTCCTGTCGGCGGACAACGGTCAGCACCAGGGAGACCCGAACCACTGGCGGCTGAAGCGCGCGCTGGCCGGCGGCGGGGCCCTGCCCGACGTGGGCATCTACTGCCTGAGCGCGGCCCGCTACCTGAGCGGCGAGGAGCCGGTGGAGGTGATGGGCGTGAGCTACAGCACGCCGGGCGACGCGCGCTTCAAGGAGGTGGACGAGAGCTTCAGCTTCCAGCTGCGCTTCCCCTCGGGCTTCATCGCCAACTGCACCACGGGCTACAGCGTGCACGAGACGCGGCGGATGCGGCTGATGGGCTCGGACGCGTACGTGGAGATGGACCCCGCCTTCGCGTACCAGGGGCTGCGCATGAAGATTGGCCGCAAGTCCCAGGCCTCGGGGAAGGCGGAGGACGCCATCGAGCGCAGCTACCCGCAGAAGAGCCAATTCGCGCGGGAGATGGACCACTTCTCCCAGTGCGTGAAGGAGGACAAGGCGCCGCACACGCCAGGCGAGGAGGGCCTGGCGGACATGCGCGTCATCGAGGCGCTCTACCGCTCCGCGCGCGAGGGGAAGCCGGTGAAGCTGGAGGCGCAGAAGAAGCTCGACGCCTTCCGCGGGCCGCCGCCCCAGGAGGAGAGCTGACGGAGGACTAGCGGACCTGCTGCGGGGCCGCCTGCAGGCGGTTCGCGGCGCCGGAGCCCGGGCCCTCCGCGAGAGCGCGCTCCATGTGGGAGCCGAGCTGGCCGGCGGCCATGAGCCCCGCCATGCGGTAGTCGGAGATGAGCGACCACAGCGGGTACTTGAAGGACGCGGGCTTGTTGCGCTCGATGACGAAGTGGCTGAACCACGCGAAGCCGTAGGCGGCGACGAGCGCGGCCGGCACGAGCAACCCGCGGCCCGTCACGGCGGCGGTGATGCCGATGCCCGTTCCGAGGCTGGTGCCGATGAAGTGGAGCCAGCGCGTGGACGGCAGCGCGTGCTCCCGCAGGTAGAACGGCCAGAACTCGCCATAGGTCTGGATGCGGTCGGACATACCGTGAAGTTGTGTCCAGGGGGCCGGTCCGCGTCAACCTGCCCCGCGTCACCGCGTGTAGGCATGGACAGGCCGGGGTGCTCGCTCGGCTGCTCCCTGCCGGCCGGACGTTCAATCCCACGCGCATTTTGCCGCGCTGCGTCCACGGAGTGGAGACAGGGCTCCGCGAGTCGAACGGGTCGTGGGAGACTCCGGGGTGATGGCGGAATGGATTCCGAAGCTGAACCCCGCGGTGGACCTGCGGAAGCTGGTGCTCAGTCCCGAGGAGGGCTTCGTGCTCTCACGGCTGGACGGCGCCACGCCGGTGCGGAACCTCCCCGCGCTGACCGGGCTGCCCGTGGAGCGGCTGCGGACCATCCTCACGCGCCTCGTCTCCGAGGGCGCGCTGCTCCCAGCGGCCTCCGTGGCGACTCCAGGTGGAGCGCCCGCTCCCGGCGCCAGCGCCGCCCGGCGGACGGGCGCCTCCGCGACGCCGGCCCAGGCGTCGGGTGCGGCCACCCCGGCGGAAAAGGACCTCCCCACGCTCGACCTGACGGCACAGGAGGCCGAGGCCGCTCCGGACGACGCGGCTTCCAACGAAGCAGCGCCCATGGAGGACCTCCCCACGCTCGACCTGACGGCGCAGGAGGCCGAGGACGCTCCGGCCGGCGCCACCTCCGACAAAGCGGGGCCGGAGGAGGACCTCCCCACGTTGGACCTGACGGCTCGGGAGGCCGAGGACGCTCCGGCTCGCGACGCCTCCGACGAAGCGGAGCCCGTGGAGGACGAGCCGGAGGTGGCGCTGGGCAACTACCGCCAGCTCTTCGAGACGCGGCTACACCCGCTGCCCGAGGACCAGCGCGTGGCGCAGGCGCACGCGGCGGAGGACCCGGTGCTGTCCGCGTTCTGCTTCGACCCGGTGCCGGGAGTCATCAAGGCGGTGCTGGAGAACGCACGAGTCGGGCTCGCGCATGCGCGGCTGGTGGCGCGTTACCACCGCAACCCCGTGGGCCTGGAGGCGCTGTGCGGCCGCGCGGCCTTCGCGGCGGACGCGGGGGTGCGGCGGTGGCTGGTGCGCAACCCGCAGCTTCCCGCGGGGCTCTTCCGCCGGCTGTGGGGCTCGCGCCGCCTCATGGAGCTGCACAAGGTCTCGAACGACCGGGACATCCCCGAGGGCACGCGGCGCTCCGCGCGCGAGGTGCTCCGGCAGCGCTTCACCACCGGCCCCGCCGAGGAGAAGGTGGAGCTCATCATCAACACCGAGGGCCGCTCGCTGGCGGCGCTCATCGGGCTGCCGGTGGATGGGAAGACGGCGTCGCTGCTGTGCGGGCGCACCTACCGCTCGCCCATGCTCATCCAGAACATCGCCCGCTGGACCGCGGCGCCCCCGGCCCTCATCGCGCATCTGCTGAAACAGGAAGCGGTGCGCCGGCAGCCGCAGCTGCGCACCCTCCTCTCCCGCCACCCCAACGCCCCGGCCGAGGCGAAGCGCGGAGCCTGAAGGATACGGGCACACGCCCGCGCTCTCGCGCACGCGAGGCGTCGTGCATGTCGCGGACGCGAAGCGCGGCGGAGCCTACCGCGAGCCTTCTTGGGGCACGTGCCCGCGTCCCTCGCTGTCACCCGGCATCCTCCGTGGCGGCCCGCGAAGATGTGCCTTGTCGCGCCACCCGTGGCCTGCTATCCGCGAGGTCCCTGGCGCATCCCGCTCGCGCTGCTGGCCCCATCTGAAGAGCGGTTGAACCGTCAGGAGGAATCGTGTCCCGTCAGGTCGTTCGCATCGGTCTCGTGGGAGACCGCAACCCCGCCGTGCGCGCGCACGCCGCCATCCCCGTCGCCCTGGAGCTCGTGGCCCCCGCGCTCGACGTGTCCCCCGAGGTCGTGTGGCTGGGCACGCGCCAGCTGGAAGGTGCGTCACCGAGAGAGACACTCGCCCCGCTCGCGGGAATCTGGTGCGTGCCCGGCAGTCCCTACGAGAGCATGGACGGCGCGCTCGCGGCGATTCGCTTCGCGCGCGAGCAGGCCATCCCCTTCCTCGGCACGTGCGGCGGCTTCCAGCACGCCCTCATCGAGTTCGCGCGCAACGTCCTCGGCCTGAAGGACGCCGACCATGCCGAGTCCAATCCGGACGCCACCCTGCCCCTGGTCGGCGCGCTCTCCTGCTCACTGGTGGGCGTCCGGGGGAAGGTCTCCCTGGCCGAGGGCTCCCACGCGGCCAGGGCATTCGGCGGGACACACTCCACCGAGTCCTACCACTGCAACTACGGGCTGAACGCGCGCTACCGGCACGTGCTCGACGGCTCCGCGCTCCGCATCACCGGCGAGGACGAGGAGGGCGCCCCGCGCGTGGTGGAGCTGGCGGCGCACCCCTTCTTCCTGGCCACGCTCTTCCAGCCCGAGCTCAGCGCGAGCACCGGCCACCCCCACCCGCTCATCCGCGCCTTCCTCGACGCGGCCACCATCCGGGCCGCACGGCTCGCGGCCTGAGCCTCAGCGCTTGAACGCCACGGCGACCGCGTCCGCCAGCGGCGTCGTCGGCCGGCCGATGAGGCGGCGCAGGTCACCGGACGAGGCATCCAGCGACCCGCTCGCGGCGTTGACGTCGGAGTCCACCAGGATTCCGGCGAAGGGCGCGGGCACCCCGGCGCCCACGAGGATGCCCTGGTACTGCTCGGGCGGCAGGCTGTTGTACGGAATCGGCTTGCCCGCGTGGCGAGACACCTCGGCGGCCAGCTCCGTCATGGTGAACGGCTTGTCGCCGGCCAGCTCGTACACCTTGTTCTCGTGTCCCGAGCCGGTGAGCACCGCCACCGCGGCCGCCGCGTAGTCCGCCCGCGTGGCGGCGGCGATGCGGCCGTTGCCCGCGCTCCCCACCATCACCCCGTGCGCCAGCGCCGGCCCGAGGTTCTCCGTGTAGTTCTCGAAGTACCACCCGTTGCGCAGGAGCACATACGGCAGGCCCGAGGCGCGGATGGCCTCCTCCGTGGCCTTGTGCTCCCCGGCCAGCGCCATCTTCGAGCTGTCGGCGCGCAGGATGCTCGTATAGACGAGCAGGCGCACGCCCGCCTTCTTCGCGGCCTCAATCACCGCCTGGTGCTGCTTCAGCCGCTGGCCCACCTCGTTGGAGGAGATGAGCAGCACCTTCTCCACGCCAGCGAGCGCCGCGCCCAGCGTCTGGGGCTGGCTGTAGTCCGCCTTGCGGACCTGCACGCCGCGCGCGGCGAGGTCCGCGGCCTTCTCCGGGTTGCGCACGGCCGCGACGACCTGGCTGGCGGGGACCTTCTGGAGCAACTGCTCGATGACGTGACGGCCGAGCTGACCGGTGGCTCCGGTGACGAGAATCATGGGGTGCCTCTCCTGGGGACGTGAGGACTTCGTCGAAACACGAGACACACCGTAACGGCCTCACTAACTCTTGGTAAGTACCTACCTTGAGGTAAGCTACTGACATGACAGCGAACAAGCAGCCCAGGCACCTGCGCAAGGCGATGGCGAAGTGGGCCGAGCAGCGCGGCAACCTCTACGCCGCCGCCTGCCCGTCGCGAGGCGTGCTGGAGCACGTCACCAGCCGCTGGGGCGTGCTGGTGCTCGTCGCCCTGCTGGAGGGCACGCACCGCTTCAGCGAGCTGCGACGGAAGGTGGCCGGGGTGAGCGAGAAGATGCTCGCGCAGACGCTGCACGCCCTGGAGGAGGACGGCTTCGTGCTGCGCGAGGTCTACCCGGTGATTCCGCCCCGCGTGGACTACAGCCTCACGCCCATGGGGCGTGAGGTCGCCGAGCACATGGAGGTCCTCACCGACTGGATAGAGGACAACCTGCCCCGCGTCTTCGCGGCGCGCGCCCAGCACACGCCGAAGAAGACGGCGGGCTGACTCACGGCCTGCGCGCGGTGACGATGGGCTGGTAGTAGCCGGTCTCCTCGGCCTCGTACCACCGCGTGTCCATGAGGCCCGCCCGGGTCAGCGCGCGCTCCAGTTCCACGCGCTGGAGGACGCGGTACACGCCGGTGTGCTCGGTGGCCTGCCACCCGCTGCCCTCGGGGCGGAGGATGAACTGGTGCACCGTGTACGTCCTGCCGTCCACGGACCAGTCCCACACCTGGAAGAGGATGCGGCGGCCCTCGGGCGCGTCCAACACGCGCTCCGAGGTGAAGCGCGGCTGCTGCGCCACCAGCGTGTCGTAGTCGCGCACGCTCAACAGCAGCAGCCCGCCCGGCGCCAGCTTCGACGCCATGGCGCGCGCCGCCGCGTCCAGGTCCTCGTCCGTCAGCAGGTGCGGCACCGCGTTGTCGAAGGCGAGCACCACCGGGAAGGTGCCGGGCACCTGCGTGTCCAGCGTGCGCATGTCCGCCACGCCCGTGGTGAGGGTGACGTTCATCGCGCGGGCCTCGCGCTCGGCGCGGGCGACGGCGGCCGGGCTCAGGTCGGTGGCGTGCACGACGTAGCCGCGCCCCGCCAGCCCCAGGGCCTGGGTGCCGATGCCACACGCGCAGTCCAGCACGCGCCGGGGCGGAGGCTCGCCGAGGCGGCGCAGCAGGGCATCCAGTACGGCGCCCTGCCGCTCCACCGACTGTGTCCAGTTGGCGAAGAGCAGGTGGTACTCCTCCGCCATCCCGTCATAGAACCCTGGCACGGAAGCGCTCATGTCTGCCGTCTCCTAACACCCCTGGACGGGTATGCACCTTCCGGGCTGACCCGGAGCGTCACGGCCCGAACGAGCGCCCTTCGAGCGCCTCGATGGCCGCGCGGACGGCGTCCGGTACGGGAACCTTCTCGTGGGTCGCGTACCGCAAGGTGACAATGGTGCAGCCCCCCCGGGTGTAGAGGATGCCGTCCTCCTCGCCGGCCACGGCGTGCTCGATGGTGATGGACGAGCGGCCGATGCGGGTGACGCGGGTGCCGGCCACCAGGCGGGCGGGGAAGACGACGGGGCGGAGGTACTCCGCATTGGTGGCCGCGAGGATGGGGCCGATGCCGCCCAGCGTCCGGTCCTCTCCGGCGCCGGACGGCCCGGTGAGGCCGATGCGGGCGAAGTAGGCGATGCGGGAGGACTCGAACCAGGTGAAGGTGCGGGCGTTGTTGGCGTGGCCGAAGGCGTCCATCTCGCTCCAGTGGAGCGTGAAGGGGACGACGACGGGGAAGTCCTTGAGGGGGGAGTCCGGCATGGCGGGCAGGGTGCCCCAGGCCGGGCGTCCAGGGAACGAAGAACCGCGCCTGCCTGCCCTCCAGACAAGGGCCTCGGCCGTGGTAATCCAGGAAGGCCATGCGCTCACGATTCCTGATTCCGCTGCTCGCGGCCGGGCTCGGCACCGCCGCCCTCTCCTGGGCCCGCGAGCCGGAGCCCCAGGCCGCTCCCGCGAAGTCCGCCACGTCCACCGCGCCGTCCGCGAAGCCCGCGGCCCAGCAGGCTCCGGCCACGCCCGCGCCCTCGACGGGCTCCGTGCGCTACCGCGTGCCCTCCGCCGAGGCCCCGCGCTACATCATCGCGGGCGGCAAGGGCCGCGCGACGCTGCTGCTCAACCCGTCCACCGGCGCCACCGCCGCGTCGATGACGCTGCTGGAACTCCAGTCCGGCGGAGAGGTCCCCGAGCACGTCCACGACTCGAGCGCCGAAATCCTCTACATCCAGGAGGGCGCCGCGGAGATGACGGTCTCCGGCGAGAAGGTGCGCGTGGGCAAGGGGGACGCCGTCTATATCCCCGCGGGCGCGAAGCACTCGGCGCGCGTGGTGTCGGCGGAGTCGTTCAAGGCGGTGCAGGTGTACGCCGGCCCCGGGCCCGAGCTGCGCTTCACGCACGGCACCCGGGAGAACCCGCCGAATGGCCGGTGAGAAGAAGGGCGGCGCGGTACGCCAGCAGCCGCCCGCCCAGAAGTCCGCGGAATCCCCCGCGCCCGTCGAGCGTCCCTACGTCGTCTCGCCGCGCGAGGGCGTGCCCATGTCCGACAGCGGCACGGCGACGAACCCGCACCGCCACGCGGGCATGGTGCGCTGGCTGCACCCCGCGCAGCTCCTGCGCACGGGCCTGGACGCGCTGGTGGCGGCGGTGTTCGGCGCGCGCGCGGACCACCGGCTCATCGAGGCGGTGGTGCGGCCGCAGGCGCCCTACTTCGACTACTCGCAGGAGACGCTGCCCGAGGGCGACTTCTGGCTGGACTACGTGGCGGACACGGGTGACGGCTGGGACTCCACGTACACGGTGGCGCGGCTCCTGGCGCTGCCGGAGCTGAAGCTGCCGGTGCGCGGCATCTCCCACGCCGAGCCGCACGACACGCAGCGCGGGCGCATCCTCGTCCTCGGCGGAGACGGCGTGTACCCCGGCGCCAGCCGCGAGACGTACGAGGAGCGGCTGATACAGCCCTACGAGGCGGCCATGCGCCGCTCGCCCGCGCCCAGCCCGGACCTGTTCGTCATCCCGGGCAACCACGACTGGTACGACGGGCTGTCCGCCTTCATGCGGCTGTTCTGCGCGAACCGGTGGATTGCCGGCCGGCGCACGCGGCAGAGCCGCAGCTACTTCGCGCTGAAGCTGCCTCAGAACTGGTGGCTCATCGGCACGGACGTGCAGCTCAACAGCGACATCGACGTGCCGCAGGTGGAGTACTTCCGCGAGGTGGCCCAGCACATGGGCCCGGACGACCGCGTCATCCTCTGCAACGCGGAGCCGGCGTGGATTCTGGCCGCCACCGCGCGGCGCAAGGGCAGCTACCTGGAGAACAACCTGGAGTACCTCCAGGAGAAGGTGCTCGGCCGGCGCATCAGCGTCTTCCTCGCGGGGGACTTGCACCACTACCGCCGGCACGAGGACGCGGCGGGCCGGCAGAAAATCACCGCGGGCGGCGGCGGCGCCTTCCTGCACCCCACGCACGCCCCCGCGGCGCACGTGCTGCGCGACGGGTACCGCCTGCAGAAGAGCTTCCCGGACGAGCGCACGTCCCGGAAGCTCGCGCGGAAGAACCTCTTCCTCATCCGCTACAGCCCGCTCTTCGGTCTGATGACAGGCGCGCTGTACCTGCTGCTGGCGCTCGCGGCCTACGCGGAGGTGGGCTCGCTGGGGCTGTCGCAGCTGGGCCAGGTGGTGATGGCGGTGGCCAACAGCATGGTGAGCCGGCCGTGGACGATGGTGCTGGGACTGGCCACCATCGGCGGGCTCATCGGCCTGGCGGACTCGCACTTCGGCAAGTGGCGCTGGCTGGCGGGGACGCTGCACGGGCTGGGACACATCGCGGCCGCGTTCTTCACCGCGTGGGGAGGCACGTACCTCACGGTGAGCGGGCTGGGCATCTGTCCGGAGCTGACAGCGGACGGGCTGCACTGCACGGCGGGGTGGATGCACCTGGCGGGCAAGTTCCTCTTGTCCTCGGGCTTCACCTTCCTCGGCGGCTTCCTGGTGGGCCCGTTCGTCATGGGCCTGTACCTGTGGCTGAGCGTCAACTTCTTCGGGGCGCACTCCAACGAGGCGTTCATCTCGCTGGCGCTGCCGGACTGGAAGAACTTCCTGCGGCTCCACATCGCGAAGGACGGACGCCTCACGGTGTACCCGGTGGGCATCGAGCGCGTGCCTAGGAAGTGGAAGGCGACGCGGGCCGGCCCCTACGCGCCCGCCTTCGAGCCGGACGACCCGAAGGCCACGCCGCCGGTGCTCATCGAGCCGCCCATCCGCCTGTGAGGCACGGGCCCGCTCAGACCGAGGGCGCGAAGAGCTCGCTCTCGGTGAAGGTGATGAGCTTCTGGTAGACGGTGCGCAGCTGCTGATCCCTCTGGGTGAGCTCGTCGCACTGCGCCTGCTGCTTCTTCGTCAGGGCCCGGGGCCGCTTCAGCTTCGCCCGCCCCGCCCAGAAGGCATCCAGCTGCGTCTTCGCCGTGCTGATGGACCAACCCTGCTTCACCTGCTTCACGGGCACGTAGGTCGGAGGCGGCGTGGAGCTGACGGGGGGGAGCGTCCGGGTCCACGTCGACGCATTGTCGGGGACGAACGCGGGAGCGGCCCCCTTCATCGCCTCCTCCAGGTCGATGACGAGGCTCATGAGGTGGCTGATCTGCTCCCGCTGCCAGGTCCCGGTGTCGAGCCCCGTCTCCGCGAAGCCCTGCCAGAGCTTCTCGCACTCGGCGGCATGTGGCGCCCGCTGGTCGAACGCCTCCTGCAAGACCTTCCCCAGGCCGCCCTTGAGATTCCTCACGCACAGCGACACCTGCGCCATCCACTGCTGGCACCTCTGAGGGGGCTGGCCCAGCAGGACGCAGGCGCCCCGCCGGTGGGGGATGTCCAGCTCCTCATAGGACTTGCGGAGCGCATCGACCCGCTCCTGGAGCGCCTGCGTCCGCAGCTTCAGGCCCGCGGACAGGGCCGCGAGCGAGGGCCCCAGCTCCTGGTGGAAGACCTGGAGCGCGTCGGGAAGGGCGTATGCGTCGGGCGGCGTGGGGCCCGGGTCCAGCGCGGGAGCCGTGCGCATGGCCATGAGCATGTCGTCCATCAGGAACTCCGCCGCCGTGAAGGTGTCGAGCACCGCCTTCCAGGAAGGCTGCAGCGTCTGGAGCATCTGGAAGTACTTCACGTGCTCCTCGGAGAACTTCCGCAGCCGCGCCTCCAGCGGCCCGAGCTGCCCCCGCGAGATCTTCGTGAGTTCCTCGTCAAGCAGCTCCAGCAGCCGCTGGCGCTCCGCCTCCTTGCTCTTGCCTCCCACCTCCTCGATTTTGTCGTTGCAGTGGTCGAGGTCGATGTACCACTCCAGGTAGCGCTCCTCCGCGTCGGCGGAGACGAACTTCTTCTGGAACGCATCGAAGCCCGCCACCAGCGTGTTGACCTCGTTGTAGTAGTACTCGCGCAGGGCCTCCTGGGCGTCGTTCATCTCCTTCGTCTTCTTCTCCACGAACTCCCGCTCGGCGGCCTCGAGCCGCTCCAGGTGCGGGCGCACCGGAGGCAGCAGGAGCGGGGGCCACGACGTGTCACGCGTGGTGGTGTGCCCCCCCGAGCCCGATGGGGTCATGCCGGTCGTCTGGGTGGTCGCCATGACGGACTGGAGCGTGCTCGTCAGCGCGGGCACCCAGGTCAGCAGACAGTCCTGGGCCAGCGCCGTGTACTCGGCCCGGGGGGTGATGCAGAAGTGCAGCCACTTCATCGCCTCGGCCGGGTTGAGCGCGCCTCCCGGCTGGAGCGCTCCCTCGTGGGTGTAGACCCCCTGGCAGTGCTTCGTGAGCTCCTCCTGGATTCCGCGCGCGTCCTCGCCCTTCGGCTCCTTCTTGAGCTTGTCGAGCTGGGTGACCGCGTGAACCAGCAGCTCCCGGTGCTTCGCGTTGGTCGGCAGGTCGGCGATGGCCTGGATGAAGAGGGAGCGCAGGAACACCGCGTAGCGCTGCCGCGCGGCGATGAGGCTCGGTCGGTTGAGGCCCAGGGCCGTCACCATCTTTCCGACCCGCGCCGAGTCCATGAAGAACGTGGGGGTCTCCCGTGCCGACAACACGCCCGTGCCGGGGTCGAACTGGATGAAGTAGCGGGGGTTCTCCAGCTCCGGGTTGATGAGGACGGCGCGCTCCGTGGAGGAGAAGACGTCGGTGTCCACGGCCATTCGGCCCGACGGGGGAGCGAGCCCGTCGACGCCGGGCATCAGCTCGAAGTAGGTGCCCTTGTACGTCTCGTTGCACGTCTGGCACGCCAGGAACAGGTTGGCCCAGTCGTAGGCCAGCCAGAAGTAGCCCAGTCCCGAGTCGTCCTGCACACCGGACGTGTACTCACTCTTGGGACGGAAGTGCTCCACGTCGCCGTGGCTGATGGTGAGAATCTGCGTCTCACAGTAGACGCACTTGCCGAAGTGTGAGCGCACGAGCGCTACCTTCACGTCGTTCGCCCGGTAGAGCGCGGTGATGTAGATGACGCCCGCCTGCTTCTTCGTGCCGGACTTCTTGCTCGAGAGGATGCGCGTCTTGGCGCCATGCTTCCCGAAGAGCTTGACGTCCTGCTTCCGCTGGGACTTCGCCTCCTCGAGGCTGCTGGGGGCGGGCCCCTTGATGATGGGAATCATGGTGGAAGGCTCCTGGACGAGGGCCGCTCAGCTGCCGTGGAGCTGGCGCAGGCGCTCGCGCGTCATGGCGTCGGCGACGCCGGTGGGTTGCAGGGACTGGCTCGCCTGGAACGCGCGCAGCGCGCCCGCGAGCGCCCCGGAGGCCCGCGCGTCCGCCGGGAAGAGAAAGCCCAGGTTGGTCAGCCGCGCGCGCAGGCCCGAGTCCTCCGTCACCGGGTGCAGCGCCCGCAAATCGAGTCGGTAGGTCCACTCGAAGGGCAGCGAGCCCACGCGCACGAGCGCCACGTCGGCGTCGGGCCGGACGCGGCACTCCAGCGCCCCCTGCGCGTCGGTGGTGCCGTGGTGCTCGCGGCCGTCCACCTCCACGACATAGGGCATGTCCGCCAGCGGCTGGCCACCCACGCGTGCCCGGAAGCGCAGCAGCGAGGGGACGCCCCGCAGCGTGAAGGTGTGGGTGCGTCCCGTCTGGGCCGCCACCACCTTCTTGCGCAGCGGGGGGATGAAGACCGGGTCCCCGGGAAACAGCACGAGCGGGTCGTCCCGCAGGGCCCGCAGGGGCGCGTTGCGCTCATGAGACCAGATGAACGCGGAGGTGTGCCCGTAGAGGTACGCGATGCTCTCCAGGTTCTCTCCTCCGCCGACGACGTGCGTGACGCCCCCGGACGGAATCGGTCTGGGCTGGGATGACATGGCCCCGCCCATCGCAAACCGCGTGCCTGGAGCGCGGCCCCCTGTCTTCCCAGGCACGAGCCCCCGAACCGGCGCGTCGCGCGTCCGGCCCCGACGCGCCCGCGTCCAGGGCGTACGCGGCACGCCCCCTTCCTCCCCTACACGAAACGTACGTGGCGCCCGAAATCCACACCCTCGCCACGCCGAGTCAAAAGCCACACAGTTGCATTAGCAAGTTGGAATCAGTAAAAGCCCGACACACTCCATGCTGACGGCGAGACAGCTCACGAAGGCGTATGGCGCGCGCAAGGCGCTCGACGGGCTCGACCTGGAGGTCGGCGGCGGCGAGGTGCTGTGCCTCTTGGGGCCCAACGGCGCCGGCAAGACGACGACGCTCCACCTGTTCCTCGGGCTCTTGAAGCCCACCTCGGGCACCGCGCTCGTCAAGGGCGTGGACGTGGCGGCGGACCCCATCACGGCGCGCCGGCACATCGCCTACGTGCCCGAGCAGGTGCAGCTCTACCCGCACCTCAGCGGCCTGGAGAACCTGGGCTACTTCCTGGGCCTGGCGCTCCCGGCGCCCCCTCCCCCCGAGCGGCTCCACACGCTGTTGCGCGAGGCCGGCCTGCCCGCCGAGGCCGCCACCCGCCCCGTCGGCGGCTACTCCAAGGGCATGCGGCAGAAGGTCGTCCTCGCGCTGGCCCTGGCCCGCGAGGCGGAGGCACTGCTGCTGGACGAGCCGACGTCGGGCCTGGACCCCGTCTCCATCCGCGAGCTGGGAAACCTCATCAAGCGCCTGAGCGCCCGGGGCGCCTCGGTGCTGATGGTGACGCATGACCTGAGCATCGTGCGCTCCGTCGCCCACCGCGTGGGCGTCATGAAGGCGGGCCGGCTGGTGGAGCTCACCCCGGCGGCCTCCCTCTCGGAGGAGGGCCTGGAGCGCCTGTACTGGAAGCACTTCGAACCGGAGGGGGCCACGGGGCCCTCTCTCCCGCACGCCTCCGGGGCGTGAGCCTGGAACCATGAAGACCCCCTTCCCCCTGACGGCGGCCCTGCTGCTGTGCTGCCCCTGGCCTGCCCTGGCCCAGGCGACGCCCGGCGTCACCCCTCCCGCGGCCACCGCCACGCCTCCGCCCGCCTCCAGCGACACCGCCTCCGGTGACGGCGCGTCTCCGGGCATGGGAGCGCCCCACTCCAGCCGCCCGGATGCCACCCCGCCTCCAGCTCCGGCCGACGACGAGGCGTCCCCGGACCACATGGGAGAGACCATCTCCGTGGAAGGGCGCGGCAGGGGCGCGCTCATCAGCTCGGAGGTGCTCACCTCCGTGAATGTCATCGGCCGCGAGCAGCTCGCGGAGGAGAACGTCAACGAGCCGCTGGAGGTGCTGCGCCGCACGCCGGCCGTCTACATGGACGGCTTCAACCAGGGCATCGTCAGCTCCGACATCGGCGTGCGCGGCTTCAGCACCCAGGGCGACGTGGCGCCCGTGAAGCTGCTCATCGACGGCATCCCCAGCAACATCCACATCGGCGTGCCCGACATGAAGACCGTCTCTCCGCTCGACATCGAGCGCATGGAGGTGGTGAAGGGCACCAACGACCCGCGCTTCGGCCTCTACAACGTGGCCGGCAACGTCAACGTCGTCACCCGGCGCGGCGGCAACGAGCGGCAACTCCGGCTGCTCGGCGGCAGCTTCGGCACCGTCGAGCCCCAGGCCTTCATCGGCATCGAGAACGGGCGCCTCGCGCAGAACTACTCGGCGGCCTACCGCCGCTCCTCCGGCTACCGGAACAACTCCGAGCAGGGCCGCTTCACCGGCTCGGGCAAGTGGTTCCTCACGCTCGACAAGGGCGGTCGCGTGGGCCTCATCGTCCGCGGCGCGTACATGGACGCGGACGCGCCCGGCTACCTCACCACGGACGAGATGCGCGCCGCGCCACGCTCGGTGGTGGACTACGCCCGCGCGGACGGCGGCACGCAGCGCAACCTGCACGCCAGCGTCCACTTCGACCGGGACTTCAGCCCGGACCTGACGTGGTCCCTCAAGGCGTACGGCCAGGGCTTCCTGCGCAAGCGCTGGGTGCGCCACAGCGCCGAGTCCATCCAGCAGGAGCGCGTGGAGGACGAGAAGCAGTACGGCGCCCTCTCGGTGCTCACCCTGCGCACGGACGCGCTCGGCCTGGAGGACTTCGCGCTGGAGTGGGGCCTGGACTACCAGCTCCAGGACAACCGGCACCTGCGCTACCAGACGGAGGAGCGGCGGCGCTCCGGCGACCCGGTGCGCAACCAGGACTTCGACTTCCAGGCGCTCGGCACGTACCTGCAGGCGCGCGCGTGGCTGGTGGACCGGGTGCGCGTGGTGGCGGCGCTGCGCGCGGACCGGCTCTTCGGCGGCTTCCGCGACCGGCGCTCCGGTGACGAGTACGGCATCAGCGACGAGGACCTCATCCTCCAGCCCAAGCTGAGCCTCGCGTACACGCCCTGGGAGGGACACACCGTGTACGGCAACTACGGCCGCACCTTCCAGACGGGCGTGGGCCTCGGCGCGTACCAGACGCAGGGCGAGCCCCTGTCCGTCTCGCTCAACGACGGCTGGGAGGCCGGCTACAAGCTGGAGCCGCGCGACTGGCTCACCGCGCGCGTGGCCGTGTGGCAGCAGTACGCCAGCAACGAGGTGCGCCTGCGGTTCGACGACTCGGGCGACTCGGAGAACGTGGGCCGCACCCGCCGCGAGGGCTTCGACGTGGAGCTGACGGTGCGGCCGCTCACGCAGGTGACGCTGTGGGGCTCCTTCAGTCGCCACGTCGCGTGGCAGACGGAGCCCGGTCCGGCCCACCCCGCGCGCCTGGGCAAGCAGCTGGACCACGTGCCGGACTTCAGCGCGAAGACGGGCGTGGACTACGCGCCGCTCACCGCGCTGCACCTGTCCCTCTGGCTCTACGCGCAGGGCGACTACCACCTCACGAAGGAGAACGACCAGGGCCAGTACGGGGCCTACACCCTGCTCAACCTGGACGCGTCCTATGAGGTGACGCAGTGGGCGCGCGTGGGCGTGCAGCTGCGCAACCTGCTGGGCACCACCTACGACACGTCCGTCTGGTACCGCGACTTCAGCGGGCCCACCGTCCTGCACACGCCCGGCGACGGGCGCGCGGGCTACGTCACCACCACCATGACCTTCTGAGCATGGCCATGAACGCCCTCTGGATGATTGCGCGGCACGAGGTGCTGCGGGCCCTGCGCCACCGCACGGCGCGCGTGGGCATGGTGGCGCTCGGCGCGCTGGTGCTCGCCGGCTGTCTGCTGGGCGCGTACCGGCAGACGCTGCAAACCCAGGAGCGGGAGGCCCACCAGCAGCTCGTGCGCGCACAGTGGGAAGGCCAGCCCGCGCGCCACCCGCACCGCGTGGCGCACTACGGCACCTTCGCCTTCCGCCCCGCCGGGCCGCTGGCCTTCTTCGACCCGGGCGTGGACGGCTTCGTCGGCACGTCGGTGTACCTGGAGGCGCACCGGCGCAACGGCCTCACCTTCAGCGAGGCCGCGCAGTCCGGCGAGCTGATGCGCCTGGGCACCGCCAGCACCGCCTTCGTCCTCCAGTTGCTCCTGCCGCTGCTCGTCTTCTGCCTCGCCGCCGGCTCCGTGGCGGGCGAGCGCGAGGGCGGCACCTGGCGCCTGCTCCTGGCACAGGGCGTGAGTCCCCGCACGCTGCTGGCCGGCAAGGTGCTGGGCGTGTGGCTGCTGGTGGCGCTCCTCCTGGTGCCCTCGCTGCTGCTCGTGGCGGTGGGGGCGGTGCTGACGGGCGTGCTGTCGTCGGGCACGGACACCCTGCCCCGCGCGCTGCTGCTCCTGGCGGGCTACGGCCTGTACGGCCTCATCTGCGCCACGCTCGCCGTCTGGGTGTCCTCCTGGCACCAGCAGACGCGCGGGGCGCTGATGACGCTCCTGGTGCTGTGGATGGGGCTGTGGCTGGTGGTGCCGCGCGTCGCCACCCACGTGGCCGCCCGGCTCCACCCGGCGCCGTCGGCCGCGAAATTCGACGCGGAGCTGGAGGAGTCCCTGCGCACCGCCGCGGATGGCCACAGCCCGAACAGCCCCGCCTTCATGGAGCTGAAGCAGAAGTACCTGCGCCAGTACGGCGTGGAGCGAGTGGAGGACCTGCCCATCAACTTCGGCGGCGTGGCCATGCACGAGAGCGAGGCCGCCACCCGCGCCGTCTTCGAGGAGCACTACCGCCGCCTCTTCGACGCGTGGCGCGCGCAGGACCGCGCGGCCCTCGTCCTGTCCGTCCTCAACCCCATGCTGGCGCTGCGCAACGCCTCCATGGCGCTGGCCGGCACCGACTCGCACCACGCCATCGACTTCGAGCAGCAGGCGGAGGACCACCGCTACGCCTTCATCCAGCGCCTCAACGAGCTGCACACGCACGAAATCCGCGCGGTGAACGACCGCGCGCAGCGGCTGGACGCCAGCAAGTGGAAGGACTTCCCGCCCTTCGAGTACCGGCGCCCCGCGCTCACCCAGGCGATGGCTCCGGTGGGCCTGGCCTGCGCCGCGCTGCTGGGCTGGGCGGTGGCGCTGCTGGCGATGCTGGGCCTGCGCCCCGGAGGTGCGTCATGAGCATGCTGCTGCGCTACGAGGCGCGCAGGCTGTGGACGTCCCGCGCGTCCGTGGCGGCCCTCCTGGGCGTGCTGGTGCTGGGCCTGGGCGCCATCGCCCTCGGCGTGGAGCGTACCGGGCAGGACGCGGAGCTGGTGACGCTGCGCGAGCAGCGGCTCGCGGAGCAGCAGGCCCACCTGCGCACGAGCCATGCGCCGGACGCCGAGCTGGGCCTCGTCCTCTACTACCTGTCGCTGCCCACCGTGCGCGAGCCATCGCCGTGGACCGCCGTGTCCACGGGCCTGTGGGACGTGTACCCCGGCAGCCAGCCCTTGCGGCTGTTGGGCCTGGTGCCGCAGCTGCACGCGCTGGAGCCGGACAACCCGGTGCGGCAGCTCACGGGCAGCTTCGACCTGGCCTTCGTGCTGGCCTTCCTCGTGCCGCTGCTGGTCATCGGCCTGGGGCATGACGTGCTCTCCGGGGACGAGGACCTGGGCACGGCCTTCCTCGTCCGCGCGCAGCCCGCGCCGGTGTCGCGCCTCGTGCTCTTGCGGCTGGGCGTGCGCGCGGCGGCCGTCGCCGCCCTGGTGCTGGTGCTCCTGGGCGCGGCGGTGGTGTGGACGGGCAGCCCGCTGGACGCGCGGGTGCTGTACGCGGCGTTCATCGGCCTGGGCTCGGTGGCGCTGTGGTTCCTGGTGGTGTTGCTGGTGGCGTCACTGCGGCGCTCCTCCGCCTTCACCGCACTGACGCTGGTGGGCGTGTGGCTGGGCAGCGCGGTGCTGGTGCCGGCGCTGCTCAACCTCGGCCTGTCGCTGGGCTTCCCGGTGCCGGGCGGCATCCAGCTGACGCTCACCCAGCGCCAGGAGATGAACGCGGGCTGGGACAAGCCCAAGCGCGCCACCATGGAGCCCTTCGTCGCGCGGCGGCCGGAGTGGGCCTCGACGCAGGTTCCGGAAGAGCGCTTCTCGTGGCCCTGGTACTACGCCATGCACGAGGTGGGGGACGCCTCCGTGGAGGCTCCGCTGCGCGCCTACCGCGAGCAGCTCCAGCGGCGCAACACGTGGGCCGAGCACCTGGCGCTGGTGCTGCCGCCCGTGAATGTGCAGCTGCTCTTCAACCGGCTGGCGGGCACGGACCTGGGCGCGCAGCTCGCCTACCGCGACAGCGTCATCGCCTACCACGAGCAGCTCAAGCGGCACTTCTACCCGCCCGTCTTCCAGGGCGCGCGGCATGCGTCGCTCGACTACGACGCCATTCCCCGCCACCACTTCCGTCCCCCCGAGCCCCGCCTGTTCCCGGGACTCGTGGGGCTCGGCCTCGCCGTGCTCGCCCTCGCCCTGCTGGTACCAGGGGCCTGCCGCCGCATGGACCGGGCCGTCTCGTGAGCTCCCCACCCCCACACCCCAATGGGAGTATCGCTTGGAACCCTCACTCGCTCGGGCCCATGAACCCCTGACGTCCCCTCCAACCACGCCCGTCTCCGGGCGCGAGCAGCTGCTGCGCGACGGCTACACCGTGCTGACCGGTGTGCTGAACACGGACGAGGTGCGGCGCTTCCGCGCGCTGACCCAGCGCATCCTCGAGGCGCAGCAGGGCAGCGCGGAGTACCGCGAGAAGCACCGGGCCATCGGCAGCCTCGTGGACATCCTCCGCGAGCCGGGCTTCGTGGACCTCATCTGCCACCCCAACATGCGCGCGGGGCTCGCGTCGCTGGGCTTCCCGGAGCCGCGCTACCAGCACGGCATCGTCTTCAACAAGCTGCCCCACACCCCCCGCACCTTCTGGCACCAGGACGGGACGATGTGGGACCACCCGGCCGCCTACGAGGCCGAGCCGCTGGACCTCATCCTCATCTACTACCTCGTGGACACCCACCCGGCGAACGGCTGCCTGCGCGTCATCCCCGGCAGCCACCGGCGGCGCCACGTGCTGCACTCGCAGCTGAAGGGCACGTACACGCCGGACCTGCGGGCCATGAAGGACCCGTCGTCCCCCGCCTTCCAGCTCTACCCGGACGAGCAGCCCGTGCCGGTGCGCGCCGGCAGCCTCGTCGTCACCGACGCGCGGCTCCTGCACGCCGCCCACGCCAACGACAGCGACGAGGACCGCACCGCGCTCAGCCTCTGGTACCTGCCCTCGTACGAGGCGCTGCCGGAGGTGCTGCGCGCCCGCTACACGCTCCGCGCGGGCGTGGATGACCGCCTGCCCTACGTGCCCCAGGGCTGGCCCGAGGAGGCCACTCAAAGACTTCGCACCCTGTTGCCCCCGCCGTACGCCGGAACCGAGACGCCGCTGCCCATGAACAACCTGCCCGACCAGCGCCTGCGCTGACGGAGGAACTCATGCTGCCCACACCCCCCAATGACATGGCAGTCCAGGTCCACCGCGTCTATCAGCGACTGGCTACGGCCTCCTCGCTGGAGCCCTGTGACGAGGTGAACAAGCTGTTCAGCGAGCTGGTGCGCATCTCCCTGTCACCGCTGGAGAAGGCCGACGCCGCGCGGATGCTGGCCGACCCGGTGCTCGACGCCATCCGGGAGAACCTGTGGCGCGTGTGCGCGCGCGGCGAGTTCGAGCTGGAGCGCCAGTGGTCCACCCGCATCGTCGAGGCCGAGGACGCCTGGACGGAGCTGAAGCGGTTCCCCTACTACGGCAACTACGAGAAGCTGGCGCGGCTGGAGGCCGCGGCCCTGCAGGGCGCCGCCTCGCGTCCGCTGGAGCGCGTGCTCTTCGTGGGCAGCGGCCCGCTGCCGCTCACCTCCATCCTCCTCGCGAAGCACCACGGCATGCGCGTGGACAACGTGGAGATGGACGAGCGCGCCTTCCACGTCTCGCGTCACCTGACGGAGCGGCTGGGCATGACGCACCAGCTGAGCTACCGGCACGCGGACGTGATGTCCTGCTCGGACCTGGGGGACTACGACTGCGTCTTCCTGGCGGCGCTGGTGGGGATGAACCCGCGCGAGAAGACGGAGCTGCTGCGGCACCTGGGTGCATGCATGCGGCCCGGCGCGCTCCTGCTGGCGCGCAGCTCGGCGCGGCTGCGCGTGCTGCTCTACCCGGAGGTGGACATCGGCCGGCTGGAGCCCTTCGTGCCGCGCATGGAAATCCATCCGCACGACGAGGTCGTCAACTCGGTCCTCATCGCCGAGGTGCCCGCGGCGTCCACCCACGCCGCGGCCTGAAGCCCCCAAGAGAGACACACACCATGGCGAATCTCCTGGTCATCGAGAGCTGGGTGCGCTCGGTCGGGCTCATCCTGCCGAGGAAGCTGCGCGCACTGGGGCACCGGTACACCTTCGTCAGCCGCAAGCCGGAGCACTACACGGGCTGGGCCCAGGGCGCGGGCCTGCTGGCCTCCGGCGCGAAGCCGGAGCCCCACCCGCTCATCGCGCTCGCGGACGACGTCATCACCGCGGAGACGAACGACGCCGAGCAGCTCATCGCGGCGCTGAAGCCCCTGCACAAGGAGCGCCGCTTCGACGGGGTGCTCACCTGCTGTGACTACTACCTGGAGACGACGGCGCTCGTGGCCGAGGCGCTGGGCCTGCCCGGCCCTCCGCCGTCGGCGATGCGGGTGGCGCGCTCCAAGCACCTGATGCGCGAGGCGTGCCGCCGCGCGGGACTCGCGGGTCCGCGCTTCCTGGCCACGCCGGACCTGGACGCCGCGCTCGCCTTCGCGAAGGAGGTGGGCTTCCCGGTGGTGCTCAAGGCGGTGGACCTGTGCGCCAGCGAGGACGTGCGCGCGGCGCATGACGCCGACGAACTGCGCGCGGCCTTCGCCCACATCCTCGGGCCGCCGGTGAACATCCGCGGCCAGACGCGGCCCGGGGTGGTGCTCGTCGAGGAGTTCCTCCGCGGCGAGGAGTTCAGCGTGGAGACGTGCACTTGGCGCGGCGACACCGCAGTCATCGGTGTCACCGACAAGAGCCTCGTCGGCTACCCGCACTTCATCGAGTCCGGGATGATGCACCCGGCGGACCTGCGCCCGGAAGTCGCGCGCTCGCTGGCGGACTGCGTGCGGCAGGCGCTCACGGCGGTGGGCTACACGCACGGGCTGACGCACACGGAAATCAAGCTCACCGAGGCCGGGCCGCGCATCATCGAAATCAACGCGCGCATGGGCGGCAGCTACGTGTTCGAGCTGGTGGAGCTCGTCACTGGCGTGGACTTCTTCACGGCCGTCATCGACCTCGCGCTGGACAAGCGTCCGGCGGTGCAGCCGCGCGACACCGGCATCACCAGCGCGGCGGTGCACTTCCTCCTGCCTCCGCGCGGCGGCCGCGTCGTGTCCATCCGGGGGGCGGACGAGGTTCGGAGAGATTCGGACATCCACCGGCTGGTGGTGGACGACGTGGTGGGCAAGACGCTGCGCGCGCCCCAGGACAACAACGACTTCATGGGGCACGTCATCGCGGTGGACCGGAACGGGCTCGGCGCGCGGCGGAAGGCGGAGTGGGCCGTGTCGCGGCTGGACATCCAGGTCGAGTGAGCCATGGCCGAGGCGACGAGTCCCCCGGCCCGCTCGCTGGGAGCGCTGGCGCAGCTGCGCGCGGCGAACCCCACGGTGCGGATGCTGCTGGGGTGCGACCTGGGCTTCAACCTGGGTTTCTACATGCTGGTGCCCTTCCTGGCGGGGCACCTGTCCTCGCTGGCCGTCTCCGGATGGCTGGTGGGGCTCATCCTCGGGCTGCGCAACCTGAGCCAGCAGGGCCTCTACCTCGTGGGGGGCACGCTCGCGGACCGGGGTGAGTACCGCTCGCTCATCGTCCTCGGCTGTCTGGTGCGCAGTGGGGCGTTCGCGCTGTTCGGGCTGTCGCAGTCGGTGCCGGCGCTCGCGGTGGCGTCGGTGCTGACGGGCGGGGCGGCGGCGCTCTTCACGCCGGCGATGAAGGCGTACCTGTCCGGCCTGCAGCGCGAGGAGCGTCCGGCGGCCTTCGCCCTCTCCGCGATGCTGTCGCAGGCGGGGGCGCTGCTGGGGCCGCTGCTGGGCATGGGGGTGCTGGGCTCGGACTTCCGCCGGCTGGCCTTCACGGCGTCGGGGCTGTTCCTGCTGTGGGCGGTGCTGCTGCGGCGGTACCTGCCCGAGAAGCGCGGCACGGAGGCTGGGGCCAAGGCGCCGGTGTGGCACGGGTGGCGCGAGGTGCTGGCACACCGGGACTTCGTCATCTTCGCGGTGGCGATGGCGGGGTACGCGGTGTTGTTCAACCAGCTGTACCTCGCGCTGCCGCTGGCGCTGGACTCGGCGCGGCAGGGGCCTCGGGGGGTGGGGTCGGTGTTCATCCTCTCTGGGGTGTTGATGGTGCTGTTCCAGGTGCGCGTCACGGCGTTCTGCCGGAGGCGGTGGACGCCCGCTTCGGCGATTGTCCGGGGCCTCACGCTGATGGGCGTGGCCTTCCTTCCGATGGCGGTGTTGATGGTGCCAGGCCGGTCGTCGCCGCAGGTGGTGACGGCGATGGTGCTCGTCACCACGGCGATTCTCACGCTGGGGATGATGGTGGCGTTCCCCTTCTCCATGGACATGGTGTCGCTGCTCGCCGGGGAGCGGCGACTGGGCACGTACTACGGCGTCTACTACCTGGCCGCGGGCCTGGGCGCGGCGCTGGGCAACCTCGTGACGGGCCACCTGATGGAGCGCGGCGGCGCGGCGGCGTGGCTGCTGCTCGTCGGCGTGGGGCTCACGTCGTCGGCGATGGTCGCGGCGCTCGGCGCGCGAGGCCGGCTGGTGGCGCGCGGGGCGCAGGAAACATGAGGCTCACGTCAGGACGAGCCAGATCGCGCGCGCCGCTGGCGTGCGTGCCAGGGCTGGATAGCAAGGTGCATGAACCCGACGTCACCCCGAGCGGCGCCGCGGCAACTGTCGTACGTGCCGAGCGCAGGTCACGGCACGCAGGTCAGTGCGAGCCACTGGCGTGCGTACTGGGTGCGAGGGGAGCAGGACACATGAGCCCGACTTCACCGCGGACCGCGTCGCGGCCTCAGCCAGCGGGCGCGCCGGGTGTCCGGGCAGCAGCCGTCATGTCGTCGCGGTGGGCAGACGTGCCACGTGAGCGGGGTGCAGGACGCATGAGTTCGGTGTCATCGCGAGTCGCGATGCGGTTGCTGCTCCTGACGAGCGTGCTGGGTGCGAGCGTCGCGGGAGCGCAGGTTCCGATGGACCTGGGCCGCCTGTCCGGCCCCATCATCATGGACGGCCGCCTGGACGAACTGGCGTGGGAGTCCATCCCGTCGCTGCCCGTCTCGGTCTACGAGCCCGTGTACGGCAAGGCCCCCGCCGAGCGGACGGAGATTCGCATCGCCTATGACGACGGCGCCCTGTACGTGGCCGCGCGCCTGTCGGACTCGCTGCCGGACGACGTGCGCGGCAACTCGCTCTACCGCGACCAGTACAACGGGGACGACACGGTCGGCCTCATCGTGGACGCCTTCAACGACGAGGACACCGCGCTCTGGTTCTACACCACGCCCACCGGCATCCGCGTGGACGGCACGGTGGTGGCGGACATGGCCAGCGGCGAGGCGGACTGGAGCTGGAACGGCCACTGGGAGGCGGCCTCCCAGCGCACGGCGGACGGGTGGACGTCGGAGATGCGCATCCCCTTCTCCACGCTCGGCTTCCAGGACGAGGGCGGGCAGGTGGTGATGGGGCTGTCGGTGTACCGCTGGCTCGCGCGCCACAACGAGCGCCACATCTGGCCGGACGTCCCGCCGCGCTGGCCGCGCGCCTACGCCAAGCCCTCGCGCCTCCAGGACGTGGTGCTGCGGGGCGTGGACGGCCGCCGCGCCGTCTACGTGACGCCGTACACGCTGGGCGGCTACACGCAGCGCCAGCGCCCCGGCGAGACGCGCACCCTCGGCCTGCAGCGACGCGGACTGCGCGCCGACGTCGGCGTGGACGCGAAGCTCGGCGTGTCGAGCAACACCACGCTCGACATCACGGTGAACACGGACTTTGCCCAGGCGGAGGCGGACGACGAGCAGATCAACCTCACGCGCTTCCCCCTCTTCTTCCCGGAGAAGCGCCAGTTCTTCCTGGAGCGCGCGAGCGTCTTCTCCTTCGGGCTGTCCGGTGACGGGCGGCTCTTCAACAGCCGCAGCATCGGGCTCGTGGACGGCCAGCCTGTGCCGCTGCTCGGCGGTGCGCGGCTGGTGGGGCGCACGGGCGCGTGGGACTTCGGCCTGTTGGACATGCAGGCGCTGTCCACCCAGGAGCGCCCCACGGAGAACATGGGCGTCGTGCGCGTGCGCAGGCAGCTCGGAGACCCGCGCTCCAGCGTGGGCGTGATGCTGACCACGCGCATCGACGGCGACGGTCGCTCCGCGCTGGCCTACGGCGTGGACTCCGTGCTGCGCGTCATTGGCGACGAGTACCTCAGCGTGAAGTGGGCACAGAGCACGCGCTGGGGCCGGGCGCCGGTGACGGACGCGGACTCCGAGGTGACGCCGCCGTCCGGGCGGGGAGGCCGGCTGCTGGTGGACTGGCAGCGCCGGCGAGCCGCGGGGCTGAGCTACCGGCTCGGGCTCAACTGGGTGGGAGACGGCTACGTGGCGCCGCTGGGCTTCGAGCCGCGCCGCGACGTGCGCTGGGCGGACGGCGCGCTGCAATACGAGTGGCTGCTGTCGGAGGCCTCGCCGCTGCGCCGCATCCGCCTGGGCACCACGGGCGAGGTGTGGCAGCGCAACTCGGACCGGGTGGTGGAGACGGCGCTGGCCGAGCCCTTCCTGCGGATGGAGACGCAGGGTGGCTCGGAGCTGGCGCTGTCGGGCTCGCTGCGAACGGAGGACGTGGCGACGGAGTTCCTCCTGGGCGGAGACGCGGCGATTCTCGCCGGGCGCTACACCTTCCAGCGCGTCCGCGCGGAGTACGGCATGGCCAGCCGCTACCGGCTGCGTACGGACATCGCCGTCGAGGCGGGCGGGCTTTACGACGGGCGCAGCATCGGCGTGACGCTGGGGCCCACGTGGAATGCCTCGCGCCACCTCAACGTGGGAGCCGAGTACCAGCTCGACGCCTTCCGCGCGCCTGAGCGCGACCAGGCCCTGGACTCACACATCTTCCGGCTGCGGCTCCAGGTGGCGCTGGACCCGCACCTGTCGCTGAGCACGCTGGCGCAGTACAGCAGCGTGGTGAAGCGGGCCAGCTTCAACGCGCGGCTGCGCTACCACGTGCGCGAGGGCCAGGACTTCTGGCTCGTCTACGACGAGCGGCTCACCCGCGGCCTGTCGGATCCCACCGAGCGCGTGGCACCGCAGAACAACAACCGGGCGCTTCTCCTCAAGTACACGCACACCCTCGTGTGGTGACGCCGGGGAAGCCGGGCGGCAGAACCTCCCGCGAGCCGGACGCGCTCGGCACTCGGGGTGGCGGTCCTGACGCTGGCTCGGTGTGCGGCCATGCTACCGAGCGCGTGGCGCTTCACCCTCCCCACGGGCACGCGAGCCGTGACGCCTGGGCACCAGGCAACCGCCACCCCCGCGCCAACGGGCGATTGAATGTCCACCGTGTGGAGCCTTCCAAGCCAGTGACAAGGAGGCTTCACGTGACGACTCGAAAGAACGCGACGGTTCGGAAGACGGCGGCGGCGGTGCTCCTCTCGGCGACGATGCTGGGCGCGGGTGGCTGCGCGACGCCGGGCAAGCGGACCGCGACGGGCGCGGCGGCGGGCGGCATCGTCGGCGCGGGCGCGGGCGCCGTGGCGGGTGGCTGGAAGGGCGCGGCCGTGGGCGCGGCGGCGGGCGCGGCCGTGGGTGCCGGCGTGGGCAACTACCTCGACAAGCGCGCCCAGGAGCTGGACAAGGTCGCGGAGACGCGCAAGACCGACCGCGGCCTGCTCGTCAACCTGGACAGCGAGCTGCTCTTCGAGACGAACAGCGCCGTCCTCACCGACCAGGCCGTGTCGCAGCTCACGCAGCTGGGCGACATCCTCTCGAAGTACCCCGATGACCGCATCACGATTGAGGGCCACACGGACAGCCGCGGCACGGAGCCCTACAACGAGGCCCTGTCGCTGCGCCGCGCGGAGGCGGTGCAGCGCGTGCTGCGCGGGCGCGGCGTGGACGACAGGCAGATGATGGTGCTCGGCCAGGGCGAGACGCAGCCCGTGGCGCCCAATGACACCCCGGATGGCCGCTCCGCCAACCGCCGTGTCGAGCTGCACATCGACGTGCCCCAGGCGACCCGGCGCGGTTGAGGCCGGATTCACCACCCCACCCCGGGGCCACGTCCCGGGGTAGAACAGGGCCATGAGCGTCCAGTTCCTGCTGACCCCGCCCGAGGGCCTCCTCGACGTGCTGACCCCGGCCCGGCTCGCTTCCTTCCGGAAGTGGTTCGTGCGCGAGTGGACCGACGGCGAGGGGCCCCTGACCGCCCAGGCGGCCAGGGAACTACAGGAGGACGTACGGGAGGACCTGGAGACGTACCTGCGCGACATCCAGGGCGCGGTGGACCACCTCCGCGAGCACGGCGCCTCGGCGCTGAAGAAGCCGCTGCCCTCCCCCTTCGATGACGTGGCGGTGGACCTGCTCGACGAGCTGGCCGAGTTCTTCGCCCGGGGAGGGCTCGGGGCCGACGACGTGCTGATGAAGGCCACCGAGCGGAGCGTGGACGACAAGGACCTCCGGGCGGCGGAGGCCGTCGTCGGCTCGGCCTGCCCCGGGAGGACGCAGCAGCTGTGGCGGCACCTCGTCTGGGGCCGGGCCCCGTGGACGGAGCTGGGCGTGGGCATCCAGTTGCAGCGCGAGGTGGCCTCGCTGGGGTACTGGACGCGCGCGGAGGTCCGGCAGGTGCGCGATGACCTGCGCGAGCACCTGGGCGGCCCGCCGCGCTACAAGCCGGTGCGCGCCATGGCCCGCTTCACGTCCCTGCTCCAGCGGACGCTATCGCGCGCGAGCCGGGGAGACGCGGCCGCCGCGCTCGACGCGGTGTCGAAGGCGGTGGACCGCGCGGGCCAGGAGGGCTCCGGGCTGCTCGTCGTCCGCTGAAGCGCCGCGCTCACGCCAGGCTGCGCGCGAGGCTGCCCAGCGTGGACATGGCGCCCTCGATGCGCGGCGTCCACGGGTGGCCGCAGCTCAGCCGGACGAAGTTGCGGTACGAGTCCGGCCGCGCGGAGAAGATGGGGCCGGGCGCGATGCTCACCCCCGCCTCCAGCGCCTTGGCGTGCAGCGCCAGCGCGTCCACCCGCGGCGGCAGCTCCACCCACAAGAGCGAGCTGCCCGAGGGGCGCGCCACGCGCGTGCCCTCGGGGAAGAACTCGGCCACGGCCTCGGCCATGCGCTCCACCTGGGCGGCGAGCCGGCGGCGCAGCGCGCGCAGGTGCCGGTCGTAGCCTCCCTCCTGGAGGAAGCGCGCAATCGTGAGCTGCGGCAGCGTGCCCGTGGCCACCGTGTGCGAGAACTTGAGCAGCTCCACGCGGTCCCTGAAGCGGCCCGGCGCCACGTAGCCCACGCGGAAGCCCGGGGCGAGCGTCTTCGAGAACGAGCCGCACAGCATCACGTTGCCCGTGGTGTCGAAGGACTTGCACGTGCGCGGACGCTCCGGGCCGAAGTGCAGGTCGCCGTAGATGTCGTCCTCGATGAGGGGGATGTCGCGCTCGGCGAGCATCTGCACGATGCGCTTGCGGTGCTCCTCGGGCATGCAGCTGCCCACCGGGTTGCTGAAGCTGGGCACCACCAGCACGGCGGCCACGCGCCGCCGCTCCAGCGCGGCCAGCAGCGCGTCCGGCTCCATGCCGTGCCGGGGGCTGCTCGGAATCTCCAGCGCGCGCAGCCCGAGCGACTCGATGGCCTGCAGCGTGCCGTAGTACGCGGGGGACTCGATGGCGATGGTGTCCCCGGTGCGCGCCACGGCCAGCAGGCACAGGTGGACGGCCTCGGACGCGCCGCAGGTGGTGACGAAGTCCTCGGGGGCCAGCGAGCAGCCCCAGTCCAGCGAGCGGCGCGCGAGCTGCTGGCGCAGCTCCAGGCAGCCGGGAGGCAGGTCGTAGCCGATGCCGGCGTCCCCGGCCTCGCGGGTGAGGGCGTTCAGCTCGCGGTGCAGCCGCTTGACGGGGAGCAGCTCCGGCGCGGGCCACGCGGCGCCCAGCTGGACGAGGCGCGGCTCGTGCGCGGACCGGTACACGCGGGCCACCAGCGCGCTGACGGTGACGGGCACGGGAGTGGCGCTCGCGGCGGGCCGGGACACCTGCGGCTCGGCGAGCCGGGGACGCTCGCGGCGGCGCACGTAGTGCCCGGACTGCGGCCGCGTCTCGATGAGGCCGATGGACTCCAGGTGCAGGTACGCCTGGAGCACGGTGGAGATGCTCACCCGCTCACGCAGGCTGAGCTGGCGCACGGACGGCAGCCGGTCCCCGGGCCGCAGCGTGCCCGCGGCGATGGCGTCTCCCAGCCGCTCGGCGACCTGCTCGTACAGCTTCGGTTTGTGTGCCAGCGCGCCCATGCGTGTCCTCCCGGGGTGTGCCGCCCCAGCCGTCATCGGTAATCGGCTCGCGTCCCGCTGCCCAGATACACCTGACCGATACAGTGACCGGTACAGTTTACGCTGTTTCGACTGTGCTGGTCACAATCGAAAGTCGCTGCATCTGTTCTGCCCGCGCCGCCGGGAGCATGTTGGGCGCGACAGGAGGACGCGGCGATGACGTTGACACTGCCCATCACCTTTCACGACTGGCTGCGGCTGCTCGCGAGGCGCCGGAGGACGGGAGCGCCTGGGGACGGCGGCGCCGGGCCGGTATGGCTGGAGCGAGGCGCCATGTGGAGCCTGCGCGCGCACCCGCATGAGGCCCTGGCGCTGACCTGCGGCGACGGCCAGCTGTGGCTCACGTGCGAGGGTGACGCGCGGGACTACGTGCTGGGGCCCGGGGACACCGTGCGACTGGAAGCGGCCGGGCACGTGGTGGCGCAGGCGCTGAAGCCGACGCGCTTCCGCGTGTCTCGCGGGCCGTCCGCCAGGAGCGGCGAGGCGGCGGCGTGCGCGTCCTGACGGGACAGGCAAGGGCAACGCCACCTGACTGCCAGGCCCCAGGGCCGCGAGCGCATACCCAGCCAGACCCCGCGGGCACGCGAGCGGCATCGCGTGACGTCTGGCCTCATGGGCCGCGTGCATGCGCCACGGCGTCACAGGCGGGAGCGCGAGCGACATCGCGGGGCACTCGGGCTCACGGGACACGGTCACACGCCACGACATCACCACCAGGCACCCACGAGGCACCCACACCATGCACCCAGGAAGCACGCCCGCACGGGCCGGAAGCGCACACACCCTGACGGAACAGGCAAGGACACGCGAGGGACTCCTCCTCGGCGCGCTGGGGGTGCTGGCCTTCAGCCTGACGCTGCCGGCGACGCGCGTCGCGGTGCCGGAGTTGGGCGGCACGGTGGTGGGCCTCGGCCGCGCGCTGGTGGCGGCGGTGCTCGCGGGCGTGCTGCTGGCCGTGAAGCGCGAGAAGCTCCCGGAGCGGCGGCACTGGCCCCGGCTGGCGCTCATCTCCGCCGGCATGGTGGTGGGCTTCCCGCTGCTGTCGGCGCATGCGCTGAAGGACATGCCAGCCTCCCACGGCGCGGTGCTGGTGGGCCTGCTGCCCGCGGCCACGGCGGTGGCGGCGGTGTTCCGCGCCCGCGAGCGCCCCTCGGCCGCATTCTGGCTCGCCAGCGCCGCGGGCCTCGTGGCCGTGCTCGCCTTCGCCGTGGCGCAGGGGGCCGGGGCGCCCACGTCGGGAGACGGGCTGGTGCTGCTCGCGGTGGCCGCCGCGGCGGTGGGCTACGCCGAGGCCGGGGCCCTCTCCCGCGAGCTGGGCGGCTGGCGCGTGCTGTGCTGGGTGCTGGTGCTGTCCGCGCCGGTGCTGCTGCCCATCGTCGGGCTGAGCGTGGACGCCCGCCTGCTGACGGCGAGCCCTCGCGCGTGGGCCGGCTTCGCATACGTCTCCGGCGTGAGCATGTTCCTGGGCTGCTTCGCGTGGTACCGGGGACTGGCGCTGGCCGGCGTGGCGCGGGTGAGCCAGCTCCAGCTCCTGCAGCCGCTCCTCACGCTGGGCGCGTCCGCGGTGCTGCTCGGCGAGCCGGTGGGGCGCGACACGGTGGGTGCCGCGCTCCTGGTGCTGCTCTGCGTCCTCGCGAGCGCGCGCAGCCGAATCCACCGGCTGCCCGTGCCCGCGGACGCGTCGCTCAGGGCACCGTGAGAATCTCGGCGCCCGTGTCGTTGACGAGGATGGTGTGCTCGAACTGGGCGCTGCGGCTGCCGTCGACGGTGACGGCGGTCCACCCGTCGTCCCACGTGCGGCTGCCCCAGCCGCCGAGGTTGATCATCGGCTCCACCGTGAAAATCATGCCGGGCTGAATGACGGTGTTCGCGTCCGGCTCGTAATAGTGGGGAATCTGCAGGGACGTGTGGAACGTCTCGCCGATGCCGTGGCCGCAGTAGGCGCGCACCACGCTCATGCCATTCTTCGTGGCGTGGTCCTCGATGGCGCGGCCAATGTCGCTGATGGGCCGGCCGGGCTTCACCGCGGCGATGCCGACGTCGAGGCACTCGCGCGTCACCTTCACCAGCCGCTGGCTCTCCTCGTCCGCGTTGCCGACGAAGTAGGTGGCCGAGCAGTCCCCGTGGACGCCATCCAGGAAGATGGTGATGTCCAGGTTGATGATGTCCCCGTCCTCGAGCTGCCGGCTGTCGGGGATGCCGTGGCAGATGACCTCGTTGACGGAGGTGCACAGCGACTTGGGGAAGCCGTGGTACCCGAGGGTGCTCGGGTAGCCGCCGCGCTTGATGTAGGCCTCGTGCGTCAGCGCATCCAGCTCGTCGGTGGTGATGCCCGGGCGGACGTGGGCGGCCACCTCCTGGAGCACCTCGGCGGCGGCCTTGCAGGCGCGGCGCATGCGGGCGATGACGTCCGGCGTCTTGATGTCCGAGCCCGCCGCGCGGCGCGAGGGCCGGCCCGTCAGGGCGTAGTCCGGGCGGGGGATGTGGATGGGCACCTCGCGGCGCGGGCTGATGACGCCGGGGCGCACGCCCTTGCGAGCCACCTCGGGGCCCTTCTTCCGGGCCTCGGCGGCGTCGGCGCCGCGGTGGCACTTCTTGTACTTGGTGCCGCTGCCGCACCAGCAGGTGTCATTGGGGCCGGGCAGCACGGCGGGAGGGGTACGGG
>NZ_JABBJJ010000133.1 GCF_012933655.1 Pyxidicoccus fallax | reverse complement strand
GCTCCGACATGGGGATGGGAGGGCAGTGTCCTCCGCATTGAAGGTAGGGGCCAGTCCGCTCACGTCTCCAGGTGCCGGTGACCGGCGGTCAGCTGGGTGGGTGGGAGCTGAACCTCCGGACAGGGAGACGGGGAGTGGCCGCACGGCCCGCCCGGGCGTGGACAATGATCTCAATCAGCCTCCCCGCGTTCATTGACGTCCCACGAGTCAGGGGCTACATCCGGCCTCGTTGATCGGCCCCGCGGGCCGTGACCTGTAAGGACACCTTCCGATGGAATTCCGCATCGCCGCCGACGAGCTGAAGAAGGCCCTCCACCGCGCCCAGGGCATCGTGGAGCGCAAGACGACGATGCCCATCCTCGCCAACGTGCTCGTCAACGCGACCAAGAGCGGGGTCACCGTCACCGCGTTCGACCTGGACATCGGCGTCGTCTCCGAGCACCCCGCCGAGGTCATCAAGACGGGCGCCGTCACGCTCAGCGCCAAGTACGTCTTCGACATCGTGCAGAACCTGCCGGACGCGCAGGTGACGCTCAAGAAGCTGGCCAACAACTACGTCGACATCTCCAGCGGCTCGGCGCACTTCAAGATCGTCGGCATGGCGGCGGAGGAGTACCCCAAGCTGCCCAAGGAGGAGAGCGCGCCCATGGTGCAGGTGGGCGGCAACACCCTCCTGGAGATGATCAAGAAGACGCAGTTCGCCATCTCCAGCGACGAGACGCGCTACATCCTGAATGGCGTCTTCTTCGAGCCCCAGTCCGGCGGCAAGGTGCGCATGGTGGCCACGGACGGTCACCGCCTGTCGCTCATCGAGCGGGAGATGTCGGGCGACTTCAAGCTCAAGAGCGGCGTCATCATCCCCCGCAAGGGCCTGATGGAGCTCAAGCGCCTCTTGGACGAGGCCCCGGACGCGGAGTGCCACCTGGGCTTCGCGGAGAACTCGGCGCTGTTCAAGAAGCCGGGCCTGTCCATGGTGATGCGGCTCATCGACGGGCAGTTCCCCGAGTACCAGCGCGTCATCCCCAAGGAGGGCGAGAAGGTCGTCCTCGTGCCGAAGACGCGCTTCCTCGAGGGCCTCAAGCGCATCGCGCTCCTGTCGGCGGACAAGAGCAACGCGGTGCGCATCGGCCTGGAGGACAACAAGCTCCTCATCACCGCGAGCAACCCGGACCTGGGCGAGGCCAAGGACGTGCTGGAGCTGGCCTACCGGGGCAACGGCATCACCATCGGCTTCAACGCGCGCTACCTCATGGACGTGCTCGCCGTGACGGACACGGACGAGGTGTCCTTCGAGCTGGGTGACGAGCACAGCCCGGGCGTCCTCCACGCACCCGGGGACCGCAGCTTCACCGCCGTCGTGATGCCGATGCGCGTCTGAGGTGGCACATCCCCGCCGGGCATCCGTTGCCTGGTGGGGCTTCGCGGATCCACACCGTTCACTCCCGTGGATCCACGAGGGCAGGGGGCCTGCCACCGGGCGGGCGCCCTCCTATAGTGGGGGCGTGGCGACGCATCCGGACAACCTGCGCGCACGGCTGGAGGACCGCGCGGACCTCCTCGAGGCGACGCGCCTGCGCTACCGGGCCCTGCGGGGCATGCTCGATGCCTTCTTCTGGAAGGACCGGGTGCGGGCGCACTTCGAGTTGCTGCGCGAGGTGGCCCAGGTCCAGCCGGAGGTGGAGGTCGCGCTCGCCGCGCTGAAGCGCCGCGCCACCGCCGAGGGCTGGCCGCACCACGCCGCTCCCATGAAGCTGATGGCCGAGGTGGAGCGGCTGCGCGAGGCCGTGCTGCACCTGGCGCTCAAGCGGCTGCCGGAGGCGGAGCGGCCGGAGACGCTCGGCGAGGCGCTGCTGAAGCTGGAAGAGGTGGTGCTGGAGGCGGGGCCGCTGCTGGGCCGGCGCACCTGGGCGCGAGCGGTGGAGCTGCTGCCGCGCAATCTTCCGGAGTTGCGCGCCGCGTGCGCCGCCGCGGAGGTGTTCGAGCGGGTCTTCAAGCGGCCCGCGCCCGAAGTGGTGCTGCCCTTCAGTGTGTCCGAAGCGGATGAGCTGCGGCGCGCCCTGCCGCTGGCGGAGTCCGCGCTGGCGGCGCTGTGGCGGCGGCTGGAGCACTTCGACACGAGTGGGCGCGTGAAGGAGTTCCTGGAGCGGCGGGCGCCACGTGCGCCACTGCAGGTGCCCCGGAGCGGGCCGGAGCTGCTGCTGCACGCGGCGTTCTGGCATGGCGTGGCGCGGGCCCGGCTGCGCGCGCTGCTGGAGACGCGGCTGGCTCCGGTGGTGCCGCGCGAGGCGGAGGTGCCGGAGCTGCTCGTGTGGCTGGCGGTGCGTGAGGGCGCCGCGCCGGGAGAGGCTCGCGAGGCGAGGCTGGAGGCGTGCGAGGCCTTCAGCGACGCGCGCGCGGGCCTGTTCGAGCTGGCCGCGGAGCTGGCGGCCCTGTCCCGCGAGCGTCCCTCGGGCGCGTGGAACGAGGAGACCGCGTGGGCGCGGCTGTGGAGCGCGGCGCAGCGGGCCCGGGGTGAAGAGGGCCCGGACGTGGAGCGGCTGCGCGACGCGCTGCGCCTGTTCATCCTCCTGCGCGGCCAGGAGCAGACGCCGGCACGCTTGTTCTCACCCGCTCGCGCCCGGCCGCCCGCGGCGGACGTGGGCGCTGACGTGAAGGACCTCGCCGCGCTGGTGCACGCCGCTCGAGCATCGGCGTCGCGTCGGACCTGAGCTCGCTTCGCGTTGACCTGACGCGGGCTGGTTCCACGGCGCGGACCTCGCGGAGGCACACGCCCTCGGACGGGTGAGCACGGGACGAAGCCGTCAGGCTGGCGGGCAGGCCTGCTGGCGGGACTCCGACGTGCTCCCGTCGCGCTCTGCCGGGAACGGAACGTCCAGGGGGCGGCCGAGCGTGCAGCCCCCCCTGAACTGGTGTAGTGCATGAAATAGGAACCGGTCCGGTTACTTCCTCTCTCCAACCTGCCATGGGATTGCGTTCATGAACCTGACGGAAACGAGGCCGAGCGGACTGAGCGCCGTGGGCGAGCTGCCGTGGGGCGCGCACTTCTGCCAGTTCTATGGGGACCGCGAGGACCTGGTGGACTCGCTCGTTCCGTACTTCAAGGCCGGCCTGGACGCCCACGAGAAGTGCCTGTGGGTCACCTGCGATCCCCTGCGCGCCGAGGATGCCAAGACGGCGCTCCGTAACGCCGTGCCGGACCTGGAGAAGCGGCTGCGCACCGGCCAGCTCGAGGTCCTCGACCATGAGGACTGGTACATCCGCACCGGCAAGACGGACGCGGAGTCCACGTTGCGTGGCTGGGTGGACCAGGCGGAGCAGGCGCTGACGAAAGGCTTCGCGGGCCTGCGGCTCACCGGCAACACCTACTGGGTCGAGCGCTCGGACTGGGACGGCTTCGTCGACTACGAGGCCCGCGTCTCCAAGACGTTCGCCGGCCACCGCATCATCGGCATGTGCAGCTACTGCCTCGGCCGCTGCCAGCCGCATGACATCCTCGATGTCGTCGCCAACCACCAGTTCGCGCTCACCCGCCGCGCCGGGGAGTGGCAGGTGCTGGAGAGCGCCTCGCTCAAGCGGGCCAAGGACGAGCTGTACCGGCTCAACCTCGAGCTGGAGCACCGCGTCCAGGAGCGCACCGCGGAGCTCCAGCGCGCGGTCGCCGCGCGGGACGAGTTCCTCTCCGTCGCCTCGCACGAGCTCAAGACACCCATCACCTCCCTGCAGCTCTACGTGCAGGGCATCCTCCGGGCGCACGAAGGCGGCGCGCTCGCCACCGAGCAGCTCACCGCGCGCCTCCATCGCGTCCGCGAGCAGTGCGGCCGCCTGGACAAGCTGGTGAACAACCTGCTCGACGTGTCACGCGCGGACGCCAATGCCCTCTCGATGAGCCGCGAGCGGTTCGACCTCTCCGTGCTGGTGGCCGACACCGCCGAGCGCTTCGCCGAGGAGTTCGCGCGCGCCCGCTGCGAGGTGTCCGTCCACGCCGTCGACCCCGTCACCGGCGAGTGGGACCGCATGCGCCTGGAGCAGGTCTTCACCAACCTCTTCCAGAACGCCGTGCGGTACGCGCCCGGCTCGAAGGTGGACATCCACGTCACGGAGTCCAACGGCCACGCCCACGTCACGGTCCGCGACAGCGGCCCGGGCATCCCGGAGCGCGAGCACGCGCGCATCTTCGAGCGCTTCACCCAGGCCGAGGGCCCGCGCGCCTTCGCCGGGGGCTTCGGGCTCGGCCTGTGGCTCGTGAAGCAGGTCGTGGAGGCCCACGGCGGCGGCGTCACGCTGGCCAGCAGGCCCGGCGCTGGCGCCGCCTTCACCGTCTCGCTGCCGCTGGGCTGAGGAAACACCCGGCGGCCGGGCCCTCGTCGAAGGGCCCTACGCGCGCGTCTCCACCACCGGCATCAGCCGCGAGCCGATGGCCGCCACCAGGGCGTCCTCCGCGAAGGCCGCCGCCACGTTGGGCACGCGGAAGCGCTTCGTGGCCACCGTGCGCAGCGAGTAGAAGGCCCACGCGGACGCCACCGCCGCCGCGCCGCCCAGCACGCCCGCCAGCGCCACCACGCTCTTCTTCTGGCCCGCCACCGACGAGACCGCGGCCAACACGCCCGTGAACACCCGGCCCGCCATCGGGGCGAACTTCACGCGCGCGGGCGTCTTCGGCAGCTTGTCCACAATCAGCTCGCCCAGCGCGAGCGCGCCCAGCACCTTCGGCACCCACGGCTTCGCCAGCGCCTCGGACAGCGGATCCCTCTTGGGGCCCGGCTCCTTGGACAGCCGCTGGCTCACCAACGTGGGCGCGCTCATGCTCCGCATGCCGGCCAGCACCCCCAGGCCCAGCGGCGTCAGAATGAATCCTCGGTTCACGGCTTCCACCTCCTCGTCCACCTGCGTCTTGCGTTGGCCCGTCGCCCGCTGCGAGTAGAACTGCACGGGCCCCAGCTCCAGCTCGTGGCCGGAGTGCGCCAGCCTTCCGCGCCGCGCCGGCTGGCCCACCAGGTCCGGACGGCGCCGCGTCAGCTCGCGCAGGCGCACGTGCGTCAGCCGGTGCCATGCGCGCTGGTAGCGCCGCCCCACCATCGTGAAGCCCAGGCGGCTCCACCAGTTGGGGAACTCCCCCGGGCGCCAGGCCGCCTCGATGTGGAACTTCACCTCGCCGCTCTCGTGGTCCTTCTTCAGGAGGAACCACTCGCGCCCGCACTCGATGTGGCCCTGCAGCGTCTCGAAGCTGAAGCCATAGACGCTGCACTTCTCGCCGTGCTCCAGGCGCGTGCCGCCCACGCGCACCGCGCACAGGTAGCGCAGCTTCTGGTCCAGCGACTTCAGCTCCAGGAGCACCGTGCGGCCCTTGAGCGGCTCCTCCGCGGAGAAGTGCCAGCGGACGATGCGCGGGTCGGAGAAGTCGAACGTCTCCAGCACCTTGCGCGAGCGCTCGAAGATGCCGTCGGGGCGGGGCGGTCCGGGCGGCTCGTGGCCCAGCACTCCCACGGAGTGCACTTGGCTCCAGCCCGCGTCCATCGTCATCTCGCCGTCGCCCGCCTCGAAGTTGCGGCGCAACGCGCGTGCCCGCTCCAGCCGGGGCACCAGTTCCTCCTCCTTCCAGCTGGAGAACCACCGCCACTCAATCATGCGCCTAGTCTCCCTTCGCGACGAAAGTCGGGTCGTGCACCGGGTCCGAGCCCTCGGGCTCGTCCTCCAGCTCCGTGGTGTCCGCGTGGATGACGCCCAGCACACCCTCGCCGGCGGTGCAGGCGACGCGCAGCACGAACTCGGTCCAGGTGTTGGTCTGCATCGCCTCACCGCCGCCCACGAATCCCACGTAGTGGAAGAGCGAGCCGGAGCGGGCCCGGCTGCGGATGTGGAAGATGACGTCGTCGTGGTCGTTCCGGTATGCCCCGAAGGTGATGCGCCCCGCCTCCGGGTGGCCAGGCAGGGTGGCGAGCGTGAGGCTCTGCGCATCCTTGTGGATGACGCGCACGCCGAACGTGCCCGCGCCCTGGATTTTCACCGTCAGCTCGTCACCCAGCTCCAGCGGCTCACCCTCGGGCTCCTCGTCCGCGCGGTGGAAGACGCATAGCTCGGCCGGAGCGAACTCTGGGAAACGGCGGCAGACCCAGTCCATCACCGTGGACGGCGGGTGCTGGCAGTCCTGGACGACGGCCCAGTAATCGCGTTGCAGCAGCGGCCCCGCGCCCTGCTCGGGGAGCAGGAGGTCGGCTGTCTGGCCGCTCTCGTCACTTATCGATTCGCTCTCCATCTCGCCCTTTCCCGTGCTCAGCCCCACCATGATGGGGACCGCTCCGTCCGGCTGCATGGCGCTGCTGGACTCGGAGCGGAGGGGATGCGGGGCGGGCCTGCCTGCCCGCTCAGGGAGGGAGCATGGGAATGGACGTCAATCCGGCGAGTGAGGCTTCAGAGAAGGAGTACGTGGCGCCTCCAGTGGTCCGGGCCGAGCACACCGAGGACTCGCTCACCCGCCTGCTGGAGCAGCAGACGGCCAAGGTGCCGTCGCACGTGTTCCTCTTCTCCAGCTTCTGCGCGATGGCCGCCTCGGTGGCGCTGGAGATTGGGGGCCGCGAGCGCGCCGCGCGCTTCGTGGGCTTGTGGGTGTCGCCGCTGCTGGTGATGGGCGTCTACAACAAGATGGTGAAGACCTTCGGGCCCCGCTGAGGGCCGGGGCCTCCCGCCCGGCCCTACAGATGGGCCGGGTACGCGGTGATTTCGCAGTTGCGCAGCCGCACGTGGCTGCCGAGCGCGGGCGGGGTACCCCGGGCGGAGAGGATGACGCGCGCGGGGCCCACGCGCAGCGTGACGGTGCCCTCCGCGTCCACCGATTCGAGTGTTCCGTCGAGACAGCCCAGCGTGGGCTCGCGAGCCTCGGCGGCGGAGACGGGCTCCAATTCCTCGCCCCAGGTGAGCACCCGGGTGACGGCGAGCTCCACGTCCGTGAACTGTCCACGCGTGGGCGGCTCGCCGGGCCAGTACACCCAGACGACGCCGCCCGGTGTCTTCAACGCGACGCGCGCGCCCACCTCCGCCTGCTCCAGCCTCACGACCTGCGCCTGCATCCGTCGCACTCCTTGTCGCCACCCGCGTGGCTCATCCCCTAACGTCCACCTCGCCCAGCGGCATGCCCTGGCCATTCACCACCGCCTCGAAGCGGTGCGGGCCGGGGTAGTGGCGTCGGGTGGTGAGCTGGGCGAAGGAGACGCGCTTGCCCACCTCTTCCACCTGGCCGGGCCCGAGCGTGAGGGCCTTCACCTTGAACACCTTGGGCCTCGCCACGCCGTTCGCCTTCTGGAAGTGAACCGCGAGGTCCACCACCAGGGACTGGCTCGTGCGCGAGCGGTTGGCCACCTCGAAGCGCACGTCCACCGCGCCTCCCAGCGAGGCCCGCTTCGGCAGCGTCGTCGCGCGCACCTCGATGCCGGAGGGCTTCCTCGCGCCGAGCACCTCCAGCGCCGCGGGCTCTCCACGCTTGATGGCCGAGCGCAGCGCGTGACGGACGAGCCACTCGCGCTCGGGTGTCGCGTCCTTCAGCCACGCCTTCGCCACCTGGACGAGGACCTCCGGGTGGTCCTTGCCGATGTCGTTGAGGTTGTTGGCCACCGAGCGGCGCACGTACAGCTCCGGGTCGTCCTTCAGCAGCTCCAGCAGTGCGAGCACGGGCCGCGGGTCCTTCTGGAACGCGCGAAGCCGGGGCGCCCATGGCAGGCGCGGCCGCGTGCCTTCCGACACCAGCCGCCGCACGTGCACGCTCGGGTCTGTCGCCCACTGGCGCAGGCGGGCCAGCGTCTTCTCCGGGTAGCGCTCCAGGTACGCGCGGATGGAGAACTCCGCGGTGAAGCGCTGCGTGAGCGCGTGCTGCGCGCGCAGGGACTCCTCGAAGTGCTCCAGGCCGTGCGTGGCCACGTAGAGGACGTGCGGGAGGTAGAAGAACACCTCCATGCCCCAGCCCTCGGTGCGTTCCAGCGCGGGCCCCAGCGAGCGCACCAGCACGTCCACCGCGCTCGGGTAGTCCGGCGGGAGGGCGCGGTGCATCGCCTCGGAGATGTGCCGCGCTCGGCCGAGCAGCTCGTGTCCGTCCAGGCCGGTGGACGCGTCACGGAGGAAGGACTCGCGGGGGAAGGCGCGGGAGGCGCCATGCAATGCCGTCGCGAGGCGCTCGACGAGCCGGACGTCGAAGAAGGTCTTGAGGGGCTCCGCCATGTCACGTGCATCCTGGCATGGGCTCCGCTGGCCGCCAGCCCTGACACCGGGTCACGACGCACGGCGCCGTGAGGCTGCTCGTCACGCGGGTCGGCGTGCGGACAGCCGGTGTCCCATGACCCGGACCCCCCGGGCTGTGCAGGGCCCCGTCCGCTCTGCTACGCCGTCGTCTGTGGCGAAGACGCACGAAGGCCGGGGACAGCAGCACGCGGGAGAACGGCGGCGGACCCGCTCGGGCTCTTCCTCGCGCGCTTCGTCCGGGACGCGACCCCTGCGCGAGCAGCTCGCCTCGGTGCCGGACCCGCTCGCCCTGCTGGAGGGGCTCTTCACCCACTCGCCCGTGGCGTACTCCATCTTCACGGTGGACGGGCACTGCCTGCTCATCAACCCCGCCTACCGGGCGATGTTCGGCGCGGAGCCACCGCCCGAGTACAACATCTTTCGCGACGAGCTGCTCGAGCGGATGGGCCTCACGGAGTACTTCCGGCGCGCCTTCGCGGGCGAGACGGTCCAGACGCCGGTGTTCTGGTACGACGTCCGCGAGCTGGAGCACGTGGAGGTGAAGGAAGCCAACCGCATCGCCATCTCCTGCCACTGCTTCCCGCTGGCGCCGAGCGGTGGAGAGGTGAGCCACATCGCCATCGCCTACAAGGACGTGACGGCGGAGCTGGTGGCGCGCGAGGCGGAGCACGCGGAGCGCCAGAAGCTGTACCAGGTCTTCACCCAGGCCCCGGTGGCCATCAACGTGCTGCGCGGCCCGGAGCTGCGCTTCGAGTTCGCCAACCCGCTCCTGCAGAAGCTCATGGGAGGGCGCGAGCTGGTGGGGCGCACGCTGCGCGAGGCGATTCCCGACCTGTCCCCGGACCTGGTGAGCCTGCACCTGGGCGTGGTGGAGTCGGGGGAGCGGGCGGTCGCCAACGAGTATCCCGTCACGCTCGACTACGACGGCCAGGGCCAGGTCGAGACGAAGTTCTGGACCATCATCTACGAGCCGCTCCGCGATGAGAGTGGCCGGGTGGACGGGCTGGTGACGTTCGCCTCCGACGTGACGGAGCAGGTGCTGGCGCGGCTGGCGGTGGAGCACCAGCAGAAGTGGCTGGAGGCGGTGCTGGACCTGATGCCCATCCCGGTGGTGATGGTGGAGCCGGGCTCGGGGGACCTCACCTTCTCCAACGCCGCGGCGGACCGGCTCCACGGGCAGATGCTTCCCAAGGGCGTGCCCGCCGCGAGCTACGGGGAGTTGTTCCACATCACGGACCCGGAGGGGCGGCGCCTGACGGCGGAGGAACTGCCGGCGGCCCGGGTGGCGCGGGGCGAGCGGCTGGATGGGCTGGAGGTCAACTGGCACACGGAGGCGGGGGACGTCGTCGTCAGCGTCTCGTCGGAGACGCTGCCCGCGATGCACGGGCACCCGGCCTCGGTGGTGATGCCCTTCCTGGACATCACCCGGCTGAAGACGGTGGAGCGGCACCTCCAGGAGGCCATCCGCGCGCGAGACGAGTTCCTGTCCGTCGCCAGTCACGAGCTGAAGACGCCGCTGACGTCGCTGGGGCTGCGGCTGCATGCGCTGGCGCGCGCCATCGACGCGGACCCGGAGTCGTCGCTGGCACGGCGCTACGGGCGCGAGGTGGCGGCGATGAAGCGGCAGGTGACGCGGCTGGCGGAGCTCATCGACGGGCTGCTGGACGTGTCGCGCATCAGCACCGGGCGGCTGCGCATCCTCCGCGAGGAGGTGGACCTGTCGGCGCTCGTCCAGGAGGTGACGGCGCGCTTCGTGCCGGAGGCCGAGCGGGCGGGGTGCGCGCTGGACGTGCGGCCCGGCGGGCCGTGCGTGGGGAGCTGGGACCGGGTGCGGCTGGAGCAGGTGGTCTCGAACCTGTTGTCCAACGCGCTGAAGTACGGTGCGGGCCGGCCGGTGCACGTGCAGGTGGAGGAGTCGGACGGGCGCGCGCGGCTGCGGGTGCGGGACGAGGGCATCGGCATCGACGCGGACTCGCACGCGCGCATCTTCCAGAAGTTCGAGCGCGCGGTGTCCGAGCGGCACTACGGCGGGCTGGGGCTGGGGCTGTACGTGGTGCGCACGCTGGTGGAGGCGATGGGCGGCAGCATCCGCGTGGAGAGCCGGCCCGGCGAGGGGGCCACGTTCTTCGTGGAGCTGCCGCTCCGTCCGGTGGAGCCGGCCGCGCAAGCCTCATAAGAGGGATGCCGCGGCGGCCGGCTGGCCTATGGTGCCCCTGACGTTTCAACGTTCAGGGAGATGGACCATGCAGGAGTTTCCGCTGCGGCTTCGTTGGGAGGGTTCCACGGCCTCCGAGTACACCCGTGACGCGGTGGCGAGCACCGAGGGCAAGCAGGACATCGCGGTGAGCGCGGCGTCCTCGTACGGGGGCAACGACGCGCGCTGGAATCCGGAGGACCTGTTCGGGGCGTCCCTGGCGACGTGCCACATGCTGACGTTCCTGTCGCTGGCGAAGAAGGTGCGGCTGGACGTGCGCGGCTACGAGGACCACACGACGGTGACCATCGACACGGTGGAGAAGGTGACGCGCGTGACGAAGGTCCGGCTGGCGCCGACCATCCGCGTGGCGCCGGGGACGGACGTGGCCAAGGTGCGGGAGATGTTCGAGAAGGCGCACAAGTACTGCTTCATCGGACAGAGCGTCACCTCGGAGGTGCTCATGGAGCCGACCATCGAAGGGGCTTGAGGAGGAGGCATGCTCTTCCGGTATCGGCTCCTCGGAATCTGGCTGTGCGCTCTGGGGGCGGGGTGTGGCCATGCGGTGCCCCACACCCGTCAGCAGGTTGCCGAAGCTGAATCAGAGGAGAGGGTACGGGCCAAAGGCAGCTCCGTGCACACGCGCATTCTTGCGCTCATGGCCCGGGGGCAGTTCGCGGAGGCCCAGGCGCTCATTGGCGAGGCGAGTGCCGCGGGCCTCATCACCCGGGATCTCGCGGCCCGGTTGATGGCACGTATCTCCCTGCTGACCACGAAGTTGGGGGAGGTGCCAAGCGACCTACGCCCAGCTCAGGCTCGCCGAGAAGCTTATCGAGCAGCAGGACCGATTGATGGACAAGCTGTAGAGGAGCCCGGCGTCATGGCCCACCTGACTCCCGAAGAACTGCTGAAGCGCTTCCAGTCGATTCGCGAGGCGGGGGACGCCAGACACACCACTCTGGAGCAGCTCCGCCTCTTGCGCGAGTTGCTCCAAGACTGCCCCGCGTTCGCTCCCGGGCTGCTGGAGCTGGCGCGCCGACTCCAGCTCGCCGAGGAGCCCGGCCTGGACGCGGAGGAGGCCTTTACCGAGGTGCAGCGGCTGCTGGAGCAGGCCGTCCTCGTGTCCCGGCGCAGTGCTCCCGCTCTCGTGGAGCTGGGCTACTTCCTGGACGTCTTCCGCAACCGTGAGGCCGAAGCCCTGGCGCTCTGGGAGGAAGGCGCCGCGACGGCACTGAAGACGCTGGAGGATGCCTGGGCGGGAATGCTGCGCACCTGGGCGGGAGAGCGCACGAGGGAGTCGTTGGCGAAGGCGCTGCGGCTCGCGGACCGCGCGGAGCAGCTCCTCCCGGGCTCGGTCCGCCTCCAGGAGGAAGTGGAGAGGGTGCGCGGCTACGCACGAGAGGATGGCATCTCGAAGTCCTCCGGGGAGGGGTAGGGCGCGGCTGCGCCTCCCCTGGGGGACGGGCGAGCCGGAGGGGGCGCACGAAGTGGGCGCGTAAGCCCTCCTGCTCTTCACCCGGACAGGCAGCGTCGACCGGCTCGGGGAAGTGAAGTGAGATAGGTCCCCACCGGGGCGCGGACAAGATTATACAGAGGGGGCCGTGCGCCTCCTCGCGCTCCAAGTCCAGGACTTCCGAAACCTCCCCCAGGTCCAGCTCTCGCCCAGCCCCCACTCCACCATCGCCGTGGGGCAGAACGGGCAGGGCAAGACGAACCTGCTGGAGGCCCTCTATTTCCTGGCCACCCTCAAGCCCCTGCGCGCCGGCCGCCTGTCGGAGCTGGTCCGCTGGGGGACGAAGAGCGCGCTCGTGACGGGCCGCTTCCTCCTCAAGGGCGCCGAGCGCGAAATCTCCGTCGAGGTGGGCGGCGGCACGCGGCAGGCCTTCGTGGACGGCAAGAAGGCCCCCAGCCTGGAGGAGTACTTCGGCGGCGTGTCCGTCGTCGCCTTCACGCCGGATGACCTGGAGGTCATCAAGGGCGGGCCGGACGCCCGGCGCTCCTTCCTGGACCGCGCGGTGTTCAACCGCTTCCCCGCCTTCCTGCGCGAGAGCCGCGAGTACGCGCGCGCCCTGAAGAACCGCAACCGCCTGCTGCGTGAGGGCCATGCGGTGGAGGCCGCCTACCTGGAGGCGTACGACGAGACGCTCGCCAAGGCGGGCGCCCGCATCTACGCGCGGCGGCGCGCGCTGATGGCGGAGCTGGCCCCCCGCGCGCAGGCCACCTTCGCGTCCATCGGCCGCACGGTGGACCCGGCCACGTACGGCTACCACCCCTCGCACCTGGGCGGAGACTTCGCCACGGCGGACGAGCCCACGCTGGCCGCGGCGCTGCGCGAGTCGCTGAACGAGCGCCTGCGCCGGGATTTGGACCGCGGCTTCACGTCCGTGGGGCCGCACGCGGACGATGTGTCGGTGACGCTGGGCGGGCGCAGCGCGCGCGCATACGCGAGCCAGGGGCAGCAGCGCGCGCTGGTGCTCGGCTGGAAGATTGCCGAAATCGAGAACCTCGAGGCGGCGATGGGCTTCCTGCCCCTGCTGCTGCTGGACGACGTGTCGAGCGAGCTGGACCCGGAGCGCAACGCGTACCTGATGAGCTACCTGGCGAAGAGCGGCGCGCAGGTGTTCCTCACCACCACGGACGGCTCCCTGGTGCGCGGCGCGGCGGCGGAGGACACGCTCTGGCTCTCCGTCCACGCCGGCGAGGTGGTGGCGCGCGGCACCGAGGCGTCGCCCTCGCCCTGACTCAGGGATTCACGCGGCGCCGGTGCCAGGGCCAGTGCATGTGGAAGCGCCCGGAGTGTGCCCGCGCATGCGCCTGGGCTTCCTCGGGCGTGACGTGCCCGAAGAAGGCGTAGCGGTACTCCGCCCACAGCACGCCGTAGGCGACGGCGAAGAGGAACGTCCCCATGGCCAGCCACCAGGGGGTGTTCGTGGCCATGGCCACGCCGGACAACACCAGCAGCACCACGGCATGGCCCAGGGACACCTCGCGCAGCCGCTTCGACTCGCTGAAGGCCATGCCCATGGACACCAGGGAGATGGCCAACAGCGCCCACGCCAGCCAGTACGAGGTGCGCGCGTAGAGATTGGCGATTCCCATCAGGAAGAGACCAAAGCCGAATATCGCGAGTCCACCGTCCATCATGTCCTCCCCACCCGAGGCCGCTCCGTGCTGACAGGGTGGGAGCGGGAGACGGGAGGGCCCCTCGCATGCCTCCGCGTCCTCATGCCGGGTGTTGGGGAGAAGATGGGAAGCGGCGCGGAGGCGGGGGACTCCCCCGGCCCGCGAGCGCCTCGCAGCCGACCGGAGACGTGGCGGACGGACGCGCCCGGGGCCGCGCGAGGGAATGCATCCCGGAGCCCCCGTCACATCAGGCCCCCGGCCCGTCAGAACGTCATGAAGGTGCGGCACCCCACGCAAAGGTGCGACCCGGGACGTGGGCAGACCCGAAAGCCCTGGTGGGGTGTGACAGTGGACGTTTCTTCACATGGAAAACCTTGCAGGGACGCCCTCGCTGACGCATGACTGGCGCGCACAGGGCCGGGAGAGACACACGAAGAACGGTGCCATGTCACGGTGGATGTTGCTGCTCCTGCTGGTCGCGCCCATCGCGGGCTGCCGCCGCGTGAGCTTCGAGGACTCCGTGCTCACCAAGCCGGCGGTGCGCTACCGCGTGGGCAAGCTGCCCGCGCACTGGCGCCGCGTGTGGCTGGAGGGCAATGACCTCGCCTTCTCGGAAGAGGGCACGGGCCGTGCGCTCTCCATCAACGCCACCTGCGAGGGGCATGACGACCCGCCGCTGGCCGTGCTCACGCGCCACCTGCTGGCGGGCTTCACGGAGCGGCAGGAGATGTCCCAGCAGCTCGTCCCCATGGCCGGGCGCGAGGCGATGCGCAGCCGCTATCTCGCGAAGCTGGACGGCGTGCCGGTGCAGCTCGAGCTGGTGGTGCTGAAGAAGGACAACTGCGTGTTCGACTTCTCGTACGTGGCGCCGCCGGGGCTCGCGGAGGAGCGGATGGCGGACTTCGACGGGATGCTGGCCGGCTTCGAAGCGGAGCGCCGCTCATGACGCCGCAAGTGGAAGCGGGCGCCACGGCGCTGCCGGAGGCGCGGCTGGGGCTGGTGGAGCGCGCGAAGGTGCGCCTGGAGTCGCTGGGCGCGCTGGCGCGGATGACGGGCCAGGTCTTCAGCCGCGCGGTACGGCCGCCGTACAACTGGAGCGCGCTCGTCTACCACACCGAGTCGCTCGGGGTGCGCTCGCTGCCGATTGCGCTGCTCACGGCGACGTTCGCCGGGCTCGTCATCTCCCTGCAATTCGGTTACTTCCTGGCGCGCTTCGGCGTGCAGTACACGGTGGGGCGCGTGGTCATCCTCACGCTGTTCCGCGAGCTGGCGCCGGTGCTCACCGCGCTCACGGTGGGCGCGCGCATCGGCAGCGGCATGGCGGCGGAGCTGGGCGCCATGACGGTGACGGAGCAGGTGGACGCCATCCGCGCGCTGGGCGCGGACCCGCTGCGCAAGCTGGTGGTGCCGCGCGTGCTGGCGTGCCTGCTGGTGATGCCGGTGCTCACCGTGTTCGCGGACGTCATCGGGCTGGTGGCCGGGGCGCTGGTGGTGCGCATGCAGTACGCGCTGCCGTTGGAGCAGTTCTTCCAGGGCGCGCTGGACGCGGTGCTGCTGGAGGACTTCGTGTCCGGTGTGTTCAAGGGCGCGGTGTTCGGCGTCATCATCGGGCTGGTGGGCTGCTTCAAGGGGCTCACGGTGGAGGGCGGCACGGAGGGCGTGGGCCGCGCCACCACGCAGACGGTGGCGGTGACGTCCGTCTCCGTGTGTCTGGCGGACTTCTTCATCACCAAGCTGACGCTGTACGTCTGAGGCCCCATGCGTCTCGCCCGCAGCCAGGAGCCTGCCGCCTTCGACTTCCGCAAGCCCACGCCGGGTGAGCAGCTCATCCACTTCGAGCACCTGACGAAGTCGTTCGGCCCCAAGCGCGTCTACGACGACCTGGAGCTGGACGTGCGCGCGGGCGAGACGCTGGTGGTGATGGGCGGCTCGGGCACGGGCAAGAGCGTGCTGCTCAAGTGCCTCATCGGCCTGATGCGGCCGGACACCGGGCGCGTGCTGTTCCAGGGGCATGACTTGACGCGCTTCACGGAGGAACAGTTCATCGGCGTGCGCCGGCACGTGGCGATGGTGTTCCAGGGCGCGGCGCTGTTCGACTCGCTGACGGTGGGGGAGAACGTGGCGTACCCGCTGCGCGAGCACTTCCCGGACATGCCGGAGGACGAGGTGCGCCAGCGGGTGGCGGAGAAGCTGACGCTGGTGAACCTGCCGGGCACGGAGAAGCTGATGCCGTCGGATTTGTCGGGCGGCATGAAGAAGCGGGTGGGGCTGGCGCGAGCCATCGCCACGGACGCGGAGGTCATCCTGTGGGACGAGCCGACCACGGGATTGGACCCCGTCACGACGCAGTCCATCAATGAATTGATCAACTCGATGAAGACGAAGCTCGGAGTCACCTCCATCGTCGTGACGCATGACATGGTGAGCGCCTTCGCGGTGGGAGACCGGCTGGCGATGCTGGCCAACCGGCGCATCGTGCAGGTGGGCACGCGGGAGGAGGTTCGGCGCTCCACGGTGCCGGAGGTGCGCGCGTTCCTGGACGCGCGCCGGGCCGAGCTCGTCCCGGGAGGAGCGTCATGAGTCTGTTCCCCTCCGCCACGGGCGAGCGCCGGCTGGCGCTGCGCGCGGGGCTCTTCGTGGCCATCGGCCTGGCGGTGGCGGGCGTGGTGGTCTTCTTCATCGGCCAGGAGTCGCGCCTCTTCGAGCGGCAGGCGGAGTACCGGGCGTACTTCAGCAACGTGCAGGGGCTGAACGAGGAGTCGCCGGTGTGGCTCGGCGGCCTGAAGGTGGGGAAGGTGACGGGCATCTTCTTCTCGCCGGACCCGAACGACCCTCGGCTGGAGGTGCGGTTCCAGGTGTCGCGGAAGTACACGGACCGCGTGCGCGCGGACTCGGTGGCGCAGCTGGCGAGCATGGGCGTGCTGGGGGACAAGGCGGTGGACATCTCGCTGGGCAGCCCGACGCAGCCGCCGGTGGAGCCAGGCGGGGTGCTGAAGTCGTCGGCGGGCGGGGACATCTCGGCGCTGCTGAATGGGGCGGGGCAGGTGATGGAGAACTCGATTGCCATCAGCAAGTCGCTGCGGATGGCGGTGGAGGCGTACGCGGACCCCGCGATGGCGAAGGACATCGCGCGTGGGGTGGCGTCGCTGCGGGCGCTATTGGAGGAGGTGGAGAAGGGCGACGGTGTGCTGCACGCGCTCGTCTACGACAAGGCGGCGGGCCGCGAGGTGCGCACGCTGATGGCGAACGCGTCGCAGGCGGCGGCGCGGGTGGACGGCGCGGTGGGGCACCTGGAGGCGCTCTTGCGCGAGGTGCGCACGGGTGATGGCACGGCGCACGCGCTCATCTACGGCGACGAGGGCGCCACGGCGCTGCGCGAGCTGGGCTCGGCGGCGGGGCAGCTGGCGGGGCTCATCGAGGACGCGAAGAAGAGCCCGAACGGGGCGGTGCACCAGCTGGTGTACGGCGACGCGAACGGGATGTTCGCGGACCTGGGGGCGGCGGCGGAGAACCTGAAGACGATTACGGCCACGGTGGCCAAGGGCGACGGCACCGTGGGCGGACTCATCAGCGACCCGACGGTGTACGAGGACTTGCGCGAGGTGCTCGGCAACGTGAAGCGGAACCGGATCCTCCGGGCGCTGGTGCGCTTCTCGCTGAACAACCGCGAGGACCTGGAGAAGATTGGCGAGCCCCAGAAGGAGGAGAAGCCGGTGGCGGGCGGCACGGTGTCGCCCGAGTCGAAGCCGGCGGCGGCGGTGGCTCCGAACGCTCCTCCGTCCACGGTGGCGGCGCCGGTGAAGGCTCCGGCGCCTTAGAAGGTCCTCCACGAGTCCGGCTCGTCAGGAGGCCGTACCCTGCCCCTGGCGAGCGAGGGAATGAAGAGATGGTCGCGCCGGGACTCGAGTCCGGCTCGCTCCGCCAATCTCAGGAGGGCCAGCCCCTCGACGGAGACCTGGGCTTCCGTGGCCCATTGCTCCAGCGCGATACGTTCCTTCTTCTTCAGCCGTCTGTAGTGGGCTTCGCGCTCGGAGAGGAACTCTTCGAGCGCCTCGTTGAAAGCCTTCGCATCCTTCTCCAGGAGCGCCCGGCAGACTCCCAGGCGCGCGTCCAGCGTGCCCTGAAGGGCTGCTTCGTAGCGGGTCAGGAGCCCGCGGGCCTCCTCGGCGGGCTGTTCGAGCAGCGCATGGCGCGCCAGGAACTGCACGAACAGGAAGTCCTCCTCGTACTCGACATCGGTCTTGCCGGCCTGGCTCAGGTGAAAGGCGAGCTCCCTCGCGCCCTCCCAATCGAGCGCCGCGATGGCATCGAAGAACGGCTGGCTCTTTCCGCACACGGGTGCCCCGGCGCCGGGGGTCCGCAGGTAATGCAGGAAGGCGCGTCCGCTCTTGTACAGATGGGACAGGAAGGACTCGGTGTCACACAGCAGCAGCAGTGCGCCAATGCCCATCACCCGGTGGTTCCCGCAGAAGGACAGGAGCTGTGGGAACGGGGCCGCGCCGCGCTCGACGGCTTCCAGCAGCTTCGCGTTCTGATAGCGGGCGTTGCTGACGAGCACGGGAAGGAACTTGGAGGTCATCGTGCACGCTCCGAAGCGGAAAGCAGGGACGCTCCTGCGTGGCCGTATTCCGAGCTGGAGACCACGAGCGTGCGCCGGGTCGCCGCGTAACCGCGTGCGAAGGAGCGCGCGGCGACGCACATGGCGACGACCCCGCTCGCGGCTCCCACGTCTCCGAGGGAGGACCCGGGAATGACGAGGCGGCAGCGCGCGCCCAGGGTTTCGCTCAGACGCACCCGCGAGCATCCCCAGTCCTGCGCTCTCCAGTCCTCTCCATTCAGGTCGATGACGATGTCACCCTCGAATGAACCGCTGGCGGCGACGTTCGCCAGGGCGCCGCGAATCATGTCCGACAGTCGAGCCCCGGTATGGACTTCTTCCGTGAAGAAGCGGTCCGGCTCCTGGGACGTGACGCTGGACTCGATGACCGCGTGAATGGGCGAGCCCTGACGTCGTGCGGCCGAGAGCGGCTCGACCATGAGGCACGCTCCGGCCTCGCCGGGCATCAGGCCACAGGGGACATCGGGTGTCTTGAGCCTTCCGGCGGAGGCCAGCCACTCCAGGCTCAGTTGGTCGAGGTAGGAATCGGCGGCGAGCACCACGCACCTGGCGAGCCCCTGCGTGTCGAGAAGCCGCGTCGCCAGGGCCAGCGCATCGTGCACGCCTGCGTGGCCGGTGCTGACGAAGTGGGCACGTGGAGTCCATGGCAGGTCGAGCAGGTGGAGGAGGCGGTCATGAAGCGTGGACTTCAGCGCCTCGGGGCCAGGCTGCTGGGCCTCGATGAATCGCTCGGGCGCGAGCACGGGCGTGATGCAGATGAGCCCGGTGCTTCGCCAGAAGCTGGGGTCTTCGCGCTGCTGGGTCTTCAGTCCCTCCAGCAGGTCCAACATGCAGCCCTGGGCGAGCCGGAGCCACCGGCCTGGCGGGCCGAACCCTTCCGTGAAGCCATGGACGGGATGACCCATGAGAGGCGTGGTCTGGAGCTCACCGTCTTCCAGGACCTGGAAGTACGTGAGGGGGCGTGGCCGGCTGACTCCCGCGCGGATGGCGGCGCAGGACGAGGCCGCGTTCCAGCCAAGGCTGGAGACCATGCCGAGTCCTGTGAGGGCCATGGCCATGATGGCGTTGACCTCAGAGTTGCTGGGACAGGGGCATGGGCTTCAGGAGGACATTGGTGAAGCCCTTTTCACGGATGGCTTCGGCCAGGGGGGCTCCGATGACGTAGGTCATGGGGTCCTCCTGGATGCGGAAGAGGTTGGGAAGGCTCGCGGCCTTGGCGGGCGCCACGACGTAGTTGCGGACCTTGATGATGCTGCCCTCCGGACCTCGGATGAGTCCGGCCGCCTCGATATCCAGGCAGTCGCGGGTGCCAATCGGATTGATGATGAAGTAGTCCCGGCTGTAGAGCCGACCCTTGTGGTCATAGAGGTCGAACGGCAGGTACTCGACCTCGATGTCCTGGCAGAACGTCGCGATGGTCTCCTTCAGGGCGGAGGAGACAGTGAGGTAGCTCAGCGTGCTTCCCAGGAGGGAACTGAGCTTGATACCGGGGTTCTCCGGGCGGAACTGTATCCGGGGGTCCTTGGGGTAGTAGGGCGCGGCCCTGTCTCCCATGGCCAGGCAGTACTGGCGCAAGCCGATGCCCTTGGGCGGGTCATCGAGAATGCAGAGGTCCGGGTCCATGAGACTGCCAATCGGGCTCAGGATGAAGAAGCGAGGGTCCATCTTGGAACCTTTGTAGGCGGGTTCGGTCACACGCTGGAGGTTCGGTTGTTGCCTGGCAGGTGATGCCGTCCAATGCCCTCGATGGAGGAAATCCCCTTGCCACGGGCTTTGGAGATCTCCTCGTGGATGGGGAGCATGATGAGGTCCCCCACGCGGTCATCCATGGGCAGGATGATCATGTTCTGCATGTGATTGACGTTGTAGGGCACTTCAAGCAATCCCTCGATGACGAACAGCGCCAACTCCAGGCTGCCATCATCCTTGGGGCCGTACGTCTCCCAGATGAGCTGGCGCAGCATTCCAGTTGGCGTTGGTCTCGCTGACCTCCCAGTCGCCCTCCTTGGGATGAGGCACCTCGAGGAAGTAGAGCGACTTGTTATCGGTGGAGGGGCGCGCTCCCGGAATCTTGCTGGTTTTCTGGGCGCTGCCGCCGCGGAAGAGGAGCTCCCAGGTGTTCGAGTCCCGGGGCGTTCCTTTCTTCGGGGTGTACAGGCTCTGGTTCGAGAGCGCTTGCTTCAGTGCCTGCCAACGATAGGAACAGGAGTTGTTCGGGACGTAGCCGACCTTCGACTTCTCCAAAGGCGGGTGCTTGTAGAGGCACTTGCCTCCTTCCGTCCCTTTCGAATCCAGATGGGGAATGGTCGTCTGCTTGAACTGCAGATGCTTCTGCTCGGCCATGACGCGCCCCCCGGCTGCGTGCACGTCGAGCCTAGGGGTAGGGCTGGCGGCCGAGCAAAAGAGGCTGGGGTGGGAATCGTTCGAAAAGCATCGCACGGGCCATTTTCCACCGCGTTGCCACCTTGGCGGCCTCGCTCCGTATCCGGAATGCGCCGCCCATTTCACCCTGACCAGGCGGGCGGACCCGGGTCAGGCGGACCCTGTCGTCAGTGAATCCCCGCCACGCCTGGCTGGTTGTAGGCCTTGTCACTCCACCGTGGTACCGACCTGCCCGTGTCTCGCTCCCGGCTCGCCGCTGTCCTCCAGCCGTACCCGCTTCGTCGCCAGCTCGAGGAGGCCGACTGTGGTCCCGCCTGCCTGGAGATGCTCTCCGCCTTCCACGGCGGCCGGCATGAGCTGTCCGCGCTCAAGGAGCTGGCGCATGTGCAGACCACCGGCACCTCGATGGTGGACCTGTTCACCACCGCCGAGCGAGTGGGCTTCAAGGCCCGCGGCTTCCACGTGGAGGACTTCTCCGACCTCGACGACGAGGAGGGCCGCGCCATGCTGCCCGCCATCATCCACTGGGAGGAGAACCACTTCGTCGTCCTCTACAAGCTGACCCCCAAGGAAGCCATCATCGGCGACCCCGCCCTCGGCCTGCGCCGCATCCCCCGTGCTCGTCTCGGCGACCACTGGAACGGCGTCCTCCTGTCTCTGGAGCCCACCGAGGCCCTCTACCGTCCCGTCGAAAAGCCCGGTGCTCCTTCCGAGGCTCCGCGCGGCGGCAGCCTCAAGCGCTTCGGCCGGGGCCTCCTGCGCTACCGCCTCCTGCTGTTCCAGGTGCTCCTCACCACCGTGCTCCTCCAGGGCCTCGCGCTCGCACAGCCCTTCCTCATCCAGGGGCTCGTGGACAAGGCCGTGGGCGGCCGGGACGTGACGCTGCTGACCGCCGTGGGCGTGGGCCTCGGCGTGCTGCTCGTGGCCCAGGTGCTCGTCACCGTGGCGCGAGGCGCGGGCCTGTTCCTCCTGTCCAGCGGCTACGCGGTGCTCCTGCTCGCGCAGTTCTGGAAGCGCCTGTTGTCCCTGCCGGTGTCGTTCTTCGCCCGGCGCCACCGGGGCGACCTGCTCCAGCGCATCGAGGACCACCAGCGCATCCGCCGCATCCTCCAGGGCGCGTCCGTGTCCGTGCTGCTCGACCTGGTCATGCTCGTGGGCTACGGCGTCGTCCTCTTCCTCTACGACGCCACCGTCTTCGGCATCTTCCTCGCCGGCGCCGCCGTGTACACCGTGTGGACGCTGCTGCTCATGCCCCGGCGCACCGTGCTCGACCAGCAGCGCTTCCGCGCCGCCGCGGACGCCAGCCGCCTGGAGATGCAGATGCTCGGCGGCATCCAGACGCTCAAGGCCTGTGGCGCCGAGCGCCAGGCCCGCGCCCGCTGGGAGAAGCTCCAGGCCCGCGAGGTGGAGGCCGGCCGCGACATCTGGCTGCACGACACGCTCCACAACTCCGGCGCGATGTTCGTCAACCAGGCCGTCTACGTGGGCATCCTCGTCTACGAGGCGCACCTGGTCCTCTCCGGTCAGCTCACGCTGGGGCAGATGGTGGCCACGCTCTCCATCCTCGGCCTCGTGCTGGCGCCCATGCAGAACCTGGTGATGTTCATCCACCAGGTCCAGGACGTGTTCATCTCCCTGCGCCGCGTGGACATCGTCTACGACGCCGAGCCCGAGCTGCGCGACGACGCCGTGCCCACCACCGGCGCCCTCACGCGCGCCCCGGAAATCCAGCTGGAGGGCGTCACCTTCCGCTACGGCTCGCCCAATGAGCCCGCCGTGCTGGAGGACGTGAGCTTCACGCTCCCCGCCGGGAAGATGACCGCCATCGTCGGCCGCTCGGGCGCGGGCAAGACGACGCTCACCCAGGTGCTCTACGGCCTGTACCGGCCGCAACAGGGGCGCGTCCGCTACGACGGGCTTCCCATCGAGTCCTTCGACCCCATGGCCCTGCGCCGCTCGGTGGCCTTCGTGTTCCAGAAGACGGACATCTTCGACGGCACGCTGGCGGAGAACATCGCCCTCGGCGACGACGCGCCGGACATGGACCGAGTCCTGTACGCCGCACGCACCGCGTGCCTCGACGAGCTGCTCGCCATGCCCAACGGGCTGAAGACGAAGATTGGCGAGGCCGGCGTGCGGCTGTCCGGTGGCGAGGAGCAGCGGCTGCAGCTCGCCCGCGCCATCTACCGCGACCCGCGCGTGCTCTTCCTCGACGAGGCCACGAGCCACCTCGACGCCGAGCTGGAGCGCGCGATTACCGAGGCCCTCCAGCGCGAGGCCGCAGGCCGCACCCTCGTCGTGGTGGCCCACCGCCTGTCGACCGTGCGCCGCGCGGACAAGATTGTCGTCCTCGACAAGGGCCGCGTGGTGGAGGAGGGCACCCACGAGGAGCTGGTCGCGATTCCCGGTGGGCGCTACCGCTCGCTCGTGGAGAACCAGATGGAGCAGCGCTGAGCCATGACGTCGACTCCCAAGCCTCGCCACGACGAAGACCTGGACGCCGACCCCGCCCTCACCGACGAGCTGCGCACGGTGATGCACCCGCGTGCGCACCGCGTCCTCGCCTTCACCGTCGCGCTGGTGGTCGTGCTCGCCGTGCTGGCGTGGGTGGCCTCGCGCACCGTGCTCGCCGCGCTGTGGCGGTGAGCACGGAGGAGGCCCGCTACGTGTGCCGGGGGAGCACCCGAGCGCGGTAGGTGAGCCTGCTGCGCGCCGCACGTATCAAGCGAGCACGTGGACCTGGCGGGAGCCCGCGCCTCGCGCCGTGGTGAGCCGGGGCTCGGCGGGAGCCCGCTACGCTCGCCGCGCGTGCCGCGCCAGCGCGCGCGTGAAGTGCCCGGCCACGTCCGTGCCTCCACCCGCGTCGAAGCCCAGGAACATGGCCGAGCCGTTCAGCTCCAGGAACTTGAGCTCGCCGTCCTGACCGCGCTTCAAGTCGAGCCCCGTCCACCGCAGGCCGAGCACCTCGCACGCCTTCACGCAGTTTCGCGCCACCGGGGCCGGCAGCTCGATGGGCTCCAGCCGCTCCTCGTTCTGCCGGAAGTCCAGCGCCTGGGTGACGATGCGCAGGCTCGCGATGACTTCTCCCTCCAGCACGTAGACGCGGATGTCCTCGCCGGGCAGCAGCTCCTGGAACGTGACGGGCGCGGCGGCCAGCGCTCCGAGCCGCTCGTCGGTGAGGTCCTCGGCCTTCAGCTCACGCGTGGCGGCCCCGCCGTTGACGGGCTTGTACGCCACGCGCCCGCCCGCGGCGAAGTGGCGCACGGCCTCCGGGTCATTCGTCCACAGCGTCCGAGGCACCGGCAGGCCCGCGGCCTTCAGTGCCGCCAGCTGCGCCGGCTTGTGCATGACCCAGTCGCTGGACACCGGGTTGTAGAGCGGCACGCCCAGGCGCTCCCACCGTGACACGAGCCCGTTGAGCAGCGTGGCCTTCTCGCGGAACGCCGTGAGCGTGGTGCGCCAGTCCGCGTCCATGGCCTCCTGCGCGTCCACCAGGTACGCCAGGGGGCTGGCGTGCAGGCCGCGCAGGTACACGGCGGCGGGCCGGCCCACGGGCCGTCCATCCACCACGATGCCGTCCAGGTCGTCCGTGAGCGACACCCGCGTCTCGTCCGGGAAGGCCAGCGTGTCCACCACCACCGCGTCCACGCCCTCGGCGGTCAGCCGCCGCGACACTTCCTGGATGTGGAGGTCCTCGCGAGAGCCCACGAGCACCACCGCGCCTGTCTCGGTCTTCATGCCGCCTGTGTACTCCCGGAGCGCGCGCTCGCGGACGCGAATCGACGGGAGGGAGGGGCACGGGGGGCCGGTCCGCTGCTCGGCTCCAGACCCCGAAAATGAAACGGCGGGCCCCCACATGCGTGAGAGGCCCGCCGCTCAGGTCCGGGACACGCGGCGTGTCCCGCGCCGGGATTACTTACCCAGGCGGTACGAATTCCACATGTTGTTCATGCGGGTGCGCTGCTCCGCGCTGAACGTGTTCATGCAGGAGTCGTAGCTGTAGTCCATGAAGTTGGTGATGGGGTCCAGGCCGGCCGAGGTGCAGGTGTCGCGGCCGGTGGGGCAGCCGGAGGCGGGAGAGGCCTCGTACGGGGTGTCGTTCACGCTGTCACCCGGGCTGGTGCAGCCGCCCTGGAACGTGTGGTACAGGCCGAGCCAGTGGCCGACCTCGTGGGTGCCCGTGTCGCCCAGGTTGTAGTTGGTGGACGAGCCGCCCGGCAGCGAGGAGTTCAGCACCACCACGCCGTCCATCTTCGGGCTGCTGGTGTAGCTCCAGGGGAAGGTCGCCCAGCCCAGGAGGCCGCCGCTGGGACGGGAGATGTAGAAGTTGAGGGTGGAGGCGGTGCCCCGGCGCAGGCCGTTCTTCATCGCCGACTCAGCGGAGGAGCCCGGCTGCGCGGTGTACCAGCTGGTGTTGTTGGTGGTCGTCGTGCCCGCCAGCGTGAAGCTGATGCCCGCGGACGCGTACGCGTTGTTCAGCACGGAGAGCTGGTTGTTGATCTGCGTGGTGGTCACGCCGCCCGCGCCGTTGCTGTCGCGGATGATGTGGAACCACACCGGGATGGTGGCCGCCATCTGGGTGACGCGGCCCTCCAGCGCCTGCTCCGCGCGCAGCCGCTCGAAGCGCGACTCGATCTGCGCGACGACCTCGGGGTCGAAGTCGGGGTTGCCGCAGTTGCGGGTGTCCGCCGCGGCCTCCTGGGTGTCCGCGTCGGCCTGCATCTCCGACTCGTCCACGGGACCACAGCTCACCATCGCAACGAGGGCACCAAACGTCACAGCGGTCTTCGCGAAAGCTCTGCGCATGTGTCCAACCTCCACGGGTGAAGGACGGCGCGCTTTGTATACGAGTCCGAGAATAATGACAATTCAAGCAAGTATAAGTAATTGTCTTATTCCGGGAAGTCGCGTTTGACCCTTCGCGGGTGTGCGGGAACCCGGGATGCCGAAGTCGCGCGAGGAGTCTAGGCTCGCGCTCCTCCCGAGGAGAAGACGTGAAGGCCCGACTCGCGTTGATGCTGTGCGCCGTGCTGTTGATGTCCGTGGAAGCCCATGCCGCGCCGCGGCGGCTGGTGCTGCTCATGACAGGAGACAACCAGGGAGAGATTGCTCCGTGCGGCTGCAAGGCGGAGCCGCAGGGCGGGCTGGCGCGGCGGAAGACGGCGGTGGACGCGGAGCGCGCGCGGGGCATACCGGTGGTGCTGCTGGACGCGGGTAACGCGCTGTTCCGCAAGCCGGTGCGTCAGGACGAGCCGCTCGTGACGCGGCGCGCGGAGCTGGTGCTGGAGCAGATGGAGGCGCTGGGCACGGCCGCCATGGCGGTGGGGCAGCGCGACCTGTCGCAGGGGCTGGGCTGGCTCCAGAAGGCCACGCGCGGGCCGAAGAAGAAGCTGAAGCTGCTGTCCGCCAACCTCGTGGACAAGGCCGGCAAGGCGCCCTTCGCGGCGTCCACGGTGGTGGAGGCCGGAGGCCTGAAGGTCGGCATCGTGGGCATCTCTCCCGAGGGTCCGGTGGCCGGTGAGCCCACGCTGAAGGGTCTGCCCGCGAAGGAGGCCGCGCTGGCCGAGGCGCGCAAGTTGCGCGCGCGCAAGGTGGACGTGGTGGTGGTGCTGGCGGCGCTGCCCTTCCAGGAGGCCATGAAGCTGGGGCTCCTGGCCGGGGACGCGGTGGACTTCGTGGTGCAGTCGCATGAGAACAAGGGCATCGGCATCGGCGAGCGGGTGGGCAGCCACGCCGCCGTGTTCCCCGCGGGCGAGCTGGGACGGCAGCTCACGCGGCTGGAGCTGAGCCTGGACGGACCGGGGCCCTTCGTGGACCTGGGCTCGGCGACGCGGGCCCGCCAGCAGCTGCGCACGGTGGAGGAGAACGTCCTCAAGGCGCAGGAGCGGCTGAACGCCACGCGCGACGAGCCGACGCGCGCCGACCTCATGCGCACCATCGCCGAGCTGGAGGGCCGCATGCGCCAACTGGAGGGTGAGCTGGAGGTGAAGGCGCCGACGGGCGCGCGCGCGCACCAGCTCTCGTACCTCACGCTGGGCGAGGCGGTGGCGGACGACCCGGCGGTGAAGCAGCGCGTGGAGCAGCTCGAGCCGCCCGGTACGGCCATCCCCGTGCCCTGACGCCTGGGGCCATCCGTCCGGCAGCGTGCGCAGGGGTCACCGTTTCCGGTGACTTCGTCATGGGCCTGGGCTCCAATCCGTGCCCATGCACGCGCTCACGCTTCGTGAAGACCGCTTCCTGGATGTGCTCCGGCGTCTCATCGCCCTGACGCCGAGGCTGCAGAACAACCCCAGCGCCGGGCTGGTGCCCGAGGAGCGGCTCGCCGCGCAGGTGGTGCTGGACACGCTGGCACCGCACTTGAAGAGCGGCTTCATCCAGGCCGAGTCCCTGGCCGCCCCCGGCAACGAGGCGCGGCCCAGTCTCGTGCTCACCGTGAAGGGCACGGACTCCGGCGCTGTGGGCTTCGTGGGCGCGCACTTCGACGTCGTCCCCGCGGACGAGAAGGGCGAGGGCTGGGAGCACAACCCCTTCGCGCTGTGGGAGGGTCCCGGAGGCGTGCTCTACGGACGCGGCGTCACCGACTGCCTCGGCCACGTGGCGGTGCTCACGGATTTGCTGGCGCAGCTGGCGGAGAAGGGCACGCGCCCGCGCCGCACGCTGAAGGTGGTGCTCATCTCCAACGAGGAGTCCACGGACATCCCCGGCCTGGGCCTGGGCTACGTGGCCGAGCAGGGCCGGCTCAAGGACCTGATGGGCCAGCCGGTGTACTGGCTGGACAGCGCCAACTTCGGCCCCACGCTGGGCACGGGTGGCAACGCCATCTGGGAGCTGAAGGTGACGGGCGTGGGCGGGCACTCGGGCATGCCGCAGAACTGCGTCAACGCGCTGGAGCTGGCCATGGCCACGTCGCTGGAGCTGGCCCGCTGGTTCCACGCGCGCTACCCGCCCACCGAGGACGAGAAGCGGTGGGGCTTCCTCTCGTCGTCCAGCCTCAAGGCCACCGTGGTGGAGGGGCCCAACGCGAAGGAGACGAAGATTCCCGCCGACGTCACCCTGCGCGGCGACATCCGCCTGACGCCCTTCTACGACATGAAGGAGGTGCAGCGCGCGGTGCAGGACTTCGTGCGAGAGCTGGACGCGCGCCTGGAGCGCGACGAGGCCATCGCCGGCTTCCCGCGCACGCGCACCGCGGCGGGCAAGCGCGGCTCGCTGGCGTTCCGCTTCCAGGGCGGGGGCACGGAGGGCATCGCCTGCCGGCTGGACTCGCCGGGGCTCCAGGCGCTGAAGGAGGCCATGCAGGCGGTGCGCGGCGTGGCGCCCACGCCCTTCTCGCTCACCGGCTCGCTGCCGCTCGTGAGGGACTTGCAGCGCCAGGGCTGCGACGTGCAAATCACCGGCTTCGGCGAGATGGCGTACTACCACGCGCCCAACGAGCAGGCCCGGCTGGAGGACTTCCGGCAGGGCTTCTCCATCCTCCGCGAGCTGCTCGTTCGCCTGTAGACCCCCGGGTCGCTCACGGGTCGCCACTCCCGGTGTGGGGCGCCGCGCGTCCGTCGCGCCGCTCACACCGCCGCACAAGGCCGTGGACAGCGGGCGCGTGGGTCGCCACATTCCGTGCGCGCCATCCATCAGGGCCGCGGGCACCTCCGCCCGCGCCGGACCCGGGCGCGAGGAGTGGTGACGCCGTGAGAGACCTGCTGATGATTCCGGGGCCGGTGGAGTTCGAGCCGGAGGTGCTGCAGGCGCTGGCCGCGCCGACGCTCGGCCACACGGACCCGGCCTTCATCACCGTCTTCGGCCGGGCGCTGAAGCGGTTGCGCGAGGTGTGCCTCGCCCCCTCCAGCCAGCCCTTCGTGGTGTCCGGCTCCGGCACGCTGGCCATGGAGCTGGCGGGCGCCAACCTGGTGGAGCCGGGCGACCGCGCGCTGGTGGTGAACACCGGCTACTTCAGCGACCGGATGGCGAAAATCCTGGAGCGGCACGGCGCGCAGGTGACGCAGGTGGGCGCCAAGCCGGGCGAGGCCCCGTCCGCGGACGAGGTGGAGACGCACCTGGCGCGCGGCGGCTTCAAGCTGATGGCGGTGACGCACGTGGACACGTCCACCGGCGTGCTGGCCCCCGTGGAGGCGCTGGTGAAGGCCGGCCGCAAGCACGGCGTGCTGGTGGTGGTGGACGGCGTGTGCGCCACCGCGGGCGAGTCCTTCCACCAGGACGCGTGGGGCGCGGACGTGTACCTCACCGCCAGCCAGAAGGCCGTGGGCGTGCCGCCGGGACTGGCGCTGCTCACCGTGTCGCCCCGCGCCATGGACGCGTGGCGCAAGCGCCGCACGCCCGTGGCCAGCGTCTACGCGGACTGGGCCGAGTGGCTCCCCATCATGGAGGCGTACGAGGCGGGCAAGCCGGCCTACTTCGCCACCCCGCCCGTCAACCTCGTCTGCGCCCTGGACGTCAGCCTGGGGCAGATTCTCGCGGAAGGGATGGAGGCGCGCTTCGCCCGGCACCAGCGCATGGCCCGCGCCTTCCGCGCCGCGTGGCGCGCCATGGGCCTGCGCATGCTGCCCGTCTCCGACGCCGTCACCGCCAACACCCTCAGCGCCGTCTACTACCCGGAGGGCGTGGACGCCGCGCTGGTGGGCCGCGTGAAGGGCCAGGGCATCGTCGTCGCCGGGGGCCTCCACCCGGAATTGAAGACGCGCTACTTCCGCGTGGGCCACATGAACCGCGTGGGCCCCACCGACGTGCTCGCCGCCGTGGGCGCCGTCGAGCGCGCCCTGATCGCCGCCGGCCACCGCTCCGAGCCCGGCGCCGCCGTGGCCGCCGCCCAGACGGCCCTCGTCACCGGCTGAGCCTTCCTTCACGCCGCGTCCTTGGTGCCCAAACGATTCCGCCCACCTGGAAGGTCGCTTGCTCCCACAGAGGGAGCAAGCCCTACGGGGTTCCACGAACGTGGAATTTTGATTCGACAGTAGCGTAAAAATATGCGATGGTTGGCATCCCGGAAGTGGGGGGAATCAGGCCATCCCAGAAGGACCTGCCAGGTGCGCTGGCGGTGTCTTCGTGGGCGGTCCGAAGGGTCCCCTCGGGGAGACGACCATGCACGTGAGCATCGAAACGAGCGCGGGTGGGGCGGCCTGGGAGCTGGAGCTGCGGCGGCTGGCGTCCACCGAGGATGATGCCGCGCGCGGCATGTTCTTCGCGGGGGCGCTGGAGGTGGTGGGGGTCCTGGGCGGCGAGGGCGCCATGGCCCGCTGCAAGGGCGTGGCGGGCCTGTGGGACGTCAACCCGCTGCACATGTACCCCATCAGCCGCTTCCTCAGGCTGGTGTCCACGGCGGCGCGGCTCCTGGCGCCCCAGCTCGACGACGGCTTCGAGGGCGTGCTGCGGCGCATGGGCACCCAGTCCACGCTGGACTTCCTGTCCTCCATGTTCGGCAAGGACCTGATGCAGACGGCGGGCGGCAGCCCGCGCAAGTTGCTCCAGTCACTGGGTGACTCGTACCGCACGGCGGTGAGCTACGGGGAGCGCTACCCGCTGTGGACGGGGGAGAAGAGCGTCCGCTTCATCATGCGCCGCGACTTCATGCCGGCCGCGTACCACGAGGGCGTGCTCATGGGAGTCCTGGAGGCGGTGGGCGCCCAGGGCGTGAAGGTGTATGGGCGACAGGTGGCGCTGCTGGACAGTGAGTACGAGGTGTCCTGGAAGTAGCGCGCACGCGCCGTCCTGGAAGTGGAGTAGCCTCGCCGGAGCATGGCGGTTTCCGGATGCCCGGCACGGGGCGAACGCAGCAGAAGGTGGGCTCGGGGCTCCTGTCGGGTGCTGGCCGTGGCCGTGCTGCTGCTGGCCGGCGTGGCCTCGGCGCAGACCTCGGTGGACCGCGCCTACGTGAGCTTCGGCATGGCGCCGGGGACGTCGCTGGGCAACCGCGTGGGTTGGCTCACCGGGCGCAACCAGACGGATGTCTTCCTCAGCCTGCCGCCCCTGTTCCTCGACGGGACGCGCCTCATCCTCGCCCCCACGGTGGCGTACGGGCGCCGCGCGCTGTCGGTGGAGGACAGTCCGCTGCGGGCCGAGGACGCGGTGGGCTACCACCTGCACAACATCCAGCTCGGCCTGTCCCTCATCCGCCCGCTGCCGCCCCGGTGGCTGCTCGTCATGGGCCTGTCCGCGGCCGCGCGCAGCGACTTTCGCGCTGGCTTCGATGCCGGCGCGGACATGGCGTGGACGGGCATCTTCATGGCGAGCTACTCGCTGGATGAAGCGCGCGGCGTGAGGCTGACCTTCGGGCTCGTCGCCGTCTTTCCGTACGACCTGCTGCCCGTCATCCCCATCGTGGGGCTCGTCTACCGCAAGGGAGATTACATCGCGGAGGTGGGCTTCCCCCGCACACACCTGCTGCGCAAGCTGGGGGACGGGCTGGAGGTCGGCGTCACGGGCAGCTTCGAGCGGCAGACCTTCCACAGCTCGCTGGTGCAGGCGCGCGAGGCGCTCGGCGCGCACTACGTGCAGGAGACGACGCTGCGCGTGGCCCATGCGCTGAACGTCCGGCTCGCGGGCCCCATCTGGCTGAACACCTCCGCGGGGCTCATCCTCGCCAACGACTTCGCGCTGCTGGACTCGCGCCGCAAGCGCATCGACACGATGAGCCTGCGCGCCAGCGCGACGCCCTTCGTCCGGGTGGACCTGAGCTGGCGTCCCCCGCCGCGGGCTCCCGGCGCCCCCGCCCG
>NZ_JABBJJ010000132.1 GCF_012933655.1 Pyxidicoccus fallax | reverse complement strand
GGGTGGGCTACCGCGTCGTCGCGCAGCTGCGGGAGATGGGCAAGGACGTGGTGGTGGTGGAGAAGCGCGAGGACGCCGCCTTCGTCTCCGCGCTGCGCGACGAGCAGGTGCCGCTGCTCATCGATGACACGCGCAGCCCGCTGTGCCTGCCGCGCACCAACGTGAAGGACGCCTCCGCCATCGTCTGCGCCACGGACGACGACCTGGCCAACCTCAACATCGCCCTCGACGCGCGCAAGCTCAACCCGGAGATTCGCGTCGTCATCCGCCTCTTCGACGAGGACCTGAGCGGCAAGGTGCGCGACACCTTCAAGGCCGAGGCGCTCTCCAGCTCGTCGCTGGCCGCGCCCGCCATGGCGCTGTCCGCCATGGACCCGCGCATCATCCACTCCTTCCACCTGGGCAAGCACCTGATGGTGGTCTCCCACTTCGAGGCGCGCGAGGGCCTGCCGGGGCTGGACGTGTCCAGCGTGCGGGACAGGTTCGGCGCGCTGGCGCTGTCGCTGAAGCGGGGAGAGACGGAGAAGCTCCACCCGAACGGGGACGAGGTCATCCGTCCCGGGGACGTGCTGACGCTCCAGGCGGAGTACCCGGACTACCGCCGGCTGCGCGCCTTCACGTGCGAGTCCGAGCCACCGACGTGGTCCCACCACGAGCCGCCCATGGTGCCCGGGCAGCGCAAGGTGGGGTGAGACGCCATGCGCCGCGTGGCCGTCATCCCCGGTGACGGAGTGGGGCAGGAGGTGATGCCCCAGGCGTTGCGTGTGCTCTCCCGGCTGGACGCCTCGCGCGAGCTGCGGCTGGACGCGTTCGACTTCGGCGCGGACCGCTGGCTGCGCACGGGCGTGGGCCTGCCGGAGGGGCAGGTGGAGGCGTTCCGCCGCGACTACGCGGCCATCCTCTTCGGCGCGGTGGGAGACCCGCGCGTGCCGGGGCAGGCCCATGCGCGGGAAATCCTGCTGGCGCTGCGCTTCGGGCTGGACCTCTACGTCAACTTCCGCCCGTGCCGCCTGCGCCACGAGCGCCTGGGCCTGCTGAAGGGCCGGGGTCCGCGCGACGTGGACTTCGTCATCTTCCGGGAGAACACCCAGGGCTTCTACACGGGCGGCGGGCGCGTGGAGCGTGAGGGCTCGGCGGACGAGGTGGCGGTGGCCGAGGAGACGCACACCCGCGCGGGCGTGGAGCGGCTGGTGCGCGCCGGCTTCGAGTGGGCCCGCGCGCACGGGCGGCGGCGGGTGACGCTGGGGGACAAGTCCAACGCGGTGCCCGCGCATGCGCTGTGGCTGCGCACCTTCCGCGAGGTGGCCCGTGAGTACCCGGAGCTGGAGGCGAAGCACCTGTACGTGGACGCGCTGGCCATGGAGCTGGTGCGCCGGCCGGAGGACTTCGACGTCATCGTCACCACGAATCTCTTTGGTGACATCCTGAGTGACTTGGGCGCGGCGCTCATCGGTGGGCCGGGGCTGGCGCCGTCGGCCAATTTGAATCCCGCGTCCACGCCGCTGTTCGAGCCGGTGCATGGCTCGGCGCCGGACCTTGCTGGGCGAGGCGTGGTGAATCCGCTCGCCATGCTGCTGACGTTGGCGTTGATGCTGGAGACGCTCGGGTACGCGGAGGACGCGCGCCGCGTGGAGCGCGCGGTGGACGCCGCCATCGCCGCGGGCGAGGTGACGGTGGACCTGGGCGGCACGCTGTCCACCGTGCAGGCGACCGACGCCGTGCTCCGTCACCTGGACGTGGAGGGGTGAGGCGCCGTCACTGACCGCTTCGTCCCACTCCACCTTCCTGAGCGGAGCCTCGCCTGCCACGGGGCTTCCTCCAGAGGAGGAAAAGATGTGGGAGGACGAAGGCGCCAGCTCGGGGAACTCGGACCTCGAGGACTCGTTCCTTCGCCAGGTCGCCCGGGTGGAGATGGATGAGCCGCCGCTCCGACCCATTCCGGGTGAGCGGCTGGGCGGGCCGGATGGGCGCCGCTTCCGCATCCTCGATGACCTCGGACAGGGCGGGATGGGGCTCGTGCTCCGAGCGTGGGACGAGGTGCTGCTCCGCACCGTGGCCCTCAAGTTCCTCGCGCCCCAAGCAGGGCTGTCGCAGGCGTCGATGCTGCGGCGGGAGGCCCGGGCCGTGGCGCGGCTCGACCACGAGAACATCGTCCGGTTGCTCGACCTGTCGGAGTGGCGCGTCCTCCCGCAGGAGGAGCAGGTGCCCTTCCTCGTCATGGAGTACCTGGACGGTGAGTCCCTGTCCGCGCTGCTGCGGCGGGGGCCGTTGGGACTGCGGCGCGCTCTGGACATCCTCGGCCCGGTGGCCGAGGGGCTGGCGCATGCCCACGCGCGCCAGGTCATCCACCGGGACCTCAAGCCCGGCAACGTCTTCCTCACCCGGGATGGCCGGGTGAAGCTCCTCGACTTCGGGCTCGCCCGGCTCGCGGCCCAGGGCACCACGCCCACGGGCACGCTCCCCATCGCCGGCACGCCGGCGTACATGGCGCCGGAGCAGTGGCGGGGCCTTCCGCAGGATGCGCGCACCGACATCTGGGCCGCCGGGCTGCTCCTGTTCGAGATGCTGACGGGCGCGCCGCCGTTTCGCCCCGGCTCGTCCGAGGAACTCCGGGAGCAGATCCTGTCGCGGGCTCCGCTGCCCTCCGTGCGCGAGAGGCTCCCCGAGCTGCCGGAGGCGGTGGAGCACCTCCTGTCCCAGGCCCTGGCCCGCGAGCCCGGCCGGCGCTTCCCGAGCGCGACGGTGCTGCTCGAGCACGTGGAGGCCCTGTCCCGGAGCCTCGGTGCCCGGTCTCGCGCCGAGGCGGGCTCCCCCCAGCACCGGCAGGTGACGCTGGTGGCGTGCCGGCTCGCCGGGCTCGACTCGCGGCTCGGCCCTGGCGATGTGAATGAGCTGGTGGATGCCTTCCAGAAGAGGGCCCAGCAGCTTCTTCACCAGTACGGGGGTGGCCTGACCCTGGGCATGGGCGACGAGCTGGTGGCCTGCTTCGGCCATCCGGTGGCCCATGAGGACGACGCGGAGCAGGCGGTGCGAGCGGGGAGGGAGCTGGCCGACCTCCTCGCGAGGACGCGGTGCGAGCAGTTCCCGCACCTGCCGGACCTGAAGCTGGCGATACGGGTGGGAATCCACACGGACCGCGTGGTGATGGGGAGCCCGGGAGCGGGCGAGTGGACGGTCACCGCCATCTCGGGCGAGGCCCCCAAGCTGGCCGCATGGCTCGCCAGCGAGGCCGAGCCGGGCACGGTGCTCCTCAGCCAGTCGACGCAGGCGCTGGTTCAAGGCGTCTTCGAGACAGAGTCACTGGGAGGCCGGGTGTTCGCGGGGCTCGGGAGGACGGTCGACCTGGGCGTGTACCGGCTGGGCCGGGAGCGGAAGGCCCTCTCCCGATTCGAGCGCTCTCGGGGAGACGGCGCGCTCACGCCGCTGGTGGGCCGCGAGCGCGAGCTCCGGGCACTGGAGGCGCACTGGGAGGAGGCGCGGCGGGGACGGGGCTCGTTCGTCCTCGTGCGGGGCGATGCGGGTATCGGCAAGTCACGGCTCATCCAGGAGCTGGGGACCCTGGCCATGCAGGGGCCCGCCTGCTGCTGGCGGGCCCAGTGCTGGCGACAGTCGAGCAACAGCGCGCTCCTTCCCTTCATCGAGCTGCTCCAGCGGATGCTGGAGCTGACGTGCATGGAGGAGCCCGCGAGGAAGCGGGAGCGGCTGGAGGTCCGGCTGGGCGTGCTGGGACTGCCGCCGGATGACCTGGAGCTGCTCGCACTGCTGCTCTCGATTCCCGTGTCCGAGGGCTCGCCCGTGCTGGGGCTCTCGCCGGAGGAGCGCAAGGAGAGGACGCGAGAGGCCCTCTCGCGACTGCTGGCCAGGGTGCCAGAGCGTCCGGTCTTCATCGTGCTGGAGGACGTGCAGTGGGCGGACCCCTCCACGCTGGAGCTGCTGGGGTTTCTCCTCGGGCAGGTCTCCACCGCGCGCCTGCTCGTCGTCATGAGCGCGCGCACCGGCTTCTCGCCGCCCTGGTCCGAAGGCCCGTCCTTCCACACGCTGACGCTGGAGCGGCTGTCGGCGGCGCACACCGAGGCCATGGTGCGGGAGGTGGCGCGCGGGGGGCCGCTGCCCACGGAAACGGTCCAACATCTGGTGGAGAAGGCCGAGGGTGTTCCCCTCTTCATCGAGGAGCTGACGCGCATGGTGCTCGAGCGGAGTCCCCAGGCCGGGGATGCGCTCGCGCCTTCCATCCCCGTCACCCTCTACGAGCTGCTCCTGGCCCGGCTGGACCAGTTGCTGCCCCGGCAGAAGGCCCTGGCCCAGCTGTGCGCCGTGGTGGGCCGTGCGGTCAGTGTCTCCCTGCTGGCGCGGCTGGACACACGGCGGGAGGAGGGAGCCCTGGAGCAGGTGCTCTCGGAGCTCGTCGACGCGGGGGTCCTCCAGCGGGAGGAGTCCAGGCTGGCGGACGGACCGCGATACCGCTTTCGTCACGTGCTCATCCAGGATGCGGCCTACCAGTCGCTGCTGCGGACCGCGCGCCGCGAGCACCACGGCCGGATTGCCCGGGTCCTGGAGCGGGAATACCCCGAGGTGGCGGAGGCGCAGCCCGAGTGGCTCGCCCACCACTTCACGGGGGCGGGCGAGGCCGAGCGGGCCATCCACTACTGGCTGCGGGCCGGGGAGTCCGCCACCGAGCGCTCCGCCTTCGTCGAGTCCCTCGGTCATTTCCGCCAGGGCCTCGCGCTCCTGGACGCGCTTCCCGACGCGCGCGAGCGCATCCGGAACGAGATTGCGTTGAGGCTCGCCCTGGTGGCCACCTTGATGGAGCTGGAGGGGCTGGATGCCTCCGAGCTGGAGCAGACCCAGGAGCGGCTCCAGGAGCTGCTCCAGCAGGTGGACGCGGACTGGATACCCACTGGCATGGCGCACTGGACGCTCTTCCTCTGCGTCTACTCGCTGGGAAGCATTCCCGCCGCATGGGTGCTGGCCCGGAGACTGCTGGAAGGGGGAGCGCGCCAGGGCAACGACGCGCTGCTCGGGCATGGCCACCGGATGCGGGCGTCCGTCTTGTTCATGAGGGGCGAGTTCGTCGCGGCCGAAGGCGCGCTCCGGGAGGGGGTGACCTTCTTCGCGGAGCGGGGGCGGCAGTGCTCCGGCACCCCGGGCATCCGGAGGCCAGGCCTCATCCCGCTGTCGGCCATCCATGCCAATGCGTCCAGCGTCCACTCCATCCTGGGGCAGCCGGAGCAGGCCCGGGAGCATGCGCGGACCGCCTTGCGGCTGGCGGACGAGGGGGGCCATCCCTTCAGCCGGGTCTATGTGCGGGTCCTCCTGTCCATCGCGCACCAGCTCCGCCGTGAAGCGAAAGCGGGGCTGGCCTGGGCCGACAGCGCGGGGGCCCTCGCCGCGAAGCACGGGCTGGTGACCTGGTTCGGGTGGGCCCAGACCCTGCGGGCCTGGGCCCTGGCGGACCTCGGGCAGCCGCGCGAGGGGCTCGAGCAGCTTCGAATCTTCCGGAGCTCGCGCGTGTGGACTCGCGTGGGCTTCCGGCCCTTCCTGCCCGCGCTCGGAGCCGTTCACGCGGACATGCTCCTGAAGCTGGGCTCGTACGACGAGGGGCTGCGGGTCGTGCGGGAGGGCGTGGAGTGGATGGCTCGAGCCGATGAGCACTTCTTCGAAGCCGAGCTGTACCGCGTCCAGGGAGAGCTGCTGCGCCAGGCGGGACGCGAGGACGAGGCGGGCTCATGGCTGCACCGGGCCGTCGACGTCGCCCGGATGCAGCGGGCCCGCACGCTGGAGCTGCGGGCCGCCGTCAGCCTGGGGCGCCAGCTCCAGGACCTGGGAAGGCCCGATGAGGCACGGGCCCTCCTGGCGCGAGCCACGGAGGGACTGGACCCCGGGCTCGACCTGCGTGACTACCGCGACGCCCGGGCGCTGCTCCTCCAGCTCTCCGCCACCTGAGGCGGTGCCCACGGCCTGGGCGCGGGCAGCGCGAGCGCACGGGTGAGCAGCACCGCCACGGCGTCCCACTCCACGAGAAAGCCGTCGTGTCCGTACAGGCTGGACAGCGTGGCGTGCTCGGCGTGGCGGCCGTGCTCGCGCAGGCGCCGGGCCAGGGCCTCCATGTGGTGCGGGAGGAAGAGCTGGTCCTGGTCGATGCCCACGCACAGCGCGCTCGCGCGGATGCGGGGCAGCCCTCCGTCGGGGCAGCGCGCGAGGTCGTGGTGGTCCATGGCCCCCAGCAGCGCGAGGTAGGAGCGTGCGTCGAAGCGCGCCTCCAGCTTGCGGCCCTGGTGCTCCAGGTAGCTCTGCACGGGATAGAGAGCGCGCGAGGACCACGTGGTGGGCCGCGCCTGATTCAGCTCCAGTCCCGGCTCCGCGCGGTAGGTGAGCATGGCCAGCTGCCGTGCAATCTCCAGCCCGCGGTGTGGCGCCTCCGGGAAGCCCGGGTCCAGCAGCAGCGCCTGACGGGCCACGTGGTTGAAGCCCACCACCCACGCCGTCGCCGACTCCGCCGCGGCGATGGGGGCGATGCGCGCGAAGCGCTCCGGTGCCAGCGCCGCGAGGCAGAGGACAATCATCCCTCCCAGCGAGCCCCCGACGACGAGCGCCACTTCGTCCACATCGAGCGCGTCTAGCGCCAGGAGGATGCTCCGCGCCTGGTCCCACGGGGTGATGGTGGCGGGAAGCCGCTGCTCGTCCTGGCGCAGGTCCCCCTTGGGCAGCGGGCGCGGGGCCTCCGAGCGCGAGTCGTCCAACCGCCCCGGGAAGCCCTCATCCGCGGGGCCCGTGGTGCCGTAGCACGAGCCCAGGTTGTTGAAGCACAGGAGCCGCACGCGCGTGGGGTCCAGCGCGCGTCCCGGGCCGATGACGGGCTCCCACCAGCCGCCCTCGCCGCCCGCGCGCATGTCGCCCGTGAGCGCGTGCACCACCAGCACGGTGGGCACCTTGGGCGCGGGGCGGACGGGGCCGCGGGGACGGGCCCGCTCCACGGCGTGGAGCTGCTCGGCCACGGAGCGGCGCACGACGCGGAAGACGCCCTGCCGGGCCTCGTCCTCGGAGAGGATGCGCGCGCGCGAGCCGAGCCAGGGGAGGTCCTCCTCGGGCCCCCACCACCAGCCGCGGACGAGGTGATTCGTGACGCGGGCACCGGCCTCCAGCCGCAGGTCCGGTAACGACAGGTCGAAGAGGCGCGGGGCGGGCGCGCTGTAGGCAGAAGACACGGAAGGCTCCAATGAATGTGGGGGGCTCAGGCGGTGGCGAGCGCCTGGTCCAGGTCGGCGACGATGTCGTCCACGTGCTCCAGGCCCACGGACAGGCGCACCAGGTCCTCGGTGACGCCGGTGGCCAGGCGCTCCTCGGGCGAGAGCTGCTCGTGGGTGGTGGACGCCGGGTGGATGATGAGCGAGCGCGTGTCGCCGATGTTGGCCAGCAGGCTCCACAGCTTCACGGCGTTGATGAGCCTACGGCCCGACTCCAGCCCGCCCTTCACGCCGAATGTCACCAGCCCGCCCGCGCCGCCGCGCAGGTAGCGCTTCGCGTTGGTGTACGACGGGTCGTCCTCCAGGCCGGGGTAGCGCACCCACGCCACCTTCGGGTGGTGCCTCAGCCACCGCGCCACCGCGAGCGCGTTCGCCGAGTGCCGCTCCACGCGCAGCCGCAGCGTCTCCAGGCCGAGAATGAAGGCGTGCGCGTTGAAGGGACTGAGCGCGGGCCCCAAATCCCTCAGTCCTTCCAGCCGCGCCTTGAGGATGAAGGCCGCCGGACCGAAGGCCTCGGCCAGCCGCAGCCCGTGGTAGCTGGGGTTGGGGTGGGTGAACTCGGGGAACTTCCCGTTCGTCCAGGAGAAGGTGCCGCCGTCCACGATGACGCCGCCGACGGAGGTGCCATGGCCGCCGATGTACTTCGTGGCGCTGTGCACGACGATGCTGGCGCCGTGGCGCAGCGGCTGGAAGAGGGCGGGGGACAGGGCGGTGTTGTCGACGACGAGCGGCAGGCCGGCCTCGCGCGCGATGGCGGCGATGGCCTCGAAGTCCGGGATGTCCAGCCGCGGGTTGCCGAGCGCCTCCAGGTAGATGGCCTTCGTCTTCGGGCCAATGGCCTCGCGGAAGGACTCGGGCCGGTTGGCGTCCACGAAGCGGGTGTGGATGCCGAGCCGGGGCAGCGTCACCTTGAAGAGGTTGTAGGTGCCGCCATAGAGGCTGGAGCCGGAGACGATTTCATCGCCCGCCTTGGCGATGGTGAGCAGGGTGAGCGTCTCCGCGGCCTGCCCGGACGCCACCGCGAGCGCCCCGACGCCGCCTTCGAGCGCGGCGATGCGCTTCTCGAAGACGTCCGTCGTGGGGTTCATGATGCGCGTGTAGATGTTGCCGAACTCCTTCAGTCCGAAGAGGGCGGCGGCGTGGTCGGCGTCGCGGAACTTGTAGCTGGTGGTCTGGTAGATGGGCACGGCGCGCGAGCCGGTGGTCGGGTCGGGCGCGTAGCCGGCGTGCAGGGCCAGGGTGTCGAAGTGCAGGGGACGGTCGGAAGGCGTGCTCATGGTGGCGCTGGGCTCCTCGGTGGGGGAGAAAGCGAGGGCAGCGCGCGTCCAGAAACGACGAAGCCCACCGACCCTCGCGGGGTGGGTGGGCTCCGATGGCTCGCCAGTGTCGGGGCGGACGTCAGCCGACGCTGGGGGGCACGGGCCCACCCGGGAGCATCGACATTCGACACATGGCGCGGAAAGACGTCATCGGCTCCAACGGATAAGCCCTTGCCTGGCGGGAGTCAAGTCGTCCAGCCCGCCAGGGCTTCACACCTGTCAACCCGGTGGGCCTATGGTTGAGGTGTATTCCCGAACCTTGGAGACGGTGATGAAGCGCATTTTCATTCCCCAGGCCCTCAGCTCCCGCGCGTCGCTGGGCCTCTTGTTCCTGCGGCTGTTCGCGGGCGTCGCGATGATGCACCACGGCTGGGGCAAGATTCAGAACCCCTTTGCCTGGATGGGGCCGACGGCGCCGGTGCCCGGCTTCCTCCAGGGGCTCGCGGCCCTGTCGGAGTTCGGCGGCGGGCTCGCGCTGATTCTGGGCCTGCTCACGCCGCTGGCCATGCTCGGCCTGCTGTGCACGATGGCCTTCGCGGCCACCTTCCACATCTCGAAGGGCGACCCGCTCGTGGCCAAGGGCGGCGGCGCGAGCTGGGAGCTGGCGGGGCTCTACCTCGTCATCGCGCTGTGCTTCATCCTCGTGGGCCCTGGCCGCTTCTCGCTGGACTCGAAGCTGTTCCGCTCCTCGGCGTCGAGGGCCTGACGTCCGGAAGGTGCGCGTTGGCGGTGTATATCGCCAGCGCGCCGATGTGGCTGGGGTGGGCCGGTGAGCGGCAAGGTTGTTGCCGCATGTCCTTCAGTTACGCGCCCTCCAGTTGCGACACCGGAGGGCTGTAGTGCCCTCGGCCTCAGGAGCAGATGAACGTATCGCCGTAGGCGGTGGTCACCGACGCTCCGGTGGCATCGGTCACCCGCACCCTCGCCCTCAGGGTGTACACGACGGTCCCCGTACCATCGGGCTCGGGGCAGGTTGACGACGCCGTCGACCCCGAGCCGAAGCCCGACGTGTACGTCCTGTTGATTGCAGGGACGTAGCGCTGCTCGGTCCATGCATAGGAATAGGGCGGGACACCGCCCGAGACCGTCGCCGTGCAAACCATGTCGTTGAACGTCTGGTAACACGAGTGAGAGGCCGTCAATCCGCTCAGGGCCTCTTCACCGGTGCCCAGCGTGTCCTCGGCCGGTGCGTCCTCCATCGGCCCACCACAGCCCAGCAGGAACAGCCCCGCGCCCAGCATTGCCACCAGCGTCCCGGTCTTCATGTCCGCCTCCTGGAGATGAATAGATGCCTAAACGGCATTCCCAGGATACCACGCTCATGTAATCCGGTAGTGATTGCCATGGCCGTGACGGGGCAATCCGCCCCACTGGGGCGCGGGCACTGCTCCCCCGCGCTCGCGCACCGGCTCGCCTTACCCATGACTGCATCGAAGAGGGGTTCGACGACGGCCGGTGCATGGGGGGTGACTGCGTGTGCTTCTACGCCTGCTGAGCCGCCTGTCGTCTCTCGGCGCCGGTGAGTCCAGCTGGCGGTAGATGCGCGTTGGCGGTGTAAGGCGCCAGCGCGCCGATGTGGCTGGGGTGGGCCTTCACCCGCTCCAGCCACGCGGACACGGCGGGGTAGCGCGCGAGGTCGAAGCCGCCCTCGGGCGCCACGTGCGTGTACGCATACAGCGCGATATCCGCGACGGTGGGGCGCTCGCCCACGAGGAACGTGCGTCCTCGCAGGTGCCGCTCCAGGGCGGACAGCGCCTCGTGGCCCCGCGCCGTGCGCAGGCGGAAGGTCTCCGGATGCAGGGACGCGCGGCCCGTCAGGTGCCAGAAGCGCACGGTGCCCACGTTGGGCTCCAGGCTGTTCTGTTCGAAGAAGAGCCACTGGTGGACCTGGGCAAGCTCGAAGGCGTCCTCGGGCAGCAGCGGCGTGCCCCGCGCGAGGTAGAGGAGGATGGCGTTGGACTCCGCGAGGAAATGGCCCGGTTCGGGCTCGAGCACGGGGATGCGGCCATCGGGATTCTTCTGGCGCAGGAAGTCCTCGGTGCGGCTCTCGCCAGCGAAGATGTCCACGGGGACCAGCTCATAGGGCCGGTCCAGCCAGGAGAGCAGGAGGCGGACCTTGTAGCCGTTCGCGGAAGGGGCATAGTCGTAGAGGCGCATCGGGGCTCCGGGAGTGGGTGGAACGGGCGGCAGGGTAGGGAGCCCGCGCCGGGTGGACGACCCGCTCCTTGCGGCCTTCTGACGCGGTGGAGCGGCGCAAGAACCGGGTTGTTCCCTCGGAGGGCGTCGGCCATATCGAAGGACAGAAGCGCCTTTTCCAGGAGCCGTGGCATGGCCACCAGCGACTACGCCCGAATCGAGCAGGCCATCCTCTATCTCGACACCCATGCGCGCGAGCAGCCGTCCCTCGACGACGTCGCCGCGCACGTGGGGCTGAGCCCCTTCCACTTCCAGCGCCTCTTCACCCGCTGGGCGGGCATCAGCCCGAAGCGCTTCCTGCAGGTGCACACGCTGACCACGGCCCGACGCCTGCTGGCCGAGCGGCGCAGCGTGCTCGACACGTCCTATTCCGTGGGCCTGTCCGGCGGCGGGCGGCTGCACGAGCTCTTCGTCACCCTGACCGCGATGACGCCGGGCGAGTTCAAGCTGGGCGGCGAAGGGCTCACGGTGCGGTACGGCGTCCACCCGTCGCCCTTTGGCGACTGCCTCATCGCCGTCTGCGAGCGCGGCATCTGCGGCCTGCACTTCCTCACCAGCGAGTCCGAGGAGGAGGCCCTGGCGTCCCTGCGTGCGCAGTGGCCGCGCGCCACCTTCGAGGAGTCACGCGAGGCAACCGCCTCGTGGGCGGAGCGCATCTTCCCGGAGAAGGCTCCGCGCGAGCCCACGCCGCTGTCGGTGCTGGTGAAGGGCACGCCGTTCCAGGTGCAGGTGTGGCAGGCGCTGCTGCGCATCTCTCCGGGGCACGTGGCCACGTACGAGGACATCGCCCAGGCCATCGGCAACCCGAAGGCGGTGCGCGCGGTGGGCTCGGCGGTGGGGGACAATCCGGTGGCGTTGCTGATTCCCTGCCACCGCGTGCTGCGCAAGACGGGCGTCTTCGGGGACTACCGCTGGGGCCCGGCGCGCAAGAAGGTGATGCTCGCGTGGGAGTCGCTGCGCTTCGGCGCCCAGAACGAGGATGGCGAGGCGCGGGACTCAGGGGCCTCGCAGCTTGCGTAGCGCCTCCAGCGCTTCGTCGGACCCGACCCAGAGGAAGAGCAGCAGCGTGGCGACGAGCGCGGCGTTGATGAGCCAGCCGTTGCGCTGCGCGCCAATCCAGTCGCGGCGGTTGTTCATCCAGAGCAGGGTGACGGCGAGCAGCGGCATGAACAGCGCGCCCACCACGGCGTAGGCGAGCTGCGCGCGCTGGAGCGGCGCCCACAGCATGGGTAGGGGCACCAGGGCCAGCGCCACGAGGTACCCGCGCCAGGCGCGCGTGTTGCGCAGGTCGACCTGGGACACGGGCTGCTTGCGGTGGATGCGGAGGAAGTCCGCGAAGAGGTAGGGGACACCCTCCCAGACGCCGAGCAGGCTTGAGAAGACGGCGCCCCAGAAGCCCCAGAGGAACAGCCAGTACCCCGCGGGGCCGAGCACCTCTCCGAGCCGCTGCGCGAGCAGGTTCGCCACCTTGAGGCCGCTGCCCTGGAGCTGGAGGGTGGAGCCGATGAGCACCATGGCCATGCCGAACATCGCCGTCAGCGAGTAGCCCACGGCGAGGTCCGCCTGGCAGGTGCGCAGCCACTGCATGCCCTCGCGGCCCTTCTGGCGAATCCAGTAGCCATACGAGAGCAACGTCACCGTGCCGCCCACGCCGCCGAGCAGGCCCAGCACCCAGCCGGTGCCATTCTTGGGGATGTGGGGGATGACCATGCCCCGCGCCGCCGCGCTCCAGTCGGGCCCGGAGCCCACGGCGGCGAAGAGGACGGCGACGAACATCAGGCCGGTGCACGCGGCCATGAGCTTCTCGAAGAAGCGGAAGCCGCCGAACCAGACGAGCCCCAGGCCCACGAGCGAGTGCAGCACGCCCCACAGGCGCCGGGACGTCTCGGGGTCGGCGCTGAGCGGCCACAGGGCGTCACCGGCGGCGCCACACGCGGAGATGAGCGCGCCGCCCGTGAAGAAGCTCCAGCCGAGCAGGTAGATGAGGAAGCCGTAGCGCAGGGCCGAGCCGAACCGCGCCCAGCCCTCCAGCAGCGTGGTGCCGGTGGCGAGCTGCCAGCGGGCGATACCCTCGTTGAGGAAGCCCTTCAGCACCGCGCCGACCACGGCGGCCCAGAGGATGGACACGCCGACGGCCGAGCCACCGAGGCTCGCGGTGAGCAGGTCTCCCGCGCCCACGCCGGTGGCGGCGACGAGCATTCCGGGGCCGAAGCGCGCCAGCAGTCCGAGCCGGGCCGATGGTGCCGTCGTGGTGGGCTGCGCGGGAGGGGGAGCGGAGTCCGTCATGGGCGCGGAGGAGGCTAACCGCGCCTCCACCACGAGGCCAGCGGCGGCCCTGCCGCTCAGGACATCTTCGCAACCATCTTGAGCGGCAGGTTCCGCAGCAGGAAGCCCACGGCCGTCCACGGCCAGCCGGGCACGTAGGCCTTCACCGGCTCGCGCTCAATCGCCTTCACCATCGCCCTCGAGCCCTTCTCCGAGTCCACGGCGAACGGCAGGTTCTTCGCCCCCGCGTTCAGCTCCGTGTGGATGTACCCGGGGTAGATGGTGCTGACCTTGATGCGCGTGGCAATCAGCTCGGCGCGGATGCCCTCCGTCAGCGTGGACAGGCCCGCCTTCGTCGCGGCGTAGGCCGTCAGGTGCCGGGGCATTCCACGCATGGCGCTCATGGAGGAAATCGTCACCAGGTGTCCATGACCCTGCTTGCGCAGGATTCCCACCGCCGCCTCGCACTGCGCCAGCGCCGCGATGAAGTTCGTCTGCGCCGTCTGCACGTTGGTGGCGAAGTGCCCGGTGCCAATCCGCTTCCCCAGCCCGATGCCCGCGTTGACGATGATGCGGTCCAGGCTCCCCAGGTCCTGCGCGAACGCCTCGAACACGCTGAACACCTGCGAGTGGTCGTTCACGTCCAGCGCCCGCACGGAGATGGTGATGCCGGGATGCTTCTGGAGCAGCTCCGCCTTGAGCGCGTCCAACCGCTCGGTGCGGCGAGCGCACAGCGCGAGGTTGCGGCCCAGGGCGGCGAACTCACGGGCCATGCCCTCGCCCAGGCCGGAGCTGGCGCCGGTAATCAGGATGTTCTTGCGCATGGTGTCTTTCCTCAGCGGTAGGTGAGGAGCGCGCGCTGCGTGCCCTCGAAGTGGCCATGCTCGTTGAGCGTGGACAGGAACCGGGTCCGCTCGCTGTAGACGACCTTGGTGACGCCGCAGTTGGCCAGCGCCGTGTTCAGCCGGAAGGCGTGCTCGTCCGGAGTCCGCAGCAGCTCCTGGCAGATGGCGGTGATGGGGCCACCCGAGGTGAACACCAGCGCGTTCTTCGACGCGCCCAGCTCGCGAATCAGCTCCTCCATGCCCCGGATGCAGCGCTCCCGGAAGGCACGCCACGGCTCCTTGTAGTCGTCGTCGTGCCGGCCGCTCACCCAGCGGGCGACGGCCAGCGAGAACAGCTCCTGGAAGGCGCGGCGCGGCTCCGGCGCGGTGGCGATGTCCTGCATCAGCACCGTGCGGTCCTCGTACTTCGGCTCGTAGCGGACGATGATTTCGTCCATGTCGAACTCGTCGAAGGCCGCTGAGCGCCGCGCGTCGAGCTTCACCCCCATCGCCGCGAGGCACGCGTCCGCCGTCTGCCGGTGACGCACCAGGGTGCCCGTGATGACCGCGTCCACGCGAGGCATCCGTGGCCGCAGCGTCTCCCCGAGCACCCGAGACTGGGCCACGCCCGTCTCCGAGAGCTGGTCATAGTCCGCCGCCCCGAACGAGGCCTGCCCGTGGCGGACGAGGTACACCACGCCCATCAGCCGCCTCCCTTCTTGCGGATGAGGTTCATGCAGCGCAGGCCGAGGTAGTTCGCCAGCAGCCAGAAGTTCTTGAACGCCGGGTTGCGCGTCTGCTTGTGGTGATAGCGGTAGTAGATCTGCTGGACGATGACGGCGAGGCGGAAGAGGCCGTAGACCTCGTAGAAGGTCCAGTTGCCGGGCTTCAGCTTCATCCGGTCGCAGTAGTACTCGACCACCTCTTCGCGCCGGAGCATGCCCGGCAGGTGCGTGGGCTGGCGGCGCGTGGCCTTCATCATGGTGCTGTCATCCGCCTGGACCCAGTAGGCCAGCGTGTTGCCCAGGTCCATCAGTGGGTCGCCCAGCGTGGCCATCTCCCAGTCGAGCACGCCAATCACCCGCGTCGGGTCCTGCGCGTCGAGCACCACGTTGTCGAAGCGCCAGTCGTTGTGGATGACGCAGGTGGCGACGTCGTTGGGCGTGTTGGCCTTGAGCCAGTCACGCACGTACTTGAAGCCGAGCACGTTCCAGGTGAGCGCCTTCTCGTACCGGTCCGACCAGCCCTCAATCTGCCGCTTCGGGTAGCCCGGCCCCTTGCCCAGCGAGGTCAGCCCCACCGCCGCGGCGTCCACGGAGTGCAGCTCCACCAGCTTGTCGATGACGTTGAGGCACAGCTGCCGCGTCTGGGCCTTGTCGAGGTTCACGCCCCGGGGCATGTGCTTGCGCGGGATGATGCCCTCGATGCGCTCCATGACGTAGAAGTCCGAGCCGATGACGGCCGGGTCCTGGCACAGGCCGACCATGGTGGGCACGACGGGGTAGACCGGCTTCAGGGCCTGCTGCACCTTGAACTCGCGGCCCATGTCGTGCGCGGACTTGGCCTTCGTGCCCGCGGGCGGGCGGCGGAGGATGAGGTCGCGGTTGGCGTACTTCAGCCGGTACGTCCAGTTGGAGGCGCCACCGGAGTACTGCGTGATTTCCGGCGTCCCTTGCAGCGAGGGCACCAGGGCCTTGAGCCAGGCGTCGACGGCCGCGACGTTCAGCTCCTCTCCGGGGCGCACGGCGCCGGACGGGTCGGTGGGGGCAGCGGACGACGACGGGGCAGCGGGGGCGGTTGAAGGCACGGCCTGCATTCTGTCCTCCTCCTCAGCTCGGGGTCGGCTCGGTGCGCGGGCGCATCCGGGACATTCTCTTGCGCATCACCTTCGCGTAGATGTCCCGCGGGAGGAAGCGCTTCATCATCCAGGCCTTGCGGCCCTCCTCGTGGGGCAGGACGTAGAACTCGCGCTGCTGTACCGCCTGGAAGACGTTGTCGGCGATGTCGTCCGCGGTGATGGGCGAGCGCTCCAGCAGCCGCGCCATGGTGGTGCTCAGGCGCGGGTCCGTGGTGCGCAGCGAGTCTCCCAGGTTCGTCTTGAAGAAGGACGGGCAGACCACGCTGACGGCGATGTTCGCCTCGGCCAGCTCGTTGTGCAGCGTCTCCGACAGCGAGACGACGGCCGCCTTGGTGGCGTTGTAGCTGCTCATCATCGGCACATCGAGCAGGCCCGCCATGGAGGCGACGTTGACGAAGTGCCCATGGCCCTGCCGGCGGAACACGGGGGTGAACACCCGGCAGCCCCGCACCACGCCCAGCAGGTTGATGTCGATGATCCACTTCCAATCATCGATGGACACGTCCTCGATGGCGCCGGCCTGGGCGACGCCCGCGTTGTTCACGACCACGTCCACGCCGCCCCAGCGCTTGCCCAGCTCCGTCGCGGCGGCGCGCAGGTCCTCCTCGCGCGTCACGTCGCAGCGCAGGAAGAACGCTTCCACGCCGAGCGCGGTGAGCGCGGACAGTGTCTCCGCGCCCCGGGCCTCGTTGAGGTCGCCGATGCAGACGTTCCACCCCGCGCGGGCGAAGCGCAGGGCCATGGACCTGCCGAGCCCGCTGGCGCCACCGGTGATGAAGATGCGCTGGTTGGCCATGACGGGTCAGCTCCGGGAGAAGCCGCGCTTGGCGAGCTCGATGCGGGCGATGAGGCCCTTGTGCACCTCGTCCGGGCCGTCCGCGAGGCGCAGCGTGCGCGCCTGGGCGAAGAAGCCGGACAGCATCGTGTCCTGCGACACGCCGGCGCCGCCGTGAATCTGGATGGCGTCGTCCACCACCTTCTGGAGCACGTTGGGCGCGGCCACCTTGATGGCGGAAATCTCGGTCATCGCCCCCAGGGCGCCGACCTGGTCCATCTTCCACGCGGCGTAGAGCGTCAGCAGGCGCGCCTGGTCGATGGCGACGCGCGCCTCGGCGATGCGCTCGCGGTTGCCGCCCAGGTTGAGCAGCTGCTTGCCGAAGGCGGTGCGCTTCATGCCCCGGTCAATCATCAGCTCCAGCGCCTTCTCCGACGCGCCGAGGCAGCGCATGCAGTGGTGGATGCGGCCGGGGCCGAGGCGGCCCTGGGCAATCTCGAAGCCCATGCCCGGCCCGGAGATGATGTTGCTGAGCGGCACGCGCACGTTGTCGAAGTGCACCTCGCCGTGGCCGTGCGGGGCGTCGTAGTCGCCGAACACCGGCAGCATGCGGCGGATCTTCACGCCCTTGGCGTCCAGGGGGACGAGCACCATGGAGTGCTGGTGGTGGCGGTCACCCCCGGTGTCGGGCGTGCGGGCCATGAAGATGATGATCTTCGCCTTGGGGTGGCCCAGGCCGCTGGACCACCACTTGCTGCCATTGAGGACCACCTCGTTGCCGTCGACGACGGCGGTGGCCTGCATGTTGGTGGCGTCCGAGGAGGCCACGTCGGGCTCCGTCATGCAGAACACCGAGCGGATGTCGCCCGCGAGCAGCGGCTTCAGCCAGCGCTCCTTCTGCTCCTCGGAGCCGTACTTCCAGAGCACCTCCATGTTGCCGGTGTCCGGGGCGCTGCAGTTGAAGACCTCGGGGGCGATGAAGCTGCGGCCCATCTCCTCGGCCAGCGGCGCGTACTCCAGCACGCTGAGGCCGGCGCCGAGCTTCGCGTCCGGCAGGAAGAGGTTCCACAGGCCCTCCGCCTTCGCGCGGGCCTTCAGCTCCTCCATGACGCTCGGCACCTTCCACGTCTTCCAGTCACCGCCATCACAGGTGGCGTTGACCTCCTCGCGGTAGCGGGACTCGACGGGGTCGATGTGCTCGCGCATGAACCGCTTGATGCGCTCCAGATAGTCCTTGGTACGGGCGCTCGGTTCGAAGTCCATCGCGGGTCCTCCTGAAGGTGGGTGCCAGCATCCTGAACATCCCCCGCTTGATGCATCCACTGAATGTTGGTCATGTGTTCCCATGAACCGAATTCAGGATTCGGCCCGGCTCGCCCGGCTGGACCTCAACCTCTTCCGGGTGTTCGACGTCGTCCTCCGGGAGCGGAACCTTACGAAGGCCGCGGAAGTGCTCTTCCTCAGCCAGTCGGCCGTGAGTCATGCGCTCGCCCGCCTGAGGGACCAGCTGGGCGAGCCGCTCTTCGTGCGCGAGGGGCGCGGGGTGGCACCCACGCCCTTCGCGGAGCGGCTGGCGCCGGAGATTCGGGAGGCACTGGCGCTCCTGGACGGGGCGGTCCAGCACACGCGGGGGTTTGACCCGAAACGGGACGTGGGGCACTTCACCCTCGCCATGAGCGACATGCTGGAGCCGTCCCTCTTGCCGCACTTCGTGGCGCGGCTGCGGGAGCGGGCTCCCGAGGCGCGCATCGCCAGCGTCCGGTTGGACCGGGCGCGGCTGGAGCGGGACCTCGCGTCGGGGCGGTTGGACTTGTCCATCGACGTGGAGCAGCCGACGAGCGCGGACCTGCGCCATGCGCCGCTGCTGCGGGACACGTTCTGCGTGGTGAGCCGGAAGCGGCGCCGGCTGGACGTGGCGGCGTACATGGCGTCCCAGCACGTCACCGTGTCCTCCCGCCGCACGGGGCTGGCCGTGGAGGACCTGGTGCTCAGCCGCCTGGGCTACCAGCGCGAGGTCGCCGTGCGGTGCCGGCACTACGAGACGGCGTTCCACATCGTCGCCGGGTCGGACCTGCTGCTCACCATGGCGCGCAGGCGCGCGGAGGCGCTGCACGCGCTGCTGGGCAACCACGTGCTGCCGATGCCGCTGTCGCTCCCGCGACTGGAGTTGCACCTGTACTGGCATCGGCAGTCGGACGCGGACCCGCGCAACCGGTGGCTGCGTGAGGAGTTGCTGTCGCTCGCGGGGGAGCTGGCCTCGGAGGCGAGGTAGGACGCCGGGGCCGGAGGTGCGAATCCGTACCGCGGGTTTCGCTCACGGAGACAACCCGTCAGGGAACGTGGCTCCGTAGAACCGGATGTACGGTGTGGGGGGCTGAAGTCGGGTGTGTCGTTGGTACCCCAGGCTTCCCGCGTCGCCGCACCCAGGCGAGGATTCTGTTCATGAGCGGACGCGTGAATCTGTTGGTGCCCGAGGTCCGGGCGAATCCCTATCCGACCTATGCCGAGCTGCGTCGTGGCCCCGTGTGCCAGGTGGACCCGGGTGGCTACTGGGTGCTCACCCGGTACGAAGACGTGGTGGCGGCCTTCAAGAACCCACAGGTGTTCTCCAACATCGGCATGCGCATCGCGACGAAGCCGGCGTGGCTGGGGCACAACCCGTTCGGGGACTCCATGATTGGCATGGACCCGCCGAACCACACGCGGCTGCGGACGCTGGTCAACCGGGCCTTCGGTCCGCCCGCGCTGGCCCGCCTGGAGCCGCGCGTGCGCGCCTTCGCGGGCGCCATCGTGGACCGGCTGCCGGAAGGGCAGCCGACGGACATCGTGGACGGGTTCTGTCTGCCGCTGCCCGCCAGCGTCATCGGCGAGCTCATCGGCCTGGACCCCACGCAGCACCTGCTCTTCAAGCGCTGGGCGGATGACCTCACCAGCATCTCCGCGATTGGCCCCAAGCCCGAGAGCGAGACGCCGCGCATGGCGGAGATTCGCGCCACGGTGAAGGAGACGGAGCAGTACATGAGCAAGGTGCTGGCCAGCCGCCGCGTGGAGCCGCGCGACGACCTGGTGACGGACCTCATCAACGCGCGCGTGGACGGCGAGGCGCTCACGGACGCGGAGTTGATGAACTTCATGTTCCTGCTGCTGGTGGCTGGGCTGGAGACGACCATCCACCTGATGAGCCACTCGATGCGCATCCTGATGGAGCGGCCGGAGTTGGTGGCGCGCCTCAAGGCGGAGCCCTCGCGCATCCCGCGCTTCGTGGAGGAGGTGCTGCGCTACGAGCCGCCGGTGCAGGCCATCATGCGCGTCACCACGGGCGACACGGAGATTCGCGGCGTGACGATTCCGAAGGGCTCGCCGGTGGCGCTGATGATTGGCGCGGCCAACCACGACGACTCGCACTTCCCCAGGGCGGACAGCTTCGACATGGACCGCGAGGGGACGAACAACCTGCCCTTCGGACACGGCGTGCACTTCTGCCTGGGCGCGCCGCTGGCGCGGATGGAGGCGCGGCTCGGCCTGGAGGCGCTGCTGGCGCGCTTCTCGCGCTTCACGCCGGCCGGGCCGCTGGAATGGAATCGCTCCATGACGGTGCGTGGGCCGGTGAAGATGCCCGTCGTGGCTCACGCGAAGTGAGCCGCGCCGGAGTGGCCAGACGCTTCGAGCGGGACATTGGAGGACGGAGGTTCGTTCTCCAGTGTGATGAGCGGCTGGCCCGGCAGGCGGAGTCAGTCCTCGGCACGATGGCACGGATGCACGCGGGAGGTGCTCGCTTCGAGGACGGTCAGTCCTTCGACTTTGGTGGGATGTGGTTCTCGCTGTCCCGGCACGGCGAGGAGCTGTGGGTGGGGCGGCCCGTGGTTGAAGGGCAGGCCATCCTCGGAGCGGAGGCGGATGTCACTCCGCTCCTGACGTGCCTCGTGCGTCAGCTTGCCCTGGCGTCCCGCGTGGGAGCGGCGCCGGTCGAGGCACGGCTGGTCGACAAGGTGGTCCTGGAGCGCGGCTGCCTGGATCTCCCGAGGGTGTACCTGGAGCGCATTGAGGCGGGGCAGGGTGACTCGGGCTGGTTCATCGGTGACGCGGAGCGAGACGAGGGGAAAGGTCGGGACCGGGAGCTGATGGCGCTCTCTGTCTGGCAGCTCTTCCACCTGCGCCCCGCACTCCTGGACGTCCTGGCCCTGCCTCCCGGCTTCATGGTCATCCTGGGTGGGGAGGCCATCGAAGCCGTCGTGAATCCGTCCAACGAGAACGTGTGGAAGTAGGGACACTCGCGGCAGCAAGGCGGAACCGCGGCGCCTTCCTGGGAAGACGAACGTGGCACGTGGGTCAGCTTTCGCTTGTCAGTCCGTCAAGGTGCGGGAGGGATTGTCACGGCGAAGGGATGGGTATGGCGCTGGCGAGGAAGGGCACGCGAGCGCTGACCGTCGACGGGACGCGGTATCGCTGGGTCGTGGCCCCTGATGATGAGCCGGGGCTGGGCATCGTGGTGGAGGCTGCTGATTCCCCGGGGCTGCGCATGGTGGCCTGGGTCGAGCACGGCAACACCATCTCCCCCTGGCTGGTTCGTGAAGCCATCCTTCGAGCCCTGGCCCAGGGATGGCAGCCGCAAGCACGCGGGCCTGACTTCGTGCTTCGGCTCCCTGCTCACCTGCGGCGCGGTGTATGAAGCGGGTTCTCCGCCGTGCCACGGAGCGGCTGCGCCAGAGCCTTCGGCGGAGAAGTATCTGCACATCCGAGCCAGCACTCGGGAGGTCCGTTCCCCGATGAATGAAACTCGCCGGTGGGACCGCTTCGCCGTCGCCGTCCTGTTTGTCACCGTCATGGGGGCGTGCGCCAACACCACCACGTCTCGGTACCCGGACGGCACCGGGGCGCCGACTCCGTACCAGTACGTGCTGGAGACGCGGGTGGTCACCACGTCCGCGAAGCGAGGGACGATTTCCGACATCACCTACCGCGCGGAACTCTTCCCAGACCCGGAGGCTCCGGGGAACTTCATCGGCCCGGGGTACTACTTGGGCTTCCAGGTCGGCTGCGGTGATGACCCCACCCGGGTCGAAGTGGAGGGAGACCTGGATGCTTCGGTCAGCGAGCGGAGCAGGAACCAGGTCATCTACACCCTGACCACCACCGATTGGCGCTGGCCCAGGCATTCCAAGCGCGCGGAGGAGGAAGAGGAGGAACTCTCCGAGGAGGAGCTGGAGAAGCTCGCGGCCCTGGGCAGCGTCCAGAACGTCCTCGAGGGCGTGAAGCTGAAGGGGACGCGCACGGTGGCCACCCGGACCTCGGTCGCGGACAGCGGCTCCGGCTGCGCGGGTGAAGTCACCACCGCCATCACGGAGACGGTGGACCGCCTTCCCATCGAGAACGTGCTGCGAGCCGTCGCCAGGGTGTCGCGGGTCACGCTCCGCGGCGAGGTGGCCGTGCTGGATGGCTCGCTCTCCACGCCGCCGCACCGGATTGGCCGCTACGAATGGAAGCTCTCTCCGGACGACTCCTGCCCGAAGGGTGTCCGGGAGATGACGTACACGGAGAAGGTCGTCAGCGTGATGCTGCTGTGTGGAATGAACGCGACCCTCACGGTGACCGAGAAGGAGGGAAGCGCCGATGCCAGCGCCCCCGGCTCCATGAGGGCCGACTCCATCACCGCGTCGCTCCCCGTGGGCGGTCGCTAACCTGCCCCTTTGCAGCCTCCAGCTCGGTCAAGGCGTCGTTCCGCGGCACCCCGTGACTCCCGAGCCCGCGCGCGTGTCAGCCCCTGTCTTGGCCTCATGGATGGCTCGAAGGGCACGAAGCCGGATGGCCTGCCAGGTCCTCCCAGGGCGTGGGCCGCCCCCTGCCCGGTATGTCAGCCCCACCGGTGGGCGGGTCGTCATGGAGGAATGGTTCCTCCAGCGAGACGGCGGCGTCGTGGAGGAATGGTTCCTCCAGCGGGGTGGCGCCGTCGCGGAGGAATGATTCCTCCAGCGAGACGGCGGGGTCGTGGAGGAATGGTTCCACCAGCGGGGGGGCGCCGTCGCGGAGGAATGATTCCTCCAGCGAGGGCGGCGCCCGAAGGGCGGGGAGGCGGACGGGGATGGGGTCCTCGGAGGGCCCCTACGAGATGACGCTGCGCGAGTCAGCGGCGGCGTTGGCCGAGCGCGGCTATGGGCACGTGCGCGCCGAGGAGCTGGCGAGGCGGGGAGGATGTCGGTGGGCAGCTTCTACCGGCGCCATGGCAGCAAGGCGGGCTTCGCCCAGCAGGTGCGCCAGTGGGCCGAGGGTGACATCTGCCGCATTGCGTGGGGTTGCTTCGAGATGGAGGTGGCTCGTCCGGAGAGCACCTGGCCATCCGGACTCGCTGCGGCCGGAGGCGCTGGGCGGTCAGGCGCGAGAGTTGGTGCGGAAGGTGCTGGCGCACGGGGAGCGCCGGGGGGCGCTGGCGCCCGGAAGCGTGCGGGTGGGCGAGGGGCTCATCTGGGAAGCACTGCTGGAGGAGGTTGGCAAAAGAGCCCGAGCGCCGCCTCGCTCACGCCTCGATGTCGAACACGAGCGAGGCCCTATCTCCAGGCTTCACGTGCAAGAGCCCCTGACCGGTGGCGAGCGCACCCGCCGCCGCCGTCCACGGCTCCACGCAGACGAAGTCCTTCCCCTTCAGCGTCCACACCACCAGCAGGCGGAACTCCGGGCTCCACGACAGGCGCACCGGCCGGCTCCCCGGCCCGCGCTCCAGCGTCGTCCCCGGCTTCGAGTGGTCCCTCAGGTGCAGGTCCACTTCGTCCGCCGTGAGGTCCAGCCCGCTATAGGGCACTTCCTGCTTCACCCGGTTGTCCCACGCGTGCGTGGCGTTCGTCTCCACGCCCGCCCGTGCCTTCATCGCCTCCGGCACCCGGAAGTACGGGTGGTAGCCCAGGTGCAGCGGCATGGGCTTGGGGTCCTGGTTCTCCACGTCGAAGGCCAGCGTCAGCCGCGTGCCCACCAGCGAGAAGGTGAGCTGCGCGTCGAACCGCCACGGGAACTGCCGCCGCGTCTCCACGGTGGAAGACAGCCCCACCACCAGCAGCGAGTCCTCCGCCTGCCGCACCTTCCACGGCAGCTTCCTTGCGAAGCCGTGCTGCGGCAGGGAGTACGACTCGCCATCCGCCGGGTACGTGTCCCCCGGCAGCGGGCCCGCGTTGGGGAAGAGGACGGGAATGCCGCCACGCACGTTCTTCGCCGGGTCGGCGACGGTGGCTTCGTCGAGGTAGAACACCTCGTCTCCGTCCACCGTCATCCGCGTGACGAGGGCGCCGCGAGAGGGAATCACCTCCACGCGGCACCCGCCGTCCACCAGCGCGTACGTGTCCAGGCCCGCGATGCCGGGGAATGGACCGCTCATGGCTTCCTCAGATGGCCCCTTCGTTCGGGTCGCTGTCCATGAAGGGGTAGGGCACCTTCACGGGCGGCACGAAGGTCTCCTTGATGGTGCGGGGGCTCGTCCAGCGGATGAGGTTGAGCGCGGAGCCCGCCTTGTCGTTGGTGCCGGACGCGCGCCCGCCGCCGAACGGCTGCTGGCCCACCACCGCGCCCGTGGGCTTGTCGTTGATGTAGAAGTTGCCCGCCGCGTGCCGCAGCTCGCGCAGCGCCGTGTCGATGGCCTTCCTGTCCCTCGCGAACACCGCGCCGGTGAGCGCGTAGGACGCCGCCTGGTCGACTTCCCGCAGCGTCTCCTCGTAGCGCGCGTCCGGGTAGACGTGGATGCCCACCACCGGGGCGAAGATCTCCTCGCGCAGGATGCGGTGACGCGGGTCGTTGAGCTGCACCAGCGTGGGCTTCACGAACCAGCCCTCCTTCGAGTCCGCCGTGCCGCCCGCCACGATGCTCGCCTGGCCCGCGTCCTTCGCCAGCTCCAGGTACGACGACGTCCGCTTGAAGGACTTCTCGTCGATGACCGCGCCCATGAAGTTGCGGAAGTCCGTCACATCGCCCATGCGAATCTCGCTGACGAGCGCCTGGAGACGGGGCTTGAGCTTCGGCCACAGCGACTCGGGGACGAAGACGCGGCTGGCCGCCGAGCACTTCTGGCCCTGGTACTCGAAGCCGCCGCGGACGATGGCCACCGCGAGCGCCTCGAGGTCGTCCGCCGCGGAGGCGTGCGCGACGATGAAGTCCTTGCCGCCCGTCTCACCCACGAGCCGCGGGTACTGCTTGTATCGGGAGATGTTCTCGCCCACCGTGCGCCACATCGCGTTGAACGTGGGCGTGGAGCCGGTGAAGTGGATGCCGCCCAGCAGCGGGCTGGCCATGGCCGGGTTGCCCACCGTCGGGCCGTCGCCGGGGAGCATGTTGATGACGCCGTCGGGCAGGCCCGCCTCGCGCATCAGCTCCATGATGTACCAGGCGCTCAGCGCCGACGTGGACGACGGCTTGAAGAGCACCACGTTGCCCATCAGCGCCGGCGCCGTGGCCAGGTTGAGGGCGATGGACGTGAAGTTGAACGGCGCCACCGCGAGGACGAAGCCGTCCAGCGGGCGGTAGTCCGACATGTTCCACGTCTGCGGCGCGTTCTCCGGCTGCATGGAGAGGATCTGCTCCGCGAAGTGGACGTTGTAGCGCAGGAAGTCCACCGCCTCGCACGTGGCGTCAATTTCCGCCTGGTGGGCCGTCTTGGACTGACCCAGCATGGTGGCGGCGTTCATGATGGGGCGATAGCGCGTGGCCAGCAGCTCCGCGGCGCGCAGGAAGATGGCGGCGCGCGACTGGAAGGGCATCCGCGCCCACTCGTCCTTCACGGACATGGCCGTCTGGATGGCCTGCTCCACGTGGCTGGCGTCGGCCTCGTGCAGCGTGGCCAGCACGTGCGAGTGCTTGTGCGGCATGCGCACCGTGTCCGTCTTGCCGGTGCGGATGTGCTTGCCGCCGATGATGACGGGAATGTCGATCTGCTCGCCGCTCATGCGCTTGAGCACGGCTTGCAGCTCGCGGCGCTCGGGCGTGCCGGGCGCGTGGGAGAGGACGGGCTCGTTCTTCGGCGGCGGGACGCGGGTATGGGCGTTGATCACGCTGGCTGACCTCAGGGTAGGAGGCGGAAACGAAGGGCGTGGAGCATAACCATCCCGCTCCGCCCGGGCAGCGAGTAAGCGGAGGCGTCCCAGCAGTCAACCCTTTGATTTCCGGGGAGTCCGTTGTCATCCGGGTGACATTGTCTTACGCCCCCAGTGCGGGGCTACGATGTGGGCCATGCGCGTCCTCCCTCGGAGTCCTGAAGCGCCGCCGTCTCCTGGTCTCACCGCCCTGGAAGATGCGATTCGCAGGGACCTCGAACGGTTGGAGTACCCCAAGCGACCGTGGGTGCAGCCGCGCCTCACGCGGGCCGGGCAGCCCGTCCTGGACGTGCTCGTCATCGGCGGCGGGCAGAGCGGGCTCACCGCCGCCTTCGGGCTGATGCGCGAGCGCGTCACGAACCTGCTCGTGGTGGACGACGGCGAGCCGGACCTCGCCGGGCCCTGGAAGACGTTCGCGCGGATGCACACGCTGCGCACGCCCAAGCACCTCACCGGCCCGGACCACAACCTCCCCAACCTCTGCTTCCAGTCCTGGTACGAGGCCCAGCACGGCGAGCACTCCTGGGCCTCCGTGGAGCGCATCCCGAAGGAGCTGTGGGCGGACTACCTCAACTGGTACCGCCGCACGCTCGAAATCCCCGTGCGCTGCCGCACCCGCGTGGGCGCGCTGACGTGGAGCCCGGAGGAGGAGTGCTTCATCGCCCCCCTGCACCACACCCGGGAGGGCGACGCCGGGGTGCTGTACGCGCGCAAGGTGGTGCTGGCCACTGGCATGGACGGCTCGGGCCGCTGGGAGGTGCCGTCCGTGGTGGCCGGCCTGCCGCGCGAGCTGTACGCCCACACGCGCGACGACATCGACTTCGAGACCATGCGGGGCCGCACCGTGGGCGTGCTGGGCGCGGGCGCCTCCGCCTTCGACAACGCCGCCGTGGCGCTGGAGCACGGCGCCGCCGAGGTGCATCTCTTCTACCGCCGCAAGACGCTGCCCACCGTCAACCCGTACCGCTGGGCGGAGTTCGTGGGCTTCCTCAAGCACCACGCGGACCTGCCGGACGCGGACAAGTGGCGCTTCATCCACCGCATCATCGAGATGGGGCAGCTGCCCCCCGCGGACACGTTCCGCCGCGCCCGCTCCTTCCCCCAGTTCCACCTGCATGCGGAGAGCCCGTGGCTCGCCGCGGAGGACGTGGGCGGCAAGGCCCGTGTCACCACGCCGCATGGCCAGTTCACCTTCGACAAGCTCATCGTCGGCAGCGGCACGGTGACGGACCTGTCGCTGCGGCCGGAGCTGGCGCGCCTGTACGAGGACATCGCGCTGTGGCAGGACCGCTTCATGCCGCCCAAGGGGCAGGCGCATGCGGACCTCCTCCGCCACCCGTACCTGGGCGAGCACTTCGAGCTGCAGGAGAAGCACCCGGGCCGCGCGCCGTATCTCGCGTCCATCTTCAACTTCACCTTCGGCTGCCTGCTGTCGCTGGGCTTCGGCGGGGCCAGCATCTCCGGCATGAAGTACGGCGTGCCGCGGCTGGTGCGCGGGGTGACGCGGCAGCTCTACCTGGATGACCGGGACGCGTTCTTCGACTCCCTGGAACGTTACGACGAGAAGGAATTCGAGCCATGAGCAGCGGTGAGGACTTCGTGCTGAGGAGCCGGCGCGTGCTGACGCCGGGAGGCTTGCGCGAGGCGGCGGTGGTGGTGCGCGAGGGGCGGGTGGCCGCGCTGGTCTCCCCCTCGGACGTGCCCGCCGGCCTGCCGGTGACGGACGTGGGCGACAAGGTGGTGATGCCCGGCGTGGTGGACAGCCACGCCCACATCAACGAGCCCGGCCGCACCGAGTGGGAGGGCTTCGAGACGGCCACGCGCGCGGCGGCGGCCGGTGGCATCACCACCGTGGTGGACATGCCGCTCAACTCGCTGCCGCCCACCACCACCCTGGACGCGCTCCTCCTCAAGGCCCGTACCGCCTGGAGCCGCTGCCACGTGGACCATGCCTTCTGGGGCGGCGTCATCCCCGGCAACGCGCACGAGCTGGAGGGCCTCATCGACGCGGGCATCTCCGGCTTCAAGTGCTTCCTGTGCCCGTCCGGCGTGGACGAGTTCCCTCCCGCGGACCGCGCGGTGCTCGACGTGGCGATGCCCATTCTCGCCCGGCGCGGCGTGCCGCTCATCGTCCACGCGGAGCTGGAGTCTCCGGTGGAGGGCAGCGGGGGCGCGAATCCGCGCACGTACCGGGGCTACCTGGAGTCCCGGCCGAAGCGCTGGGAGGACGACGCCATCCGGATGATGGTGGACCTGGCGCGCAAGCACCGCTGCCGCGTGCACATCGTCCACCTGTCCTCGGCGGACGCGCTGCCCATCCTCCGCGAGGCCCGGCGCGAGGGCCTGCCCGTCTCCGTGGAGACGTGCCCGCACTACCTCTCCTTCACGGCGGAGGAGATTGAAGACGGCGCCACCCACTTCAAGTGCGCGCCGCCCATCCGCGAGGCGGAGAACCGCGAGCGGCTGTGGGCGGGGCTGGCCGACGGGGACATCGAATTGGTGGTGTCGGACCACTCGCCCTGCACGCCGGCCCTGAAGCACCTGGACCGGGGCGACTTCGGCGCGGCGTGGGGCGGCATCGCTTCGCTCCAGCTCAGCCTGCCGGCGGTGTGGACGGAGGCGCGGCGGCGCGGGCATGGCCTGGAGTCGCTCGTGCGCTGGATGTGCGAGGCCCCGGCGCGGCTGGTGGGCCTGTACGGCGTGAAGGGCACGCTGGCGCCCGGCGCGGACGCGGACCTCGTGGTCTTCGACCCCGAGGCGTCCTTCTCCGTGGAGCCCACGCGCCTGTTGCACCGCCACCCGATTACGCCCTACGCGGGCCGGACGCTGTCGGGCGTGGTGGAGATGACGTTCCTGCGCGGAACGAAGGTCCATGAGCGCGGTGAGTTGTCGCCGCGCCCCCTGGGGAAATGGGTGCGCCGCCCCGTCGCGGCGCGCGTCGCTGCCTGACTCAACTGGAGAGAGAACAGACACCATGCACGCACCCGAAGAGGGAAAGCTGCGCGTCGGCTTCACGGAGTTCATCGACCTCGCGGCGGAGAACGTGGGCGGCCGCGCCCTGCTGGCCAGCGACGAGTTCTTCGCCGGCAAGGAGAACCTCCTGAAGCCCGGCCGGGGCGTCTTCATCCCCGGCAAGTACACCGAGCAGGGCAAGTGGATGGACGGCTGGGAGTCGCGCCGCAAGCGCGTGCCGGGCCATGACTGGTGCATCCTCCAGCTCGGCCTGCCGGGCGTGGTGCGCGGCGTGGACATCGACACCAACCACTTCCTCGGCAACTTCCCCGAGTACGCCTCGGTGGACGCGCTGGAGGTGGAGGGCTCGCCCCCGGCCGAGTCGCTGGTGGACGCGAAGTGGACGCGCATCCTCCCGCAGCTGCGGCTGCAGGGTGGCTCGCGCAACCTCTTCCCCATCGCCAGCGAGCAGCGCTGGACGCACCTGCGCCTCAACATCTACCCGGACGGCGGCGTGGCCCGCTTCCGCGTGCACGGCGAGGTGCGGCCGGACTTCGAGCGCCTCATGCGCGCGAATGGCTCGGTGGACCTGGCGGCGGCGGAGAACGGCGGCACGGTGGTGGCGTGCAACGACGCCTTCTTCGGCCCCAAGGACAACCTCATCCTCCCGGGCCGCGCCGCCAACATGGGCGAGGGCTGGGAGACGCGGCGCAAGCGCGTGCTGCCGGGCTTCGACTGGATTGTGGTGAAGCTCGCCGTGCCGGGCACCGTGCAGAAGGTGGAGGTGGACACCGCGCACTACAAGGGCAACTTCCCCGAGTCCGCCTCCATCGAGGGCTGCTACCTGCGCGAGCCGGTGGTGGACTTCGCCAACGCGCACGACATCGCATGGACGGAGCTGTTGCCACGCACGAAGCTGCGGGCGGACCACCGGCACTTCTACGAATCCGAGCTGCGCGCGCAGGGGCCCTTCACCCACGTGCGCCTGCGCATCTACCCCGACGGCGGCGTCAGCCGGCTGCGGGTGCACGGGCGGCCGGCATGAGCGGGCTGGAGCGGCTCAACAAGATGATGTCCTCGGAGGCCCGCGCGGAGCTGCTGCGCTGCTGCGGCTCCTCGCGCTGGGCGGATGGCATGGTCCGCTCGCGTCCCTTCCGCGACGCGGAGCACCTGCTCGCCGAGGCCGCGTGGCTCTGGAAGCAGACGGGGCCGGAGGACTGGCGCGAGGCCATCACGCACCACCCGCGCATCGGCGACGTGTCGCAGCTGCGCGCGAAGTTCGCCTCCACCGCCACCTGGTCCTCGCAGGAGCAGGGTGGGGTGGTGGGCGCCGACGAGGCGGTGCTCCAGGGGCTGGCCGACGGCAACGCCGAGTACGAGCGGCGCTTCGGCTTCATCTTCCTCGTGTGCGCCACCGGGAAGAGCGCGGCGGAGATGCTGGCGCTCCTGCGCGAGCGGCTGGACAACTCGCCCGACGAGGAGCTGCGCATCGCCGCCGAGGAGCAGGCGAAAATCACCCGCATCCGACTGGAGAAGCTGCTGGCGTCATGAGCACTCTTTCCACCCACGTCCTCGACACGCACCGGGGCCGCCCGGCCTCTGGCGTCCCCATCACCCTCGAAGTGCAGGGGCATGACGGCGCCTGGAGGGAGCTGGCGCGCGGCATCACCAACGACGACGGGCGCGTGCGCGACTTCCTGCCCGCGGGCGCCCGCGTGGAGCCGGGCATCTACCGCATGGCCTTCGACACCGGGGCGTACTTCCGCGCGCTCGGCGTGAGGGGCTTCTACCCGTCCGTGTCGGTGGTGTTCGAGCTGACGGCGCCGGACGAGCACTACCACGTCCCGCTGCTGCTGAGCCCCTTCGGCTATTCGACCTATCGGGGGAGCTGAGGCCCGTGGCGCGTCAGCGCTGCTTGCCCATGGCCGCGTCGAGGGGCGGGCCCTCGCCGTCGTGTCGCAGCAGCCGGTGGATTTCGGCGATCATCACCTGTGGCTTCGCCGGCTTGACGAGGTAGGCGTCCGGCTGGCCCTGCTCGCGGGTGACGCCCTCGCGGGCCGTGTAGCCGCTGACGAAGATGACGGGGATGTCCTCCAGCGACGGCTCGGCGCGGAACCGGCGGCACAGCTCGTACCCGTCCATGCCGTCCATGTTCACGTCGGACACGAGCACGTCGGGCGGCTGGGCCAGGGCCTGCGCGAGGCCGGTCTCTCCGTCGGGCGCCGTGGTGCAGTCGAACTCGCCAGACAGCAGCAGACGCAGCGTCTCGCGCATGGTCCACGAGTTCTCGACGATGAGCACCTTCGGCTTCACGGCACACCCGACTCCCAGGGTTCGGGATGCGCTCGGCCCGGTCCGGCGCTCCCTTTCGCCTTGTGTTGAGTCCCCAGCATCCCCGCACCGCGAATTCACGGCAAGAGGTCCCCGTTGCCCCTGGTCGGGGCGGGGGGGCCCCATGGGGCGATTGCCCTTCAGTGAACGGGCCGGAGGCGGGTGCTACTCCTCGGGTGGGGGGTTCACGAGGCCCCGGCGGGACACCTCGGAGTCCGCCTCCTCGTCGCCGCGAGCCTCGCGCTCGGGCACCTTCTCCGTCGTCCACTCCTCGCCGCGCTCCACCCGCGCCTCCCAGTCCGTGTCGGCGATGGGGCCGGGGCTGACGTCGCGCTCGCTGTTCAGCCGCCGGGCCGTCTCGGCCGCGCCGCGGTCCTGGGCGTCCTCCAGCTGCCCCCGGTTGCGCGGCTGGAAGTTCTCTCCCGCGTGGAAGCCCGCCTGCTGGTCATCGCCGATGTCCCGGGGCCGTTCGTCCTTCGGGCCCTTGCCCTTGTTGCCCGCCATGGTGTCGCCTCCGTGCGTACCTCGTGCCCGACTCAAGTTCAGAAGCAGCGGCGCGCCGGGCAACCG
>NZ_JABBJJ010000131.1 GCF_012933655.1 Pyxidicoccus fallax | reverse complement strand
GCCCCCCGCCGTCGCCCCGAGACCCGCGGTGGTGGCGCTGGCCGCGTCCACCGGGGGCCCCGCCGCCCTCTTCCGCGTCCTGTCCGAGCTGCCCGCGGACTTCCCCGTGCCGCTCCTCGTGGTGCAGCACATCGCGCTCGGCTTCAGCCAGGGCTTCGCCACCTGGCTGCGCACCGCCGGTCCCCTGCCGGTGAAGGTGGCCGAGGACGGCGAGCCGCTCCTGCCCGGCCGCGTCTACCTCGCCCCCGATGACAAGCACCTGGGCGTGCTCCCCGAGGGCCGCGCGGAGGTGTCCCGGGCGGCGCCGGTGCAGGGCTTCCGCCCGTCCGCCACGTGGCTGTTCCGCTCCGTGGCGCGCGTCCATGGCCCGCGCGCGCTCGCGGGCATCCTCACCGGCATGGGACAGGACGGCCTGGAGGGCGTGCGCGAGTTGCGCGGAGCGGGCGGCTACGTGCTCGCCCAGGACGAGGCGTCCTCCATCGTCTACGGCATGCCGGGCGTGGTGGTGGGCGCGGGGCTTGCGCACGAGGTGGTGGCGCTGCCCTCCATCGCGTCCCGCCTGCTGGCATGTGTGCGGACGGGTGTCCCGGTTGCCTGACCCACAATATCCTCTTCTGGAAAATCACCCGGAATCGACCTACGGAGGGATGGCCCGCCGCCCGCCGGATGTCATCATCCGGCTGCTCGTCAGCCTCGTATGGAAGCCCGCTCCCCCTCCCTCCTGGTCTCGGCCTTCACGGCGCTCCCGGAGCCCACCTATGTGCTGGACATGGCGGGACGGGTGCTCGCGTGCAGCGAGTCTGGCGCGCGCGTGCTCGGCCGGCTGCCGGTCGAGCTGACGGGCAGGCACTGGTCCGAGCTGGGCGTGGCCGTGGAGGACATGGCGCGGCTGGAGACGGCCCGCGCGCGGGTGATGATGACGGGCGCCACGGACACCGTGGAGCTGCCCTGGCCGCCCATGCAGTCCGGCCCCCGGCCGCACGCGCTGACGCTCACCCCGCTGCCGCCCGAGGGCGGCCAGGGCCCCTGGATGCTGGTGACGGCGCGTGCCCTCACCGAGGCGGAGGCCGTGTACTCGCGCGCGCTGGAGCTGGAGCAGGCCGCGCGCTCCGAGGTGGAGCAGGCCGAGCGGCGGCGCTCCTTCCTCTACCAGGCGATGACGACGCTCTTCGCCCACCCGCCGGACCCGCAGGGCATGTACACGCTGCTGGCCCACCTGGCCGTGCCGGACCTGGCGGACTGGTGCATCGTGGACGCGCTGGAGCAGGGCCCCTGGGTGACGCGCGTGGCGGTGGCGTACCTGGACCCGGCGCAGCAGGGCCGCGCGAGCGCGCTGCCCACGCGCACCGAGCTGCGCGACGACGCGCCGGTGGGCCTGCTGCGCGTGCTGCGCACCGGCGAGCCGGAGCTGGTGCCCGCGGTGACGGACTCGCTCTTGCGCGCGGCCTCCGCCGAGCCGGCCCACCCCGCGCTGCTGCGCGCGCTGCAGGCGCGCTCGTACATGATTGTCCCCCTGCGCGCGCGGGGGCACACGCTGGGCGCCGTCACCTTCGTGGCCTCGGGCTCGGGGCGGCGCTACGGCCCGGACGACCTGGCGCTGGCGGAGGACCTGTGCCTGCGCGCCAGCCTCGCCATCGACAACGCGCGGCTGGTGGGCGAGTCCCGCCGCGCCGCCCGCGCCCGCGAGGACCTGCTGGCCGTCGTCTCGCATGACTTGAAGAACCCGCTGGGCGTGGTGCAGCTCGGCGCGGCGCTGCTGTTGCGCGGAGCGGGCAGCAAGCCCGGCGGCGAGAGCGTGGCGAAGCAGGCCACGCGCATCCAGGACGCGACGGAGCGCATGTCGCGCCTCATCTCGGACCTCTTGGACTGGGGCCGGCTGGAGGCGGGCGGGCTGCCGCTGGACTGGGGCGAGCACGCCGTGGCGTCGCTCGTCACCGAGGCGCTGGAGTCCATCCGCCCGCTGGCGGAGGCCAAGGGCCTGCACCTGCACGCGGACGTGCCCCCGGGCGACGTGCGCGCGCGGTGTGACCGGCTGCGGGTGCTGCAGGTGCTGGGCAACCTCGTGGGCAACGCGGTGAAGTTCACCGCCGCCGGGGGCGCCATCCGGGTGGGCGCCCGCGCGTGCGGCGGCGAGGTGGCCCTCCACGTGCGCGACACCGGCACCGGCATCTCCGCCGAGGCGCTGCCGCACATCTTCGACCGCTACTGGCAGGCGCGCGACGCGGCCAGCCGCGGCACCGGCCTGGGGCTCGCCATCGCCAAGGGGCTCGTGGAGGCCCACGGCGGCACCATCCGCGCGGAGAGCACCCCGGGTGAGGGCAGCACCTTCACCTTCACGCTGCCCGCCGCCGCCAGCGCCGCGGCGCCGTCGCTCGCGCACACGACGACGGACGCCTGACACATCCGTGAAGAGCGGGCCCCGGCGGCCGCCTCGCGGCTGATAGAACGCTCTCCACTCATGCCGAGCACGGAGCCGATTCCCACCGCGATACTCCTCACCTTCTGCGGCGTCCTGCTGACGCTGAGCGTGCTCTTCAGCCGCGCCCCGGGACGCTTCGGCATCCCCGTGGCGATGCTGTTCCTGGGCATCGGCATGGCGGCCGGCTCGGACGGGCCGGGCGGCATCGAGTTCAGCGACTACGGGCTGGCCTTCCGCCTGGGCACGGTGGCGCTCGTGCTCATCCTCTTCGACGGCGGCCTCAACACGCCGATGTCCTCCATCCAGTCCGCCATCCGCCCGGCGGGGGTGCTGGCCACGGTGGGCGTGGTGCTGATGGCGGCCCTGGGGGGCGTGGGCGCGCACCTGCTGTTCGGCTTCGAGTGGCCGCAGGCCCTGCTGTTGGGGGCCATCGTCTCCTCCACGGACGCGGCGGCCGTCTTCGCCGTGCTGCGCGGCAGCGGGCTGCAGTTGAAGCGGCGGGTGGGCACCACGCTGGAGCTGGAGTCCGGCCTCAACGACCCCATGGCCGTCATCCTCACCACGGCGATGACGCTCAGCCTGGTGGGCGACGGGGCATCGGTCTGGCAGATGGCCCGGGACGCGGTGGTGCAGATGGTGGTGGGCACCGGCATGGGCCTGGGCCTCGGCTGGGCGGGGCGGCAGCTGCTCAAGCGCCTGCGGCTGCGCGTGGCGGGCCTGTACCCGGTGATGACGCTGGCCCTGGCCATGCTGGCCTTCGGCCTGCCCACGCTCCTGCAGGGCAGCGGCTTCCTGGCGGTGTACCTGATGGGCATCGCCCTGGGCAACGAGAGCATCCGCTACCGCACGGGCCTCTTGCGCGTGCACGACGCACTGGCCTGGCTGTCCCAGGTGGGCATGTTCCTGGTGCTGGGGCTGCTGGTGTACCCCGGCGAGCTGCTGCAGGTGGCGTGGAAGGGGCTGGGGATGGCACTCGTGCTGGCCTTCCTCGCGCGGCCCCTGACGGTGCTGCTGTGCCTCCTCCCCTTCCGCTTCCCCGCGCTGGAAATCCTCTACACCGGCTGGGTGGGGCTGCGCGGCGCGGTGCCCATCATCCTCGCCATCTTCCCGGTGCTGACGGGCGCGCCGGGGGCGCGGGAAATCTTCAACGTCGTCTTCTTCATCGTGGTGGTGAACGGGCTCATCCCCGGCGCCACCGTGCCCTGGCTGACGCGCAAGCTGGGGCTCGCGGCCAACGCGCCCGAGCCGCCCCAGGCCGTGCTGGAGATTGCCTCCACGCAGCTGCTCAATGGCGAGTTGAGCGCCTTCTACATCGGCTCGGCCTCCGCGGTGGCCGGCGAGCGCATCTCCGATTTGCCCTTCCCGCCGGGCTCCGCCGTCATGCTCCTCGTCCGGGGACAGGAATTGCTGGCGCCCCGGGGCGACACCGTCTTCCAGCCGGGAGACCATGTGTATGTCTTCAGCCATTCTGAAGATCTGGGCTTCCTGCGGCTGCTCTTCGGCCAGCAGGAGGACGAGTAGCCCGGTCCAACCGTCGCGCCCTGGATGTTCCCGGAGGGGGCCGGGGACAGGACCGGGGAATGAGGCTAGAGTTCTCCATCAACCTCTCGGCCCCGTCAGGGTGGGGACATATGAGCCGCGAGCACGCCCAGCACTCCATCCTGGTGGTGGAGGATGACCAGGACATCCGCGAGGCCGTCGCCGAGCTGCTCGAGCTGGAGGGCTACACGGTGACGAGCGCCAGCAACGGGCAGGAGGGATTGAATGTGCTGGCGACCCTGCGCCAGCCCTGCCTCGTGCTGCTGGATTTGATGATGCCGGTGCTGACGGGCTACGAGTTCCTGGAGCGCCTGCGCATCAGCGGCGCCCAGTCCCTGGTGCCGGTGCTCATCATGACGGCCAGCCATGTCCTGGAGGTGCCCCAGGGCGCCGTGGGCATGCTGCGCAAGCCGGTGGAGATGACGCAATTGCTGACGGCGGTGGCGCGCCACTGCAAGCACGCCTGAGCGGAATCGCTGGGGCCCCAACCTCCGGACCGGGAGCGGGCGTGGGTTTGCCGCCCGCGCGCGGTCCATGCGAGGAAGGGCCATGTCCTTCCTGCATCAGGCACTCGTCTTCCTCGCGGCGGCGGTGGTGGCGGTGCCCCTGTTCAAGCGGCTCGGGTTGGGGTCGGTGCTGGGCTACCTCGCGGCGGGCGCGGTCATCGGCCCGTGGGGCGCGAAGCTCATCACCGACGTGGAGCACATCCTCCACGTGTCCGAGCTGGGCGTGGTGCTGCTGCTCTTCGTCATCGGCCTGGAGCTGCAACCCTCGCGGCTGTGGGAGCTGCGCCGCTCCGTGTTCGGCATGGGTGGCGCGCAGGTGCTCGTCACCGGCGCGCTGCTGGCCGGCGTGGGGCTGGCGCTGGGACTGACGCCGGGCGCGGCCATCATCGCCGGCTTCGGCCTGTCGCTGTCGTCCACCGCCTTCGCGCTGCAATTGCTGGCCGAGCGCAACCAGCTCACCACGGGCTATGGGCGGCTCGCCTTCGGCATCCTCCTGTTCCAGGACCTGGCGGTGATTCCGCTCTTGGCGCTGCTGCCGCTGTTGGGTGACGGGGGGACGGCGTCCACGGAGCCGGGCTGGCTCACGGGCCTGAAGGTGGCGGGCGTGCTGGTGGGCGTGGTGCTCGCGGGGCGCTACCTCATGCGCCCGGTGTTCCGCGCGGTGGCGTCCTTCCACAGCCAGGAGCTGTTCACCGCCACCGCGCTGCTCGTGGTGGTGGGCACCGCGTCGCTCGTCAGCGCGGTGGGCCTGTCCATGGCGCTGGGCGCGTTCCTCGCCGGCGTGCTGCTGGCCGAGTCCGAGTACCGCCACGAACTGGAGGCGGACATCGAGCCCTTCAAGGGGCTGCTCCTGGGGCTGTTCTTCATCGCCGTGGGCATGTCGGTGAGCCTGGGGCTCATCGTGGAGAAGCCGGTGCTGGTGGGCGGGCTGGTGCTGGGGCTGGTGGCGCTCAAGGGGGCGGTGCTGTACGGGCTGGGGCGCTTCGGCCTGAAGCAGGACGAGCCCGCGCTGAGCCTGGGCGTGGTCATCTCGCAGGGCGGCGAGTTCGCCTTCGTGCTCTTCGCGCTGGCCGTCTCCTTCCGCGTCATGGACCGCGCGCTGGCGGACCTGCTCGTGGTGGTGGTGGGCCTGTCCATGGCCACCACGCCGCTCTTGTACGCCGCGCACGAGCGGTGGGTGCGCCCGCGGTTCCAGAAGAAGGCCGAGGCGCGCGAGTACGACGTGGCGCCCGAGGAGGACAACCCGGTCATCATCGCCGGCTTCGGCCGCGTGGGGCAGGTGGTGGGCCGGCTCTTGCGCGTCAAGCGCGTGGGCTTCACGGCGATTGACGCCAGCCCCGAGCACATCGACTTCATGAAGCGCTTCGGCAGCCGCATCTTCTACGGGGACGCGTCACGGCTGGACCTGCTGCGCGCGGCGCGGGCGGACAAGGCGAAGGTGTTCGTGCTGGCGATTGACGACATCGAGGCGTCACTGCGCACGGCGCGGACGGTGAAGGAGCACTTCCCGCACCTGGTCATCTTCGCCCGCGCGCGCAACCGCGTGCATGCGTACCGGCTGTTGGACCTGGGCATCCAGAACGTGATGCGCGAGACGTTCGCCGGCAGCCTGGAGATGGCCGGGGACGTGCTCCAGTCCCTGGGCCAGACGTTCTCCGAGAGCCACCGCGCCATGGAGCGGCTGCGCGAGCACGACGAGCGGATGCTGCGCGAGACGGCGCGGTTCCACGGCGACGAGCAGAAGCTCATGGAGATGGCGGCCCGGGCCCGCAAGGAGCTGGAGCGCCTCTTCGAGCAGGACGAGGCCGAGCAGAAGAAGTCGGCGTGACTCCTGAAATCCCTGTTTCACACTCCCCGCATTCAGCCCGGCGGCATTCCTGCACCGGCGGTGCATCCCCAGACGTGTGAAGCCCGCACTTCGCGTTTCCGGATGTGACGCGCAGTGCAGAGACTGGAGGCCGGCATCGCGCGGGGCTGGGAGCGGGGTATGGTTCCGGGCCGGATGTACTCCCCGCTTTCCGCATTCATCGTCCTCTGCCTCTCCAGCGCGCCCGGCCCGGCCGCTGAGCCCGCCGCTCCGCCGAGCGCGGAGCCCGCGCGCGCGCTCGAGGCGGAGCTGGGCACCGGTGCCGGCCTCTTCTTCGGCCCCCACGCCTTCGACGACACGGACTGGGACGGGACCTCCCTCGCCAGCGCCTCCTCCGCGCGCTTCCTGCTCGGCGGCTTCACCGTGGACGGCGGCCTCTTCTCGCTGCTGCCGCTGGAGCGCGGCGGCCCCGGCGCCAGCACCGCCCTCACCGCGCGCCTGGGCTACACCGGCACGCGCTGGAGCGTCGTCGCCGGCGCCACCGTGGGCGTCCAATACACCGCCGACCCGCTCCTCCAGGTGCTCCCCTCCGTGAGGGGCATCTACCGCGTGGGCCCCGTCACGCTGGACGCCGGCCTCTTCGACGCGCACGGCCAGGTGCCCGCGCACGTGGGCGCCACCTACGGGCTCGTCGGTCTCGCCTATGTCTTTCCCGTCGGCGGCCGCGCGCGCGTGGACATCCCCCTGGTGCCCCGCGCCGGCCTGCGCGTGGAGGGCTTCGTCTTCCAGGACGGCGACGCGCGCACCTCGCTCGTCAGCGTGGGCATCGTCGGCCGCCCCACCGCCGCCGCTCGCACGGGGGACGCCTCGTGAGCCTCCGCGCAGGGCTTCCAGGATATCGCTCGCGGTCTCGGCTCCCCGCCTGTCCACCGAGAGGCAAGCGCCACGCCGTACCTGATGTTCACCTCATGAGGGCCGCCTCCGCGCGGAACCGATAGACGCATGGCCACCCACCCCGCCAAGAAGCGCCCGCGCTCCCCGGCCGCGCCGCCCTCCGAGGCGCCCGCCATGCCGCTGCACGCGCTCCTGGAGGGTCTGCCCGACGCCTTCTTCATGGTCGACGCGGACTGGCGCTTCACCTACGTCAGCCCGCGCATGGCGGAGCTGCTCGACAGCTGCGGAGGGCACGGAGACGACCTGCGCCGCGCCTGTCCCACGCTGCTGGAGCTGCGCCGCCACCTGCGCTTCGAGCAGCCCGCCACCGAGCAGCCCACCGTGCGCTTCGAGCACGGCTGGCCGGACCGAGATTTGTGCTTCGACGTCCGCGCGCGCCCCGTGGACGGCGGCCTGCTGGTGCACTGCCGCGACATCACCGGCGAGCGCCGCGCCCGGGACGAGCTGCGGCGCACCGGCGAGGTGTTCCGCGCCATCCTCGAGGGCACGACGGACGCCGTCTACACCAAGGACCTCGAGGGCCGGTACCAGATGATGAACTCCGCGGGCGCCAAGGCCTTGGGGCTCAAGGTGGAGGACGTCGTCGGCCACACCGACGCGGAGCTCTTCCCGCCCGAGGTGGCGCGCGCCAACGCCGCCAACGACCGGGAAATCTTCGCCTTCGGGCGCACCGTCACCTACGAGGACTCCCAGCCGGGCGTCGAGGGGCAGCGTGTCTGGCTGTCCACCAAGGGCGTGCTGCGCGACACGGAGGGCAAGGTCTTCGGCCTCTTCGGCATCAGCCGCGACATCACCCAGCGCAAGTGGGCCGAGGAGGAAGCGCGCCGGCACGCGGAGTTCCAGGAACAGCTCATGGGCATCGTCAGCCATGACATCCGCAGCCCGCTGGGCGCCATCATGAACTGGTCCCGCGTGCTCTCCGCGAGCGGCACCGCCGAGGAGGCGCAGCAGACCAGCAAGCGCATCGCCACCGCGGCGGTGCGCATCGAGCGGCTCACGCGGCTCCTGCTGGACTTCACCCGCACGCGGCTGGTGGGCGGCGTGGCGATTGAGCCGCGCGGCATGGACCTGAAGGACCTGGCCCTGAAGGTGGCCCACGAGTTCGGCGTGGCCTTCCCCCAGCGCACCGTGGAGGTGGAGCACAAGGGCAACACCCAGGGCACGTGGGACCCGGACCGGCTGGGGCAGGTGGCGTCCAACCTGGTGGAGAACGCGCTGAAATACAGCCCCCCGGACACGCCTGTGCGCCTGGCCGTGCGCGGGCTGCGCAACAAGGTGGTGCTGGAGGTGCACAACGCCGGCCGCCCCATCCCCGACAACCTGCTGCCCCACCTCTTCGAGCCCTTCCGGCGCGGTCCCTCGACGGCCCGCACGCTGAAGATGAGCTACGGGCTGGGGCTCTACATCGTCCGGGAAATCGTCCAGGCCCACGGGGGCACCATCGAGGTCTCCTCCGGAGAGCTGGAGGGCACCGCCTTCACGGTGACACTGCCGCGCCGCTCCATGCCGACGAAGCCGCCCATGACGCCGCAGCCCCCGCCGGGCATGCCGTCGCCCTAGTCCAGGTAGCGGCGCAGGAGGGCCGCCAGCTCCGCGCCGTCGAAGGGCTTGGCGAGGAAGTCGTCACAGCCGCTGTCGAAGCCCGCCTGCACGCTGCGCGGCTCGGCGCGGGTGCTGCAGAGGATGATGGGCGTGCGGCGGGTGGGCTCGCGGCCGCGCAGCGCCCGGCACGTCTCGAAGCCGTCCAGGTGCGGCATGAGGATGTCCAGGAAGACGAGGTCCGGCCGCTCCGCCTCGGCGCGCGCCAGCGCCTCGCGCCCGTCGCGCGCGAGGACGGCGTCGTAGCCCATCTCCGCCAGCATTCCCTGGTGCAACAGCAACACGGTGAGCGAGTCGTCGACGAGCAGCACCTTCTTGCGTGCCATGGCGCCTCCCGGAGGGCGAGTCATAGCGAGGCCACGCCCTGGCAGAGCTGGCGCAGGTGCATGAGGCGCGGCGGGCCCATGCCGAGGAACTGCACGCCCATGCCATAGGGGTACGCGAGCGGCCCGCGGGGCGCGTAGGGGTTGGCCCACACCACCACGCCGTGCGTCTCCAGGCGCTCGCGGGTGGTGGGCAGGCCGATGCGCAGCCGCACCGCCGTCCCCGGCCGCGCGGGCACCAGCGTGCGGATGACGAGCCCCCCGGGACTCAGCGCGCTGGAGAAGCCGGACGTCCACTCCGTGCCGCGCGAGCCGCCCTCGCCGAACTCCACCGGGCAGCAGAAGGGCACCCGCTCCTCCGCGCGCAGCGACGACAAGTCGCGCCCCAGCAGCGCGTGGATGCGCGGCAGGAGCGCCGCCAGCACCGGCGGCCGCGTGCCCATGCCCACGTTGACGGTGAGCGCCGGCACGCCCTCCAGGAGCGGCTGCGCGCGCAGCGTCGACAACAGCCGCAGCGCCGCCAGCGGCCCCTCGCCCGAGACGAGCACCAGGTGCGGCGACATGCCCGGCACTTGGAGCCGCGCCGCCGCGCCCTCCACGCTGGCGCTGTAGAGCAGGTGGTGCCCGCACGACTCCAGCAGCGCTCCCAGCCCCCCCCACGCGCGCGGCCCGCTGGCGCCCGCCATCAGCACCACCCGGGGACTGTGGCGCGCGGCGAGCGGCACCCGGGCCGCCGCCGGCCCCCCGGTGAGCACCGCCAGCCGCTCGCGCAGCTCGGGAAGCCGCGGAGGCGCCAGGAGGCAGTCCTCCAGGCCCTCCGACTCGGCCGCCTCCAGCACCTCCGCCGGCGTGCCCTCCTCCGCCACCAGCATCACCGGCACCCCGGCGCCAGCGCCGGACCTCGGCCGCAGCGCACCCAGGCCGCCGACACCGTGCTCGTACACCTGGCGCCAGTGCACCAGCACCAGCGTGGGCTTCAGCCGCGCCAGCTCCGGGGCCGCCAGTTCCAGCGAGTGGACTTGAAGGGACTCACACCCCAGCGAGCGCGCCACGCGCGACAGCGCCAGCCAGGGCTCGCTCACGGTGCCCACCCAGAGCAGCCGCGCCGGCGCGGCCAGGGGCGCGGCCAGCGGACGCACGGGTCCTGGTGCCGTCATCATTGCGGTGCCTCCGTGTCCTGATGCCCCCCCGACACGCCCGCCCCCGCCTCACATCTCGGATTCCGAGATAGGAGAAACGGCCACAGGGTGAATACTCCCCCGGGGCAGATTCCAGGGGGAAATGAGGAATACAGGACACATCGGCATCCTGGGGCGCGAGGCGGCCAACACCCCAGGTCCTTCGAGCCCCGCCCGGCGGGACTGCTCCGCCCTAGACGCGGGCGGCGTTGACGCCCGAGTCCACGGCCTGCAGGTCGTCGCCGAAGCGCACGTCCACGGTGCCGCCGGTGGGCGGATCATACGGGGCGCGGCCCACCTGCTTCGTGCCGAAGCGGGGGAAGAAGGGCGCCAGCACGTACGAGCGGAAGCACCACGCGAAGAAGCTGTTGGGGCGCAGGTCCGGGTGGATGGCGTCGTGAATCTTCGCGTGGGCCTCGGGCAGCAGGCTCCAGTGCAGGCCCGGCGTCTCGTGGTGGACGGCGTGCAGGCCGTTGTTGAAGAGGAAGAAGTTGATGAGGCGGCCGGTGAAGCTGCGGCTGTGGTCGTGCTCGCTCCAGGGGTCCGAGTGGACGTGCTGGATGTAGTTGAAGAACATGATGGTCCACAGCGTGAAGACGGCCGGAATCAGGAAGGCGAAGACCCAGATGCGGGCGCCCTCGATGAAGCCGTGCAGCGCCATGGCCAGGCCCAGCAGCGCCACGTGGGTGCCGCCCCAGACGATGTACTGGAGGACGATCTGGCGGAACAGCGGGCGGTTGCGCTCACGGGCCTTGTCGATGAAGGCCTTGGTGGGCTCCTGCTGCCAGTACGTGGAGACGAAGGGGAAGGCGAAGGCCACCAGGAAGTTGTGCTTCTTGGAGTAGCGCCACGTAATCGTCGCGTCGCCCGCCTTGTTCAGGAACTTGTGGTGATTGAGGTTGTGCGTGGGAATCCACACGAAGGTGGGGTAGCCGTAGAACACCGACAGCCACATGCCCATGGCCTCGTTCATCTTGCGGTTCTTGAACGTGGGGCAGTGGTTGTGGTTGTGCGCGATGACCCCCGCGGACAACGCGAGGTAGCAGGACACCGGGCAGAGGTAAGGGATGAGCTCGGGGGCCGCGTACATCGAGAGGGCCACCACGGGCATTGCCAGGCACCACAGCAGTGTCCGGCGGTCAGCGGAGTATCGGAGCATGCGCGGATAGTGCCCTACCCGCCTGTCCGCAACCAAAACATCCTGCCAACTACGGTACGGGGCCGACCGGACACCGGCCATGTAGGCTTCGCGCGCCGCTGGCCCTACCCGGGGCGGGACTTTCAGCGGGTGTGACGGTTCAGCAACGCGGCGAGGCCCTCCAGGGGGGCGGTGGCGGTGGCGAGCCCGGCCTCGTCGACGGCGCGGGGCATGCCGTACACGACGCAGGAGGCCTCGGCCTCGGTGAGGACGGTGCCGCCCGCGGCGCGGATGGCGCGGGCGCCGGCCAGCCCGTCATCGCCCATGCCGGTGAGCACCAGGCCCACGGTGTCCGCGCCCCAGGCCTTCGCGGCGCTCTCGAAGAGGACGTCCACGGACGGGTGGTGGGGCGTGCGCAGCGGGTACCTGTCCAGCCGGGCGACGCCCACCGCGCCGTGGCGCTCCACCTTGAGGTGGTGCCCGGCGCGCGCCAGCACCACACGGCCCGGCCGCAATTCCACGCCGTCCTCCGCCTCCACCACCTCCAGCGCGCTGCGGGCGTCCAGCCGCTTCGCGACCGCCTGCGTGTAGCCGGTGGGGATGTGCAGCGCGAGCGCCATGGGGGCGGGGAAGTCCGCGGGCATCGCCGCCAGGAGCTGCGTGAGGGCCTGCGGGCCGCCGGTGGAGGTGCCCACCACCACGAGGCGCCGGGACGGCGCGAGCACGCCGGAGGGAACGGCGCTGGAGGCCGACGAAAGCGCGGCCTCCGGGATGGGGCGCGGCAGGGCGCGCGCGGCGGTGCGCACCTTCTCCACCAGTTCCTCGCCCAGCTCGTAGAGCCGGTCCGTGGCGAGCGCGGTGGGCTTGTTCACCAGCTCCACCGCGCCGGCCTGGAGGGCGGACACCGCCAGCTCGCTCTCCTCGCCCGCGCTGCTCACCACCACCACGCGCGGCGCGCCGGCCATGGACGCGAGCGCGCGCAGCACACCCAGCCCGTCCAGGCCCGGCATCACCAAATCCAGGGTGAGGACGTCCGGAGACAGCTCGGCCACCTTCTCCAGCGCGTCCAGGCCGTCGCGCGCGGTGCCCACCACCTCCATGCCCTGGGCATTGGAGAGCACCTGCCGCAGCACCTTGCGCGCGAAGGCGGAGTCGTCCACCACCAGCACGCGGATGGGAGCCGTCATGTGTCAGCCCGGGTGTAGAAGAAGGCGCCACGGCGCTCCTCGCAGGACAGCGCGGTGCCGAAGCGCATCAGCGACTCGGACGTGCCCACCAGCAGGTGCCCGCCGGGCACCAGCGCGCGGGTGAGCGCGTCCACCACGCGGCGCGCGGTGTCATCGTTGAAGTAGATGAGGACGTTGCGGCAGAGGATGGCGTCGAAGGCGCCGAGCGCGGCCACCGCCGCCGGGTCCACCAGGTTGACGCGGCGCCAGTCCACCGCTTCCACCAATTCCGGGCGCACGTGGGGGCGGCCGTCGCGTATTTCCATCCAGCGCCCCTCCACACCCGGCGGCAGCGCGCGCAGGGAGCGCAGGTTGTGCTCGCCGGTGCGCGCCCGCTCCAGCGCGCGGGGGCTCAAGTCGCTGGCTACAATCTCCACGCCGGAGAGCACGCCCCGCTCCGCCAGCATCATCGCCAGCGTGAGGGGCTCCTCGCCGGTGGAGCACGCCGCGCACCACACCCGGGGCCGGCGGCCGTCGCGCACCGCGGGCACCAGCACGTCGTCCACGAGCACCGTCAGCGGCAGCGCCTCCCGGAAGAAGTAGGTCTCGTGCACCAGCAGCGAGTCCACCAGCGCGTCCAGCGCCTCCGTGCCGGCCGGGTCGTACCGGAGGAAGTAGTAGTAGTCGAGCAGCGAGTCGAAGCCCGCGTCCAGGGCGCGGGCGGACACCTTGTCCTCCAGGAGCTCGCGGTCCTCCGGGCGGTAGTGCAGACCCGCGCGCTGCTCGATGAGCGCGGAGAGGATGGCGAACACCTGGGGCGACATGGGGAGCGCGGACATGGCTCTCCCGTCACCGCCCCAGCGCCTGCAGGCAGGCCCTGCGGACTTCCGGGTCCTCGTCATGCGAGGACGTGTGCTCCAGGGCCTCGCGGGCCTCCACCGTGCCCAGCGCCGCCACGGCGGGGGCCGCGGCGCGCCGGCCCGCGGGGCTGGCCGTCGTCAGGCACTGCACCAGCGCGGCGCGCGCGTCCGCCCGGCGCATGCGGGCCAGCGCCGCCACCAGCAGCGGCGCCGTCACCTCGTCCGCCACCTCCAGCGCGGTGAGCAGCCCCGGCAGCCGCCCCTCCATGGGCAGCGCCAGCGCGCTCACCACCCGCTCGCGCAGCATCACGTCGCCCAAGAGCGACACCAGGGCCTGCGTGGCCGGCACCCCGGCGCGCGTGGCGAGGAAGCCCACCGCCGCGCTGCGCACGCTGTCGTCCCGGTCACTGGCGGCGCGCAGGAGCGCGGGCAGCGTCTCCTGCGACTCGTACTCGGCCACGGCGGAGAGGGCGACGAGGCGCGTGGCCGCGTCCTCGGACGACACCGCCTCCAGCAGCACCGGCAGGGCGTCCGGGCGGCGGGCCACGCCCAGGCCCAGGAGCGCCGCGCGGCGCACGTCCGCGTCCGCGCTGGAGGCCGCGCGCCGCAGCGCCGCCATGGCGCCCTCGGTGTGCATGTGCGCCAGCGCGTCCACCACCGCCACGCGCACCTGGCCCGCGTCGTCGTCCGCCAGCGCGACGATGGCGTCCGCGGCGGCCTCCTCGTTGAGCTTCCCCAGCGACTGGCACGCGTAGTAGCGCACCCACGGGTCCCGGTCGTTGAGGCCGCCCAGCAGCACGGAGGTGATGCGGGCCTCCTTCTCCGTCTGGCCCAGCGCGCGCATGGCCGCGGCGCGCGTGCGCTCGGACTCGTGGGTGGCGGCCGTCAGGAGCGCGTCCACCGCGCGCGGGTCCTCGATGTAGGGCAGGCCGTAGATGGCCGCGTCGCGCAGCCGCTCGTCCGGGTCCCTCATGGCCTGCAAGAGCACGTCCAGCCCGCGCGGGTAGCCGAAGTAGGCGATGATGCGCAGCGCCGCGCGGCGCAGGCGCGCGTCCGACGAGCGCGCGGCCTTGAGCGCCAGCGCCTCCGTGTCCGCGCTGCCCAGCGACTGGATGGCGCCCACCGCGGCCTGCACCACGCGCGGGTCCTCGTCCACCAGCCGCTCGAAGAGGGCCGGCACCGCGCCCGGCGCGCCGATGCGCGACAGCGTGTCCGCCGCCAGCGCGCGCACGGACGGGTCCCGGTCCTCCAGGCACAGGAGGATTTCCGGCACCGACGCGGAGCGGCGCCCCACCAGCGGCAGCAGCACGCGGCGGCGGGCGCTGTCGCCATCGCGCAGCGCCTGGAGCAGCTGCGCGTCCGCGTCCGCGCCCAGGTCCGACAGGGCCCCGGCCGCCGCGCGCGCCACCGCCGGGTCCGGCCCGTCCAGGAGCTTCAGCAGGCCCGCGGCGGCGTCCTGCCCGCCCACCCAGCCGAGCAGCCGGGACAGCGCGACCTTCTCCGCCGTGTCCGCGCTCGACAGGGCCTGCGCGAGCCGGCGGCCCAGCAAGGCCATGTCCCCGTCGCCGCGCAGCGCGGCCTGCACCGCGCGCGCGCCACCGAAGCGCTGCACCTGCGCCTCGTGGATGTCCACCAGCGCCACCGCCGCCGCGCGCACGAGCGCGTCGTTGCCCCGGCGCAACAGGCCCACCAGCGCGGGCACCGCCGCCTCCTGGCCGGTGCGGCCCAGCGCGCGCGTCACCTCCAGCGCGTAGAAGGGGTCCGGCAGCAGGCCCAGCAGCGCGGGCACCACGATGGGGTCCCCGCAGCGGCCCAGCACGTCGATGGCGGGGAAGATGCGGAAGAAGTTGCCGCTGCCCAGCGCGCCCAGCAGCGCATCCACCGCGGCGCCGCCGCCGATGCGCCCCAGGGCTTCAATGGCCGCCACGGCCACGTTGTCGTCCGCGTGGACGGTGAGCCGGGCCAGCAGCGGCACCGAGCGCCGGCTGCGGCGGCGGCCCAGCACCTGGGCGATGTCGCAGACGATGGCGGGGTTGGGGTCTTCCGCGTTCGGCTCCAGCGCCCCCTCCACGTCACCCGAGGAGGCCACCAGCGCCTCCACGGCGGCGGCCAGGCGCGTCTCGCTGTCGCGGCGGTGGCTCAGCACGTCGCGCAGCGGCGCCACGGCGGGCGTGCCCATGCGGGCCAGGGCGCCCACCACGGCGCGGCGCACCGCCCAGCTCGGGGTGTCGAGGCCCGCCACCAGCTGCTCGAGGCTGCCGGGGCCGCGCCGGGCGAGCTGCTCCACCTGCTCCACCTGGGCGCGGTCGTCCGACGAGAGCGACAAGGGATGGCTGGACGCCATGGAGGCCGTGCTCACGCCTGCTGCTCCCGGGACCGCGCGGCCCCCGCTTCCGTGTTGCGCGCACCGCCGAGCGCGCCGCTCAGCCGCGACAGGCTCTCGGCCTGCTCGCCCTGGAGCCGCGTGAGCTGGGCCAGCCGCCCGGCCACCTCGCGCACCTCGGCGGCGGTGGCGGTGGACGCGCGGACCTGCTGCGCGGTGGCGGTCGTGACCTCCCGCGCCCGGGCGCGCATCTCCTCCACGCTGCGGGCCAGCCCCTCCGTCACCGTGGTGGCCTCGGCGCTGGCGCGCGCCACGGCGGCGACGCCACTGGCCTGCCGGGTGGCGGAGCCGGTGAGGGAGGCCAGGGCCTCCGTCTGCTCGTCCAGCGCGCGCGAGGTCGCCTTCGCCACGCGCCGCACCTCGTCCGCGCCCTTCACCAGCGCGGTGAGCGCCTGGGCCTGCTCGTCCGTGGCGCGCGTCACCTCCGCGGCCAGCTTCGCCACCTGGCGGCTGGCCACCTCGCCCTGCTTGAGGGCGCGGGCCTGCTCCGCCATGCCCCGCGCGGACTGGGCCACCTGCTTGCGCGTCTCCTCCATGGCGCGCGTCACCTCCGTGGCGGCCTTGGCCTGCTCGGCCAGTCCCAGCAGCGTGCGCTGGGTGGCCGCCGCCGCGTCCTGCGAGAGCGTGCCCACGGCGGCCACGTCCTTGCTCTGCGCCGCCACCGCGCCGCTGACGCCCTGCACCAACTGGCGCATGTGCGTGGTGCCCTTGGCCAGGTCCGCGGACGCCACGGCCTGCTCCTGCATGGCGCGGGACACCTTCTGCGCCACCTCCGCGAGCTGGCCGTTGGAGCGCACCGCGTCGCGCAGCGCGCGCGCCTGCTCGGCCGTGGCCTGCGTCGTCTGCCGCGCCATGCGCCGCATCTCGTTGCCGCTCTGGGCCAGCGACTGCGCCGCCTGCGCCTGCTCCGTGGCGGAGATGGTGATGACGCGGCCCTGCTCACTCACCTTGGCGGTGGCCTGCGCGAGCGCCTGCACCGCCTGCACCTGCTCGCCGGAGGCGCGCGACACCTCGCGCACGTTCTGCCCCAGGTCCTCCACGCCCTTGAGGATGGTGGACAGCGCCCGCTCCGCGTCCGTCGCCAGCGCCGCGCCCTCGTCCGCCGCGCGCACGCCCTCGCCGGTCGCGGTGGCCGCCTCGCGCGCGGTGGTCTGCAGGCCGCGGACAATCTTCGCCACGTCCGCGCTGGCCGCCGCCGCCCGGTCCGCCAGGGCGCGAATCTCCTCCGCCACCACCGCGAAGCCACGGCCGTGCTCGCCCGCGCGCGCCGCCTCGATGCTGGCGTTGAGGGACAGGAGGTTGGTGCGGTCCGCGATGAGGTTGATGGTCTGGACGATGTCGCCAATCTCCTCGGCCCGCTTGCCCATCTCCTTCATGACGCCGGAGGACTCGACGATGGACTGGCGGATGCGGCCAAAGCCGGCGATGGAGCGGCCCACCGTGGCGCCGCCCTCGCGCGCGGTGGTGCCCACGCGCTCGGCGGCGGCGCGGGCCTCCTCCGTCATCTGGGCCACCCGACGCGTGGACGACTCGAGCTGCGCGGACGCGGTGGCGCTGCCCGCCGCCAGGGTGTTGATGCTCTCCGCGGCGCGGGCCACCGCCTGCGCGGAGCGGGCGAGCTGCTCAATCGTGGCGGCGTTGGCGTCCACCACGGCGGCGTTCTTCTCCGAGGTGGCGGCCACCTCCTCCACGCTGGCGGCCACCTCCTCCACGGTGGAGGCGGTGGAGGCCGCGTGCGTCTCCAGGGTGCGGGCATGCTCGGCCACGCCGCGCACGCTGCGCGCCAGCTCCTCCGTGGTGGACGCCGTCTGCTCCACGCCGGACGCCATGGAGGCGGCGTCGCGGGCCACCTCGCCCAGCACCCGGCCGATGTTCACCACCGCGTTGGACACCTGCGACACCCGCTCGCCCACCGACTGCGAGTCCGCGGACAGCCGGACGATGCCCTTGGCCATCTCCTCGGAGGTGGCGGCCACCTCCTCGGTGGCGGCGGCGCTGGACTGGTTGCGGGAGACGAGGTCCGCCACGGTGGCGTTCATCTCCGTCATGGAGGCCAGCAACTCCTCGCTGGAGGCGGCCAGGTCCTCCGCGTTGGCGCTCACGCCCTTCACCGAGCGCGTCACCTGCTCCAGCGTGGCGGCGGTGGCGTCCGACGAGGCGGCCAGGTGCGCGGCGTCCTTGCGCACGCCGGACACGGAGGCGTTCACCTCCTGGAGGGCGCCCGCGGTGGCCTCGGCTTCCTGCTGCAGCCCGCGCGCGGAGTCGGCCACCGTGCGCTGCGAGCGCACCAGTTCGTGCACGCCCAGGCCCGTCTCCTCCACGTGGGCGGCCACGGACTCCATGGCGGCGCGCACCTGCTCGGAGGCGGCGGCCTGCTCGTTGCCGGTGGAGGCCAGCCGCGTCGCGAGCGCCTCCACGGCCTGCACCAGCCCCGCGCTCTCCTGGACGTTGCGAGTCGCGCCCTCGGCGAGGTTGCGCGCGTCTTCCAGCGACGCCATTCCGTTACCGTTGTCCGTCGCCATCCGGCGCCTCCTCCCCGATGACCCGGGGGAAATCAATGAGCATCACCAGCCGGGGCCCCACCTGGGCCACGGCCTTCACGAACCCGCGCGCCTGCTCCACGACCAGGGGAGGGGGCGGCTTCACCTGCGCGGGGTCCAGCTTCAGCACCTCGCGGGCGCTGTCCACCAGCAACCCCACGACGCGGTCGCCGAGCTGGCCCACCACCACCCGCGAATCCAGGTTGCGCTCCCCGGGCGACAGCCCGAAGCGCACCCGCGCGTCCACCACGGGGATGACGCGGCCGCGCACCTGCACCAGCCCGGCGACGTGCCGCGGCGCTCCCGGGACCGGCGTGGCGCCCGTGAAGCTCTCCATCTGAAGCACGTCCGCCGCGGGCAGCGCGTACTCGGCCCCGTCCACCTTGAACACCACGTGCAGCACGCTCATGTCGCGCGCTCCCTTCCGCGTCCCGGCTCCGCCGGCCGCCTGCCGCCGCCCCGCGCCAGGCCGAGCGCCGCCAGGTCCAGCACCAGCGTGGGCTGTCCGTCGCCCAGGTCCGTGGCGCCCGCCACCCCGGACACGCGCACCAGCGGGTCCTCCAGTGGGCGCAGGACGATTTCCTGCTGGCAGACCAGCCGGTCGACCGCGAAGGCCACCGGCTCACCGCGCTGGCGCACGATGAGCGCCTTGGTGCCCCGGCCCTCCTGCCCGTCCCGCCGCTCGAGTTCCAGCAGTGACTCCAGCGACAGGAGCGGCACCGCGCTGCCCCGCCGCTCCACCAGCACCACGCCCGAGGCGCCCGCGGGGCGCACCAGCCGCGCCGGGTCCACGTCGATGAGCTCGTCCACGGAGCCCACCGCCACCGCGTAGCGCAGGCCCGCGCACTCGAAGACGAAGGCGTCCACCAGCGTAATCGTGAGCGGCACCCGGAGGCGGAAGGTGGTGCCCGCGCCCGGCCGCGTCTCCAGGGCCAGCTCGCCGCCGAGCTGGTCCACGATGATGCGGCGGACGATGTCCATGCCCATGCCGCGGCCACTGGTGGCCGTGGCGGCGTCGCGCGTGGAGAAGCCGGGGCGGCAGAGCACCTCCAGCAGCGCGTCCGGCGTCTGGGGCACGGGCCCGCCCGCGCGCGCGGCCACCGCCCGGGCATCCACGCCCCGGCCATCGTCGGCGACGGAGATGTCCAGGAGGCCGCTGGCGCCCGCGTGGCAGGCCAGGCGCACCACGCCCTCCTCGGGCTTGCCCGCGGCGCGGCGCTCGTCGGGCGACTCCAGCGCGTGGTCCACCGCGTTGCGCACCAGGTGCACCAGCGCGGGCAGCAGCCGGTCCGCCACCGCCTTGTCCAGCTCCGCGTCGCCCACGTCCAATTCCAGCCGCACCGCCTTGCCCGTGCTGCGGCGCAGGCCGCGCACCAAGAGGGGCAGCCGCTCCAGCACGTCCCCCACCCGCACCATGCGCAGGCGGATGATGGCGGCGCGCATGTCGCGCAGCTGGCGGCCGTTCTCCTGGAGGATGGCGGTCAATTCACGCGTGGGCGCCCCGGCGGCCGTCAGCGCCGCCACCGCGCGGGTGAGCCGCGAGCGGTTGACGACGAGCGCCGCCAGCCGCTCCAGCGCCTCGTCCAGGCGGGACACCTCCACCCGCAGCGTGCCGGCGCCGCGGCGCTGCTCCTCGGGCTCCTCCTCCAGCAGCGCGGGCTCCGGCTCCGGCGCGGCGGGCACGGCCTGGGCGGGCTCGGGCGCCGCCCCGGTGAGCGCGCGCATCGAGGCGGGCTCGCCCCCGGCCGCCTCCAGCAGCGCGGCGTCGGTGGCGTCGGTGAGCAGCAACAGCACGAAGGTGAGCGAGCCGCCGCCCGCCGCGGGCCCCGACAGGGGCAGCACCTTGACGGTCTCCGCCAGCTTCGCGACGCGGTCCCTCACGCTGTTGATGGTGACGCCGGCGGCGGCGCGCTCGGCGCTGGGGACGAAGTCCAGCCGCACCGCGCGCCTTCCGGCGGCGGCCCCCGTGGTGAGCTGCTCCTTCTCCGCGGCGGACAGGCGCGCGGCGATGGCGGCGTCCAGCTCCAGCACGGCGGGCGCGGGCTTCTGGGCGGGAGCGGTGCCCAACACGATGGACTCCAGCGCCTCCAGGCGCTCCAGCAGCCCGGCGGGCACCGGCGCGGCCTGCTTGCCGGCGGCGAGCTGCCGCACGCGCTGCTCGATTTCGCGCAGGCCCTCCATGAGGGGCTCCACGCTGGGCTCGGGCAGCCGCCCCCCGGCGCGGTCCGCGTGGCGCAGGGACGTCTCCATCCAGTGGGCGATGGCGACGATGGGCTCCACGTCCACCATGGCGGACAGGCCCTTGATGGTGTGGAGCGCTCGGAACAGCTCACGCACGGCGCGCGGGTGGGCCAGCCCCCGGCGCACACTGGTCTCCACCGCCAACAGGTGCCGGTGGGCCGCGCCGAGCAGCTCTTCCGCTTCCGCCAGATACGCGGGCAGGAAGTCCGCGAGGTCCACCGACGAGCCCGTCACCCGCGTTTCTCCTCCAGCAGGCCGCGCGCTTCCGACAGGATGGCGTCCGGCGTGAAGGGCTTCGTCATGAAGCGGTTGGCGCCCACCGCCAGCGCCCGGGCTCGCGACGCCTCGTCCCCGCGGGTGGTGACGATGATGATGGGCAGGTTCTTCAGCCGGTCCTGGCCGCGCACGAACTCCACCACCTCGATGCCGCCGATGTCCGGCATGTTGAGGTCCAGCACGAGCAGGTCATACGGCTGCAGAGACAGGCGCTCGATGGCCTCCAGACCGCTCGACGCATGGGTGAAGGTGAGGCCCGGATAGGGACGCAGGCATGCGACGACCATGTCCCGCATCACCTTGCTGTCATCGACGACGAGCACCTCTGGCATGGCTTCCTCTGGCAACGACCGCCGACCCTAGAGCGATTCCTTGAAGTTGAAAGAGAACGCCGTACATAGGCCCTTCACAGCGCTCAGTGGGCGACAATCGTACGAAGGGGCAATCCCTTTTCGGGACACGGCGTGTCGAAGCGCCCACGCACACCGTGCGGTCCCTCCAGCCGACCGGCGAGCGGGCGGAGAGGAGCACCTGCCCGGAAGGGGGGCGGTCCGCCTGGACCCGTCGCGGGGAGGCACCCCTCGCCTCCCACGGTCGCGGCTTGCGGCGTCCTCCGGCTGCTTTACGGTCCATTCAGGGCGCGGGGGGCGCCGGGGTGACGCCGCCCGTGCCTGGAAGAACTGAATCCAGATTCAACCCAGAGGAGGGAATTTCCATGGCTGACATCACCCGTCGAGAGGGAATCATTCCGCGCCGTGAGCGGGACCCGTTCTCCCAGATGCAGGAGCTGATGAACTGGGACCCGTTCGAGGCGATGACGCAGCTGTTGGGCGGAGCTCGCGCCACGGCCCCCACCTTCGTGCCCGCGTTCGAGGTGAAGGAGACGAAGGACGCCTTCATCTTCAAGGCGGACCTGCCAGGCGTGCAGGACAAGGACCTGGACATCTCGCTGACCGGCGACCGCCTGGTCGTCAGCGGCAAGCGTGAGTCCGAGAAGCGGGAGGAGAACGAGCGCTACTTCGCGTACGAGCGCAGCTTCGGCAGCTTCAGCCGGGCCTTCACGCTGCCCGAAGGCGTGGACGCGGACCACATCGCCGCGGACCTGAAGGACGGCGTGCTCCACCTGACGCTGCCCAAGAAGCCCGAGGTGCAGCCCAAGCGCATCAAGGTGGGCGTGGGCGGCGACAAGCCGAAGGCGTAGGGCGCCCGGTCGCACTCCGGGGGACGCGCGGACCGGAAGGCCTCAGGCCCGCGCCGCCTGGGGCACCGGAGGCCCGGTGCGGGGCAGGCGGACGCGGAAGGTGGCGCCCTCGCCAGGGGTGCTGTGCACGGACACCTCGCCCCCGTGGGCCTCCACGATGCGGCGCAGGCGGTACAGCCCCAGCCCCAGGCCGCCGTAGTGGCGCACGGGCACCGCGCGCTCGAAGCGGCGGAAGAGGCCATCCACCCGGTCCGGGGCAATGCCGATGCCGTGGTCCGTCACCACCAGCGTGGCGGTGTCGGGGCCGGCCTCCAGCCCCACCTCCACCGGCTTGCCGGGGCCGAACTTCATCGCGTTGGACAACAGGTGCGCCACCACCTGGGACAGCCGCGTCACGTCCCAGCGTCCCGGGGTGGGCACCAGCGGGCCCATGACGAGCCGGCAGCCCGCGCGCGCGGCGGCCTCTTCCGAGCGGGCCACCACGTTGCGCACCACCGCCGCGAGGTCCACCTCTTCCAGGTGCAGCCGGGGCTTGCCCCCCTGCAACTGCGAGACGTCCAGCAGCGACTCCACCAGGTCCGCCAGCCGCTGCACCTGCCGGTCCGCCGCCTCCAGCGCGCGCCCCAGCCGCTCCGGCGCGGAGTGGACGCCCGCGCGCAGCACGCCCTGGGCCCCCTGCACGCGCAGCCGCAGCGCCGCCAGCGGGGTGCGCAGCTCGTGCGCCGCCACGCTGAGGAACTCGTCGCGCACGCGCACCGCCTCCTGCGTCTCGCGGTACAGCCGCAGCTGCTCCGTCACGTCGCCGATGATGCCCGCCATGCGCACCGGCCGGCCCTGGGCGTCATGCATGGCCCGGCCCCGGCTGACGCACGAGCGGTAGCCCCCATTGGCGTGGCGCAGCCGGAAGGACACGTCGTAGGGCACGCCCCGCTCCAGGTGGGCGGACAGCGCGGCCATCACCTCCGTCCGGTCCTCCGGGTGCAGCCGCTCGATGAAGGCCTCGTAGGTGCCCGGGAAGCCGCCCGGCCCCAGGCCCAGCATCTCCAGCAGGCGCGGGCTCCAGTAGAACGTCCGCTGGCGCAAATCCCAGTCCCAGATGCCGTCGTACGAGCCGTTCACCACCAGCCGGAAGCGCGCCTCGCTCTCGCGGGTGGCTCGCTCGGCCTGCTCCAAGAGGCCCACCCGCCGCTCGAGCTGCCGCACCATCCGGTACAGGTGCTCCTCGGTGCCCAGCTCGACGGGCGGCGGGGCGGCGGCGGGGGCTCCGGCGCGCAGCTCGCGCAGCACGGCGCCCACCAGCTCGTCCCCGTCCTGCGAGCGGCGCATGAAGCCGTTGGCCCCCACGTTGTGGGCCATGCGCAGGTCCAGCTCGTCCGGCGCCACGGTGTGCGTGAGGATGACGGGCACGCGCGAAAGGCGCGGGTCCTGCCGCAGCGCCAGGCACAGCTGGAAGCCGTCCACCTTCGGCATCAGCGCGTCCGCGAGCACCACGTCCGGGCCTCGGCGCCGCGCCAGCTCCAGCGCCGTCCGGCCGTCCGCCGCCAGCACCACGTCGAAGCGCAAGGGCACCAGGTGCAACTGCAGCAGCTTGCGGGACACCGGGTCGTCATCCGCCACCAGCACCGTGGGCCGCCGCTCCGCGAGCGCGGCGTCCACCTCCGCGGGCAGCGCGCGGCGTGCGTGCTCCACCAGCCCGCCCAGTGTCAGCGGGCGGGGCAGGAACTCCCCCTGCGAGAGCCCGAGCCCCCGCAGCGCGTCCTGTTCGGCCGGAAACGCCATGACCTGGAGCACCGTGCCGGCCACGTCCAGGGCCCGGCGCAGCGCCTCCCCGCCCACCGCCCCGGCGGCCAGCAGGCCCGCGGCCACCACCAGGAGGCGCACCGGCTCCGCATGCAGGAGGGTGAGGGCGGCCGGGACGTCCGCCAGGGCCGTCACCTGCCACCCCTGGCTCTCCAGCGCGAGGACTTGCAGCTCCCGCACGGGACCGGGTTCTTCGACGAGCAGCAGGTGGGGCTTCATCACGGCGGTTTTGACGGCGGAGGACGGGCAGGCAGGGCGGCGGGCCACCCTGGATGAAGGAAAAGTCGCAGTCTGGGCAGTAGAGGGGCCGAGTCAAGCAGTCCCCACCCAAGTGTTCGCCGGTGCAAACCCCGCCCGGACGGGCCCCCGGATGCCCCCTCGGCCCCGAACGGGGGATGACGCGGGGGGCCGGAAGCTCGCGGTCCATGCCGGCCCTCAGGCAACGCATCTGCATGGCGGATGCATCCAGCGCCACAGAAGTAGCCCGGTCAACACGGACAGCGCGGATTCTTCTCCGCCCGGCGTCCAAGCGACACGGCCCCCGTGGCCGCCGTAATACCCACGGGGTCACTCCTCCGCGGAGGCCAGTGGCCTCTGAGTCCGCGGCCCCGACGCGTGGCGATCACCCCGGGCACCACCCACCCAGGGCGACCCAGGCGACCCGGGTAACCGCTGACCCAGATACCACTGGCCTGCGAGGGCAACACAGAGTCTGATGCAAGTCAGTTACAGTCGTTCAGGGGCACTCGTTGTCGGTCCCACCAGGGGGAGTCGGGTTGTACCCGTCGGGTCGGACCGCGAGCCGGGTGAAAGCGCCCGGTGAATGCGTTATTCGAAAGGGCATCATGGGAGCCAAGAAACTTTCCGCGCAGCCGAAGCTCACCGAGTTCCAGGACCGCATCCGCGCGGCGGGCCTGCGCAGCACCGCCCCCCGGGTGGCGGTGCTGAGGGAGCTGGAGAGCGCCTCCGCGCCGATGAGCCACGCCGACCTGGTGGACTCGCTCGGTGACGAGGGGTACGACCGGGTGACCATCTACCGCAACCTGACGGACCTCACGGAGGCCGGCCTGGTGGTGCGGGCGGACCTGGGGGACCACGTGTGGCGCTTCGAGCTGAAGCGCTCGGGCGAGGAGCATGGCGGCAGCCACCCGCACTTCACCTGCACCGACTGCGGCACCGTGGCCTGCCTGCCGGAGGAGTCCGTCAGCATCGCCTCGTCCAAGGGCGTGCCCCGGGCGGTGAGCAAGCGCGCGGTGGAGGTGCAGCTGCGCGGCCTGTGCGACCGCTGCGTGTGACGTCCCGCCCGGCCCGCTCCGGGTGACAGCCCGTCCGCGGTGACGCGGAAGGGGCGGGCCGGTTGATCCACGTCGCTACAGCCTGGGAGCGCCCATCCGTCCTCCCGGGAGGGGGGCCGTTGAGCGGTGGACTCCTTTCGTCGGCTGGTGGGCAGTCCCAGCCGCCGTTCCCCGCCCCGCGCTTCCGCCCGGGGCGAAGCGGGTACATCTCCAGTCCCGACGCGGAGCGGGTCCCTGTCTCCCGACCCCGCTGGAGGACCTGGTGCAACCGCTTCAGACCCTGCTGGTCGTCGATGACGACCTCGACATCCGCGACGCACTCCAGGACGTGTTCGAGCTGGAGGGCTACGCCGTCCTGCTCGCCGCCGACGGGCTGGAGGCCCTGACGCAGCTGCGTCAGGTGGAGACTCCGCCCCACCTCATCCTCTTGGACTTGATGATGCCGCGGATGGACGGCTTCGCCTTCCGCGAGGCGCTGCGCCGGGACGAGAGCCTCTCCGGCATCCCCGTGCTGGTGGCCAGCGCGGACCTGGACGTGAAGGGCGCGGCCGAGGGGCTGGGCGTGGCCGGCTGGCTGCGCAAGCCGCTGGACCTGTCCGAGCTCCTGTCCACCGTGAAGCGCCTCAGCCACGCCGCCTGAGTCCTGCGTCCCGTGCCTGCCTGCCCTCCGGACGGGAGGACCCGGGGCGGGGGCGGGCAGGTTGGCGTGGAATGGAGTCCTCCCCACCCTTTCTCCCAGAAGTCAGTCACCTGACCGAAGGGAGAGGGAACATGAAGAAGTTCATCGCCACGCTGGCCCTGTGCGTTGGAACCGCCGCTTTCGCGCAGGGGGCCGAGCAGAAGAAGCCGCCTTCCGAGAGCCAGGTGCCCGGCCCCGACGTCGAGAAGCGCCTCGACACGGGCATCGACGCCACCGAGGTGGGCCCCGGCATCGGCGGCGCCGCCAAGGACGCGGTCGGCATCCAGACCGAGGACGAGGGCACCTTCAAGAAGGAGCACGCCATGAACCTGCGGGGCACCCTGAAGGATGCCACCGCGGACGGCGTGAGCATCGCCCGGCCGGGCCTGCCCGACGCGGACCTGGACGTGCGTGACAAGACGGTGCTGATGCTGGACGGGAAGAAGGTCTCCAAGACGGACGAGATTCCCGAGGGCTCGCAGGTGCGCGCCAAGTTCCAGCTCGAGGGCCAGGAGGTCGTCGCGGTGGAGCTGCGCGCCACCAGCCCCAAGGGCGCCAAGAAGGACGTGAAGAAGCAGGGCACCGGCGGCTCCGGCACCGAGGAGCTGAAGGAGGACGCCAAGAAGGCCGAGCAGAAGACCGAGCAGAAGGCCGACGAGGTGAAGGACGAGGCCAAGAAGGAAATGAACCAGTAGCGCCTCGCGCACCCGCGCACCGACGAAGCCTCTGGCCGGGCCCGCTTCCCACGTGGAGGCGGGCCCGGTCGTTTTTTCCTCCCACTCCGGGGAGGTGCGTTCGTCACGGTGGGAAACGTTCTTCCCTCCCCGGCCTGCCCCCGAGGGCAGGACGCCCGTTCCGGCCCGGTACGCGCCTTGCTTTGGCGGCGGTCCGAGGGAGGATTCGGTGATTCGACGACTGGCGGGCGCGTGTATCGGTGTGGTGGTGGCGACGGCGTGGGCATGCGGTGGTTCCTCGGAGGGACCGGACCCCGCGCCGCTGCCGGATGACGGCATCGTCGACCCTCCGGACAACCGGCCCGCCCCCGAGACGGACTCGGGGACGGGCGGCGGTGAGGACGCGGGCACGGACGCGGGCCCGGTGGGCGGCGAGGACGCCGGCACGGATGCCGGCACCGACGGAGGCACGGGCGGCGGCACCGATGGCGGCACGACGGGCGGTACCGACGGAGGCACGGGCGGCGGCACCGATGGCGGCACGACGGGCGGCACCGACGGGGGCACGCAGCCCAACGCGGGCCCGTGGCCGCAGGACCCGGTGGTGAACTACTCGGCCAAGTACAACATCCGCCGGGTGAAGTCGGTGGGCGTGGACGCCGCGCACAACATCTGGCTGCTGGACGGCTCGAGCATCGGCGTGCTGCGCTCGGACACTAAGCAGCTCGTGTGGAACAGCACGCCCGTGGGCCAGGCGCGCCTGGGCTTCGGCTCGGACAAGCTGGCCACCGGCTCGCGCGTCATCTGCGGCGGCAAGGGCGGCGAGGCCTACGTGGGCTACGAGACGGTGAACGACATCCCCCAGGGCCAGCGCATCCCCGCCCGTGGCGAGGAGGGCTTCTCCCTCGAGCACTACGAGCACTTCCAGAAGGGTGACATGGACGTGGTGCGGCTCAACGCGTCCAAGACGGACGTGGAGCTGAACGTCCACCTCTACCAGTCCGCGGGCAGCAGCCGCCCCAGTGGCAACGAGCCGCTCGGCATCCGCAACACCAACGATTTCCACTTCGACGAGGACCGCAGCGTCTACTCGTGCCTCCGGGTGATGCGCGGGCCGTACGCCGGGGAAATCTACATCGGCACCAACCACGGCGTGACGCGCATCCGCGGCTACACGTACAACAGCCACCGGCACCCGGCCTGGTGGGAGAACGGCTCGCAGCGCGCCGGCTACACCTTCGGCCTGGGCATCTCCCAGGAAGGGCACCTGCTCATCGCCAACGACTGGAAGATTGGCATCATCCCGCCCAACGCCGCGCTGGAGTGGTGGGACGCGGAGGGCCGCAAGCCGAACATGCCGGCCGACGTGGAGCCCGCCGTCTACGCGCTCAACACCTTCGTGGACCCAGTCAACCCGGGTGACGACGTGAACCGCTCCACCCGGGCTCCGGAGAACTTCTGGCGCTGCTTCCAGCAGACGACGGACGGCCTCTTCTACCTGGGCAGCCTCACCGAGGGCCTGTGGCAGCTCAAGCTGAGGAAGGACCCGCACGCCACCCCGCTGAAGTACTACGAGGACGGCTACACGTACATCGACGGGTTGGGCACCAAGCGCATCCACGCGCTGGCCGCCACGGACGACGGCTCGCTCTTCATCGGCACCGGCGGCAAGGGCCTGTGGCGCATGAAGCCGGACAAGACGCTGGAGAAGGTGGCGAGCGTGAACGGCGGTGAGGTCACCCAGCTCGTGTATGACCCGACGGTGAGCCCCACGGCCCTCTACGTCCTCGCCGACGGCTACGTCTACGTGCTGCGCGGCCACTGAGCCGGAAGGCGCGGTGCGAGGGTGAAGTCCCGGGAGGGGCGTCCACGCGGACCGTGGCGCCCCTCCTGGCGTTCCAGGAGGCTTCGCGGCCTACCGCGCCGCCCGCACCGGCTGGGGCTGGGCCTGCGGCTGGGTGGGCAGCCGGAGGATGAAGGTGGAGCCCTGGCCCTGCGCGGAGCGCACGGTGATGGTGCCACCCATGGCCTCCACGATTTGACGGGTGATGTAGAGCCCCAGGCCCAGGCCGCCGTAGTGGCGCTCGGAGACGGCGCGCTCGAACTTGCCGAAGAGGCGGGCCATGCCGTCCTCGGAGATACCGATGCCGTGGTCCTTCACGGCGAGCACCGCCGTGTGGCCGTCGCCCACGAGCGACACCTCCACCGGCCGGCCCGCGCCGTACTTGGCCGCGTTGGACATCAGGTTGACGAGCACCTGCTCCACGCGCAGCGGGTCCCAGACGCCCATGAGCGACCCGTCCAGGTGCAGCGTCAGCTCGCTGCCGGCGCGGCGGAACTCCTCGGAGAAGGCGTCCGCCATCTGCCGCACCAGCAGGGCCAGGTCCATGTCGCGCGGCTCCAGGCTCAGCTTGCCCGCCGCCAGCCGCGACACGTCCAGCAGTGTGTTCACCAGGCTGCCCAGCCGCGACAGCTGCCGCTCCAGCACCTGCGAGCGGGGCGCCAGCTCCTTCGCCAGCTCGGGCTGCACGGCGTTCACCTGCCGCTGCAACAGCTGCAGGTGCAGCCGCAGGCTGGTGAGGGGCGTGCGCAGCTCGTGGGCCGCGACGCTGAGGAACTCGTCTCGCGCGCGCACCGCCTCCTGCGTCTCGCGCAGCGCCTGCTCGCGCACGGCCCGCTCGCGCGCGGCGCCCGCGTCGCGCTGGGCCTCCACGCGGCGGCGCTCCGTCATGTCCTCCACGTAGATGCAGGCGGCCACCACGCGGCCGTCGCGGCGCACCGGGTGGTAGCTGGCGCGGTAGACGCGGCTGCGCTCCACCCCGCCGCCCTGCTCGCGGTGGATGATTTCCACGCCCTCCAGGGGCTCGCCCGTCTCCAGCACGCGGCGCACGCGGCGGATGACGTCGCGCCCGGAGGCGTTGGCGCCCAGCACCTCTTCCATGGGTCGTCCGAGGTGGGCCTCGCGGGGCATGCCGTTCATGTCGGCCATGGCCTCGCTCACCTCGACGAAGCGCAGGTCGGGGGCGATGACGGCCATGCCCAGCGGCACGGTGGACATGAGCTCCGCGAGCGCCACCGGACGCTCGCCGTCGGGGGACTGCCGCCGCCCCTCTCCACCACCACCTGCTGACGTTGTCACGTCCGGCACCATGTCCTGGGCCGACCCGAGCCGCGGGGTCATCGTGCCAGCGTGTGTACCAACCCGTACCAACTCCGTCACCGCAAGCCCCCCGGGCGTGTGTCCAGTGTTGGAAGGATGCACGGCCCTGGCCCGGAATCTTCGCGAAATCAGGGGCGTTTCTCCGTCACCCCGAACGCCGGCCGCATGGAGGGCAGGCGTGCGTGACACACCTGCTTCATCCCACCCACCCCGGCTCTCTAGAATGAGCCACTCGTTGCAGCCCCCGGCCCGGAGGAACCGAACCGAATGCTGAGACGCCTCGCCCGCCGCAACTCGCCCCACGCCTCCTCGGCCGCCGCCCACACATGGCGAGAGGCCCGCTACATGGGACGCAACGAGCTGGTGGCCCGGAGTGGAGCGGACCCGTTCCGCCAGGAGCGGCGGCTGCGCTGGAGGGATCACTTCTCCCTCTCCGAGAACGTCCTCTTCCTGCCGCACATGCACGCCGAGCACGACGGCCTGCGCATCGCGCAGCTGTCGGACGTGCACGTGGGCCAGGCGACCTCCGCCATCCGCATCCGCCGCGCGGTGGAGGCGGTGAACGACGAGAAGCCGGACCTGGTCTTCCTCACCGGCGACTACGTGACGCACAGCCCCAAGCCGCTGCCGCGCGTGCGCGAGCTGCTGGCGGGGCTGAAGGGCCCCGTCTTCGTGGTGCTGGGCAACCATGACCACTGGGTGAACGGGCCCTACCTGCGCGAGGGCTTCGAGCGGCTGGGCTACACGGTGCTGCAGAACGAGCACCGCGTGGTGCACGTCAACGGCGCGCCGGTGACGGTGCTGGGCGTGGACGACGGGCGCACCGGCCGGGACGACGTGGAGGCCACCTTCCGCGGCGCGCCGGAGTCCGGCACGCGGCTGGTGCTGACGCACGCGCCGCCGACGGTGGACAAGCTGCCGGCGCACGCCGGGCTGGTGCAGTTCTCCGGGCACACGCACGGCGGCCAGTTCGTGGTGCGCGGCCTGACGGAGGCCATCTTCCGCCGCGCGGGCCAGCCGTACATCAGCGGCCACTACCACGTGAATGGCAACCAGCTGTACGTGAACCGCGGCCTGGGCTTCGGCTTCGGCGGTCCGTACCTGCGCCGCGGCGCCGAGCCCGAGGTGGCCTTCTTCACGCTGCGCCGCGAGCACGCGGTCGCCACCGCGAGCTGAAGGCGCGGTCTCCCCCGGCGCGCGCGGAAGTCCCTCCCCGCGCGCGCCGTGCAGGGTGGCTCAGTGGCGCAGCGGCATCCCCAGCCGCCCGCCGCCCAGCCCCTCCTCGCGCTTGCGGCTGCGGAGGCTGAAGGGCCCCGAGCCGAAGTAGACGATGAAGAGGGCGCCTCCCGCCATGGAGAGGTTCTTCATGAAGTGGATGAGCTGGTTCTGGGCCTGCACCGGGTCGGTGACGAGCCAGAACTTGTGCACCATGAAGGCCGCGGCGATGAGGAACACGGCGATGGCCGCCGCCCCCAGGCGGGCGAACACGCCCAGCAACACACACAGCCCGCCCAGGACCATCGCGACGCCAGAGGCCAGCACCGCCAGGCGCGGCTCCGGAACGCCGGAGGACTGCGCGTAGGCCGTCAGCGCCTGAAGCTGGAAGAAGTGGTTCAGGCCGCTGGTGATGAAGATGGCCGAGAAGAGCAGCCGGCCAATCGGCGCGAGCACGCCCATGTCTACCTCCCTGTTTCCCTCCTCCCACCCCCACAACCCTGGCGGGTGGAAGTCATTCTCAAGGTGAGCATTGATTCCTGCGGGACAGCGGGCGCCCGCCCGCCCGTCCGCTCTCCGACTCTGGTACCGGGGCCCCGTTGGCTTGTCCCCGCTGCGACAACTCGCCGCACGCCCGCCTGGCGCCCGGCACGTATGTTCCTCGGGCCTTGAGAGCCCTCTCCCC
>NZ_JABBJJ010000130.1 GCF_012933655.1 Pyxidicoccus fallax | reverse complement strand
CATGCGTGCCCTCCCGGCCCAACCCCGGGAGCGGCGCTGGACGTTAATGATGCCCCCCGTGATCCGGCAACGAGGGGCGGAAACGAAAGTGGCGTGGACCGCTTCGTCCACGCCACTAGAGAACATCTGCGTTTCAGGGAGCGACTACCCCTCGCCGCCCTCACCACCCGCGGGCGAGAAGAGCCACGGGTAGGTCACCGCCACCACGCCGCCGCCCTTGGGCTCCGGGAACTTCCAGCGGCGGATGCGGGACAACATGCACTGCTCCGCCTTGGCGTTGCCCAGCGTCGACTCGGAGACGGTGGCGTCCGACACCGCGCCCGTCGGGTCGATGGTGAAGGCCACCGCCACCTTGCCGGCCAGGCTCGGGTTCTTGTTCAGCTCGGACTCGTAGCAGTACTTGATCTCCCCCTGGTGCCGCCGGATGACCTTGGCGATGACGTCCTTGTCGAGGCCGCCCACCACCGTCGTCTTGCCGGGGATGACCTTGGTGATGGACTTGCCGCGGCCGCCCAGGTCGATGCCACCCGAGCCACCCGCGCCACGCCCCGTACCCTGCGTGCCGAGGCCACCGATGCCCAGCGCCGTGCCGCCACCGCCGGTGCCCGTGCCGCGCGAGCCCAGGCCGCCCACGCCCTGCGCGTCACCCATGGCCGCGCCGCCCTTGAGGCCGCCCAGCGCGTTGTTCAGGCCGGTGCCGAAGCCGCCGGGGCCGAACACGTCCGAGGCCCCGCCCTTCAGCCCCTTGAACGCGCCCAGCAGGCCGACCTTGCCCACCACCTGCCGGTCCTTCTCCTTCTTGTTCTTGTCCACCACCGGGGTGCCCGGCTTCGAAGGCGCCGCTTCCGCCTGCTTCGCCTCCTCCTTGCCGAACTTGCCCTCTTCGTCCTTCGCCTTCGCGCCCTCCTCCACGCCGGACAGCTGGAGCTTCTTCTGCTCGAGCTTCTTCTCCGGGGTGATGAGGAACTTCGCCACGCGCTGCTGGTCCTCGAAGATGTCCGCCGACTCCGGCTGCTCCGCGCGCGGCGTGAGCACCATCGCCATCACCACCGCCAGACCCGCCAGCAGGCAGATGCTGGTGATCTTGAAGAAGGTGAAGTCCGAGTCCTGCAGCGACGTGGCGGTGATGCCCGGCGAGGGCCGCACGTAGCGCAGCACGAAGCCCACCGTGCCGATGGACACCTCGACGCGGTCATGCAGGCCCAGCGTGAGGACCTGGTCCTTGTCCTGCTTCAGCGCGCCGGCCGCGCGCAGCGCGTCCTTGGAGCGGACGTCGCCCTGGTTGGTGACGATGAGGCCCGCGCCCGCCGGAGCCCGCACCTCCAGCTTGTCGCCCTGGCTGACCGCCAGCACGTAGCGCTCGCCCACCTCCGGCGTGTAGACGTGGAAGAAGTTCTTCTTCCCCTCGCCGATGGTGACGGGCACGCCGTCCTTGAAGTGCTGGACCTCCAGCATCTGGTCGCCCCAGAGCATCGCCACCTGGAGCACCTTCGCCTCGGGGGCGGGCATCGCCTCCGGAGGCAACGGTTCCTGGAGGTGCGCCGGCGCCGTCGGCTTCACCGCCACCGGAGCCGGGGGCACCACCGCGCGCGAGCGCGGCACCCTGTTGAGCCCAGGAGGCTCCACCGGAGGCAGCACCGGCGTCACCGGCCGCTCCGTCCGCACCGAGACGCCAGAGGCCGAGGCCTCCATGCGAGGCGCGGACGGAGGCACCACCGGCACCGCCACCCGCGGCGTGTTCAGCGCCGAGGGAGGCGTCAGCACCTCCGGTACCGTCACCGGTGCCCTCTGCTGCGTCACCGAGCCCTGGAAGGCCGGTCCCGCGACCTTGGCACCCGCGGGCGCGTGGCGCGCGGCCTCGGCGCTCCCGAAGAGCACCTCCACCGTCGTGCCACCCACCTTGAGCACGTCCCCGGGTTTCAGGGCCGTGGGGATGAGCATCCGCTGGCCATGAACCTCCGTGCCGCTCTCGCTGCCAAGGTCGATGGCCGTGACGGAGCCATCCTTGTCCACCTTGAGCATCACATGAAGGTTCGAGACCCGAGGATCCTGAATCTTCACCGCCGCCTGGGCGCCCGACCCCACAATGACGCTCTCTGCTTCGGACACGGTTTCCACCGTGGAGCCGTCCGGCCCGGTGATTCGAAGCGTCAAGCCGTTATTCTTCGCCGCCGCCATGAGGATTCTTCCTTCTTCCCTTCCGCTCCCGAAAACGACCGACCGCCGCCGCCGCTGCTAGAGGTTATCGACTGACTTCTGCAACTCCGGGTCGAAGTTCTCCCGGACCTTGATGAGGCTCTGGAAGTCCGTCTTCTTGCGGTGGAGCACGTACGAGCCTTCCGGCTTCGTGAGCTCGCCTTCCACCGCCACGTCGGTGAAGTCGATCACCGTCTTCTTCTTGAAGACCGTGCGGTCCTCTTCCCGGATGACCTTCACCGTGTCCTTCGACTGCGCCTGCGCCAACGCCGCCGAAGGCGCCACCCACAGCCCCATCACCACCGCCACCGATGCCAGTCGCCTCATACCCAGCCTCCAATCGCTTTCATCGGGTGAGACAGCGGGTCTTCCTACAGGTTCCCGCGGGTCCATTGCACAGCGCGATCCAAACCCAAGTCCCTGAATCCTAAGGAACTTGCCTGCCGCCTGCCACGTGGCGGCCCGGAAGATGGAAAAAACTTCCATCTCCTGACCGTCACAACTGCCATCCCGCTATCGAGCGGGCGTGGGCGCCGGAGCGGCCGCGCCCTTGTCAGAAGCCGCACCCGTGACGGGGGCCGCCGGAGCAGCCGCGTCCGCCGCGGGGTTGCCAGGAGCCACGTTCGCGTCCTGCGCCCCAGGGGCCGCGCCAGGATTGCCAGGCGCCGCGTTCGTGCCCGGAGCCGTGGCATCCGTGCCCGGAGCCGCGGGCGTGGCGGTGTCACCGGACGGTGATGTGGCGCCCTCGGCGGCGGCCGCGCCCTCGGCGGAAGCCGCATCACCGGCGGGTGCCTCTCCCTCGGCGGGCGCCTCACCCTGCTCCTGCGGGAGCTGGTTGAGCATGGAGCCCCCGCCGCCGGTGGCCTCGTTCTTCGTCTCGCCCTCGCCCTCCGCGGTGGCGGGCGCGGGAGGCGGCGCCTTGAGCATGTTCTGCAGACCATTCACCTTCGCGGTGATCATCTGCTTGTCCTGCTCGGTGGTGCTGCCCAAGCCCTTGCACCGGTCGAGGAAGGCAATGGCCTTCTCCCAGCCGGAGCGGTCCGCCGCGTAGGCCCAGCCAGCGCCGCACACGGCCTCCGGCAGGTCCGAGCGAGCGGCGAGCACCTTCTCGTAGGCCTCGCCCGCGGCGACGCCCTTCTTCGGGTCGGTGGCCTTCTGCCCGTCCAGCGCGAAGGCCAGGTACAGCCGCGCGTCCGCCGAGTCGGGCTCCAGCTCCGTCACCTTGGTGAACGAGCGCTCCGCGCCCGCGTAGTCGCGGTAGCTGAGCGCCATGGCGCCGAGGTTGAGGTAGCCCGGAGCGAACTTCTCGTCGAGCGACACCGCCTTCTGGAACTGGGCGAGCGCGCGCGGGCGGTCATCCAGCTTCAGGTAGATCATCCCCAGCAGGTTGTAGATGGCCGGGTCCTTCTCCGCGTGCTTGCGGGCGGTGCCGGCCAGCAGCTCCGCCAGCCGGTACTGCTCGCGCGCATAGGCCACCTGCGCCAGGTTCTTGTACGCCTCGGGGTTGTCCTTGTTGCGCGCCAGCACGCGGCGGGCGGCGGCCTCGGACTCGTTGAGCTTGCCCGCCAGCCGCCAGGTGATGGACAGGCTGTTGAGCAGCGACGCGTCGAACTCGCGGCCCGGCACCTTCAGCGCCTTGTCGAGCAGCGCGACGGCGTCGTCCGCCCTCCCCTGCTCGCGGTGCAGCACCGCGAGGTTGACCGCGGACGGCACGTGGCCCGGGTCCAGCGTGAGGACCTTCTCGTAGGCCACCCGCGCGTCATCCATGCGGCCCTGGCGCTCGGCGATGACGCCCAGGTTGAACTGCGCGTTGAGCAGCTGCGGCTGCTTCGCCAGGGCCTTCTCGAAGCCCTGGCGCGCGCCGTCCAGGTCTCCGGCCTCGTAGGCCTGGAGCGCCGCGGCGAACAGCTCCGTGCCGCTGCCATCCTGAGGCATGGGCGTGGGCGTGGGCGCCTGCTGCTCGGCGGGCGTGGCCGGCTTCTGGGCCGAGGGCGCCGGCGTCTCCGGCAGGACCGAGGCCTTCGTCTGGGGCCCCGACGCGCACGCCGCCGTGAAGGCCAGCGAGCCGGCGAGGAACGAGCGGAACCAGTTCATCCGAGTCTTCCCTGTCCCTGCATGAGCGATGTTGAAGCGAGCGGGCATCACGGCCGCACCTCCCCGAGCGAGGCGGTGGGCGCGGGCGCCGTCTCATCCGACTTCGTAGGCGGCTGCTGCGCCGGGTCCACCGGGGCGGCCGCCGGGTTGGCGGGCTGCGCCGGAGCACCGGGAGCCGGGGCCGCGGGCGTGGCGGGCACCGTGGTCGCGGCCGTCGCATCCGGCTCGCGGGCGAGGTCCGCGCGGGCCATGGAGTCGCTGGCGCGGTAGCCCACCTGCCGGACCTGGGCGTACGCGCCGGGCCGGAAGCGGTTCACCTGGTCCTGCGCGGTCAGCGTCCACTGGCTGTACACGCCCAGCTCGTAGGCCTTCTCCAGCGCCTTCTCGAGCGCCTCGGTGGCCTTGTCCTCCAGCGGCAGCGCCAGGTTCTCCAGCTCCGCGCGGTACATGGCGGTCTGGTCCTCGTCGAGCCCCTGCGGGTCCGGCGACTCCATGATGTTGCGCGCGAAGTCCGCGTACGCCAGACCGATGCGCGTCAGGGCCGCGATGCCCCAGTCACCCGAGCCGGTGGCGAGCACCGCGAGGTACTCCTTCTCCAGCCTCTGGATTTCGCGCTGCTTGGCGGCGAGGTCGCGGCGGATGGTGCTCACCCGCGCGAACTTGATGTCCGTGTAGCGCTTCCACGCCGGCTCCAGCGCCAGGAAGCGCGCGTGGCCGTACGCGTTGAGCACCGCCACGTCCTTGCGGGCGGCCTCGGGCAGCCGGTTCCAGCCGCGCACCAGCTCGGACTGCACGCGCTCCTGCTCACGGACGTTCTTCAGCTGCTGGTACGCGAGCAGCTCGTTGTACCGGGCCAGGTACACCTGCTGCGCCGCCGCGCGCGAGTCACGCCCGTACGTCTCCGCGAAGGAGCCGAAGGTCTTCGCCGCCTCGCCCCACTTCTTCTCCTTCTGCCACACGTTGGCGATGGCGAAAGCCACCTGGGGCACGTCCTTGCGGTCCTTGAAGCGCGTGACGTAGGCGGTGTACGCGGACACGGCCTTCTGCGGCTCGCCCGCGCCTTCCCACCAGACACCGGCGTTGAACTGCGCGTCCGCCACCCAGGCGCCCGCCTCATCCACCAGCGCCTTGCGCTCGGCGGCCCGCTGCGCGCGCTTGGACTCCGCGTCCTCCGCGGCACCCGGCGAGTCGCTCTGCTTCTTCGCGGTGGCCTTGCGCTCCTTCGCCTTCTTCGCCTCGGCCTCCCGCGCCTTCACCGCCGCGTCGTACTCGGCGATGAAGGACTCGGCCATCAGCGCCGCCTTGCGGTACTCGGCCACCTTCTCGTAGAGGCCGGCCAGCGAGTAGCGCGCCTTCAGCTCGAAGTTGCTGCGCGGGTACTCCTTGAGGAAGCGCTCGCCGGCCTCGATGCCCTTGTCGATCTCCCCCGCCTCCTGGGCAATCACCATCACGTAGGTGAGCGCGCGGTCGGCGTTCTCCGACCTGGGGAACTCGGCGACGAACTTGAGGAACTCCTCGGCGGCCTTCTTCGGGTTCTTCTCCTTCTTGTAGATGACCTCGTCCACCCACTTGTAGTGGCTGCCCTCCACCACGCGGGACACGCGAGTGGCGAACTCCGTGCCGGGCTTGGACAGCTTCTTGTTGGCGAGGAACTTCCGCGACAGCGTGCTCAGCTCCAGCCACTCCTCGCGGCTCTCGAGCACGTACATGGTGAGGTCCGCCGCGTCACGCGAGCGCCGCTCCTCGGGGAACTTCTCGATGATTTCGCCGAAGCGCCGGGCCGCGTCCACGAAGTGGCTGCGGTCGTAGAGGATGACGGCCGCCTGGTACCGCAGGTCGATTTCGTCCTGCGTGTCCGGGTACAGCTTCACGTAGGTGTCGCACGCGGCGACGAGGCGGTCCTCGAACTTCGTGAGCGGCTCCTCCTCGCGCTCCTTCGCGTCGCGCTTGACGATCTTCTGCCTGGCGACGTCGCCCTTGTCCTTCTTCTCGTCGACCTTCTGGCCGTCCTTGAGGTCGCTCTTGGCGAGCTGGCCGCGCTCGATCTTCACCAGCTTGTCGTAGGCGAGGATGGCGTTGTACGCGGCGCTCTTGCGGTAGCTCTCGTTGGAGACCTCGCGCGCCGAGTCGCGGTCCGGAATCTTGAACGCCACCACGGCGTCGTACTCGGCGGCGGCGGCCTGCCACTCCTCCAGGGCCCAGAGGATTTCGGCGTAGAAGAAGCGCAGGTTGAAGGCCGAGTCCGCGACGAAGTCCGGGTTGGAGTTCGAGGCGAACGCGTCCACGTACTGCTTGTAGATGTCACGCGCGAGCCGGTAGGTCTCCACCTGGCGCGTCTTCTGCGCCTCCTGGTGGTACTCGGTCACCATCACCCGCATCGCCTCTTCGGTGACGTTGAAGGCATTGCGCAGGACGCTGGCCTGACCCTCGTTGGCCTTCCACCACTCGCCACCGGGGCTGTACAGGTCCACCATCCGCTTCATTTCCTTGCGGACCTGCTGGCGCTGGCGCAAGCCCTCGAAGGCGCGGACGATGGCCTGCTGGTACTCGGGGGCGTTGGCGCCCATGGGCTCGTCGTCCACGAGCGTGCGGTACGTGAGGATGGCGCTGTCGAAGTGACCCGCGTCCACGAGGCCCGCCGCCGTCTTCGCGATGAGCCGGCCCTGCCGCTTCGCCGGAGCCTTCTCCTTGAAGTAGGTGATGGCCTGCTTCGGCTGATCCAGCTGCACGTAGAAGACGGTCAGGTCGTTGAGCGCCTCGGTGCGCAGGTCGCCCAGCTCCTCCTGCTTCGCGGAGTAGTCCACCACCTCGTGGAGCTTCTTGAGGCCCGCCTCGTAGTCACCGGTGTTGTAGTCGCACCAGGACAGCTTGTAGATGGCGTACGCGTAGATCTTCGGCACGCCGGTGTCCCGCGCCTTCTCGTAGTTCTCCTTGGCGGGGACGAGCTTGTTGTTCTCGAAGTAGTGGTTGCCGAGCTGGATGTACGCGTCCGGCACGAACTGGGACTTCGGGAAGTCGCGGATCAGCTCCTCGTAGCGGGCCACGGCCGCGTCACGGCGGCCGAGCTCGTAGAGGTTGTACCCCATGGAGAAGAGGATCTCGTCCCGGTTGGGGTACTTCGGGTAGGCGCGGAGGATGTCCTCGTAGATGGCCATCGTCTCGGCGCGGTAGCGCTCGCTCTCGCGATGGTCCTTCTTGGGCTCCTCGGCCTTCTCGCCGCGGGCGATGGCCGCGTCGTACGCCTTCTCCGCGGCGAGGAAGCGGTCCATCTCCAGCCGGTAGAGGTACTTGGACTTCTCCCAGTACAGCTCGGACAGGCGGCTGAGGAACTCCGCCTTCTGGGGGTTGTCGTCGCTCAGCTTGGTGACGAGGCGCTTGAGGGCCTCGATGGCCTCATCACGCTTCTTGTCCGCGAGCGCGTCCTTCTTCGAGTCCTCGATGCGGGGAATGTCCGCGAACTTGGCCGTGGCGGGCTTCACCCGCGCGGGCCCGCGGCGCACGTCCTCCGGCGCCACGCCCGGAGGCGGCGCCTTGGCCTCCTCCTTCTTCGCGGCCTGGGTCTCCTTGTCCTTCTTGGAGGCCTTGCCCTTCTCCGCTGCCCCGGAGGTCTTCGACGCCGACGCCGTGGCGGGCTTCTTCACCGCCTTGCGGGCCGGCGGTTCCGCCGCCTCTCCCACCCCACCGGTGGCGAGCGCGACGCCCACCGCCAGTGCACCGAAACGAAGCACCACCTTCATGCGAGCTCCTGCCGTGAAGCCGACCCGGCACGTGGGCGATCAGGCGCCCACCGACAAGGGACGACGGAAAGTAGACGCGCACTCCAGGAATGAGAAGTGGCGTGGAACGACTCTTGCGGCCGGTAACCCACTGTCTGGCAATGATTTCTTCCATTGCCCGACAACGCCAGAGGGGGCGGCCCCAGCGCCCATGTGCGCGCGGGAGCGGCCCCCTCTTCGGGTACGGCCATGGGCGACCTGCGCCCACGTGTTACGGCTGTTGCTGTTGTCCCTCGGACGTCTTCGCCGGGCAGCCGCGCTTCAGCGTGTACTGGTAGTAGCCAATCTCGTCGATCCAGAACTCGCCCTGGAACTTCCAGTAGTTGTAGTTCGCCCCCGGCATCTTCGGGCGGTACAGCGACTGGCGCGTCAGGAGCGTCTTCTGGTCCACGCCGGCCTGGAGCAGGTCCTTCTCGTCCAGCGCCGTCTGCACGCGGATGATTTCGGCCTGGTCGGAGAAGGTGCGCAGGTTGTCGGCCGCCTCGCGGATGCGGCTCTTGGCGAGCGTGCCACCCACCTGCAGCAGCGTGCCGCGGACCTCTTCCAGCGAGGCCACCGTCTGGGCCGCCATGGGCGAGCCGCGCCAGCCACCGCCGCTCAGCTCGCGCTTCTCCGCGTCCACCCGGTCCAGCATCCGCATCACCTCGCGGATGCGCTCGTTGTTGCGCAGCCACAGGTACACCGGGCGCGGCAGCCGGCGGTTCTCCGCCGCCACGAGATTGTAGGCCTGCACGAGGTTGGTGTCGTCGCCGGTGAAGGGCTCGAGCTGCTTGGCCATGGGGCCGTAGCGCTCGTCGAAGGCCGCCAGCGTGGTCTTCACCTCGTCGTAGAGGCACGAGTAGTAGTAGACGGTCGCCTTGAGAATCCACGACTCGGGCTGGAAGGCGCCCTCGAACTGCGGCGCGTGGAGCGCCTGGAGGCTGCCGAGCGCGCCGCCGAAGTCCTCGTTCTGGAAGCGCGCGAAGCCGTTCTCGAAGAGGGCCTGGTCCCAGTAGCGCGCGTGGCGCGGCACCCGCTCGTAGGCGGCGGTGGACTCGGCGTGCTCGCCGCGGCGGTAGTGCAGGCGGCCCAGGCTGAGCAGCGCCAGGTGCTGGGTGGACTTCAGCTCCACCTGCGGCTCCTTCGCGGACTGCACCTCCTGGAAGGCGGCGATGGCGGCCTTGTCCAGCGCGTCGCCTTCACCCGGACGGCCGGGGAAGCGCGGATCCGACAGCACCACGCCCAGGAGGTAGCGCGACTTGGCGTAGACGCGGCTGTCCTTCGGCACCGCCTCCAGCAGCGCGCGCGCCTCCTCGAAGCGGCCGCGGCGCTGGCTCACCGTGCCCACGAGGTAGTTGATGCGGGCCAGCACCTCCTTGGGCAGCGTCACCCACCTGTCCCGCACCTCGTCGGTGTAGGCCTGGTTGAGGATGCTGGGGATGAGGTTCTGCTCGTCGAGCTGCTGCTGCATGTCGACGAGCCCCTCCACCGCCTTGAGGTACGAGGGGTGCGAGGGCCCGGCGTTGACGATGGCCGCGTAGGAGATGAAGGCGGCGACGGGCAGGCCCTTCTTCGCCAGGGACTGCGCGAGGAAGTACTCCGACTTGCCCTTCACGTCGGCGTCGGCGGCGCCCTCGGAGAGCTGGAAGAAGAGCGGCGCGGCGGTGTCGTAGTCGCCGGCGTTGAAGGCGGCCAGCGCGCGGTTGTAGCCGCCCACGTCCTGCTGGGCGAACACCGCGAGCGGCGCCAGGACGACGAAGAGGCTGAGCAGTCGTTTCATGGCGGTGGGAGCCTTCATGTGCGTCAGAAGAGGATGGAGAAGCCGGCGTAGAAGCTGATGTTGTTGAGGACGTCCGAGGACGGCTCGGCCACCAGGTCGCGCCCGAGGATGATGTCCTCGCGGTAGTTCTTCTTCGTCTTCGGGTCCACGCCGTCGAACTTCTGGTAGTTGCAGCTGCCGCTCAGCGCCAGCGTGGAGAAGTCCTGGTTCGCCGCGCGCGCGGCCTCCAGCGCCTCGAAGTCCGCCAGGTTGCAGCCGTCCACCTTGTCCACGCGGGCGGTGTAGATGAGGTCCCTCACCTCCATGCGCAGCGCGTACGACTCGCCGAACTGGAGGCGGAAGCCGCCGCCCACCGAGCCGAGGAACTTGGTGCCGGTGTCACCGAAGCGCGCGGGCACCGTGAAGCGCTCGCCGCCCTCGGCCTCGTTGGTGACTTCCGGGCGGATGAGGTGCCGCGTGGCGCCCACGCCCGCGCCGCCGCTCAGCACCACGCTGAACTGCGCCAGAGAGTCATTGAGGAAGGCGAACTTGCCGTACAGCGGCGTCACCTCCACGCCCGCCTGCGCGCCCCATACCAGGAGCAGCGACGAGGCCGCCTGCGCCTGCTCGCGGACCTTGTCGATGAGCTCCAGGTTGAAGTCGCTCTCGTTCGAGTACCAGTTGTACTGACCGGACGCCTGGAACGCGAAGTTCTCGTGCAGGTGGTAGATGTACTGGAGGGCCGAGCCGGCGTGGTTGGTGTACTTGCCGTTCACCTGCACCGTCGCCGGGAAGAAGGCGAACTCGTGCTTGCCCTCGTCCGCGAAGCGCTTCTTCTGGACGATGTGCACCGACACGTTCGGGTTGTAGAGCGGCGCGCCGTGCACCAGCCGCTGCTGCTGCGCGTCCGTGGTGCGCGGGGCCTCGGCGGCCAGCACCGGGGCGTCCTCGGGCGTGGCGGGCTCCGGCGGCGTGGGCTCGGCCAGCACCGGGGCCTGCTGCTGTTCCGTGCCCTGGGGCGCTGGGGCCTCGGCCTCGGGCTCCGGGGCCTCCTGGGGCGCGATGGGCTCCGGGCGCGAGGAGGGCGGCTCGGGGGCCTCCGGCTTCGGCTGGGACTGGGCGGGCGGCGGCGGAACGGACGTCTCCGCACCGGGCGCGGGCACGGACTGCCCACCGGACGCCTGCGCGAGCGCGAGGGCCGGAGCGGCGACGAGAAGCGCGAGGGAGAGGATGGGTCGCATGTCAGTGGGGCCTAGAAGGAGAAGGTGTAGCCAAGGTCGAACTGCACCAGGTGCGTGAAGCCGGGGCTGGACGCGGGCTCACCCGACTCGCGCCCGGCCTCCCAGTCCTCCCGCCGCAGGTTGACGCGGTAGGCATCGCGGAAGACCCAGTCGCGCAGCTCCAGCCGCACGCCGTGCTTGCCCAGGACGAAGAAGCGGAAGCCCACCGCGGCGGACACCACCGGCGCCACCCGCGTCTCCTTCGCCCAGTAGTTCTCGTTGGCGCTGCCGCGGTCGTCCGGCGCCGAGCGGTCGTCACAGATGCCCAGCTCACGGTCCACCACGCGCGTGCACTGGATGACGGAGTTGCGCTGGAACGAGCCCAGGCCGCCGCCCGCCCAGACGTACGCCTGGAAGTGGGCCGGCAGGTCCGACACCAGGCTGAGCTTCCCGTAGATGGGCGCCCACCGGACGCCCGCCACGCCGTGGACATTCATCTCCCACAGGTCCTCGAGCTCGTCGGTGATCTGCTTGTCCTCGCGGTTGAGGAAGCTCTCGGAGATGGAGCGCGCCAGGCCCGTGTGGCGGCTCGCCGCGTAGCCGGCGCGCGCTTCAATCGCGAAGGTGTCGAAGAGGTTGTAGGCGACGCCGGCATTCAAGAAGTAGTGCGCCGTCAGGTGCGTCTGCACCGGCAGGCCCACGCCCAGGGACAGCTCCAGCTGCCCTCCGGGCTCGAAGAGCCGGTTGCGGACGACGACGTTGTCGAGGACCTGCTCGTCCTCCTGCGCCGCGGCGACTGGCGCCGCCAGCGAGATGGCCAACGAAGCGATGACGCTGAGCGTGCGTGCGTTCATGGTTCCTGCCCGGCCCGTGGGGTGGGCCGCCGTGTGCGGGAGTCCTGGAGACTCCCCCATCCCGGGCGCCTGCGTCACTGGACGATCAGGCCCCTTCGTGGCGCATCCATGTGCACACGCCTTCCACGACCGACAAGCCGCGAGGGCCACGAGTCGGAATTCTTTTCACGCATGCCCGCCGGTGGCGCCCACCGGTCAACGTTTCCCCCCGTGCCATGACGCCCTCGGTGACGGACGGGGCACCCGGAGTGCCACGGAAGGGCACACCTGTACCCACCCACCACGTCCCCGAGGGCCGGGCACACGTGGCCCGCAAAGCGGACGCCCCGCCCGGATGCCCGAGGAGTCGGGCCCGGAAGCGGGGCGTCAGGAGCGTCGGTAACGCTCGAAGGCGGGACTAGCCGCGGGCGGCCTTGTGCTGCGCGCGCATCGCCACCTTGATGCTCGGGCGGACGTAGACGACGGCGTTGTTGTGGCCCGGGACGGCACCCTTCACCAGGATGAGGCCCTTCTCCACGTCCACGCCGACGACGGTCAGGTTCTGCGTGGTGACCTGCTCCACGCCGTAGTGACCCGGCATCTTCTTGTTCGGGTAGGTACGGCCAGGCGTCTTACGCTGACCGATGGCGCCGGGGTGACGCTGGTACTCGTGCGTACCGTGCGTCTTCGTCTGGGAACCCTTGAAGCTCCAGCGGCGCATGACGCCGGAGAAGCCGCGGCCCTTGGTGATGCCGGTGACGTCCACCAGCTCGCCCTTGGCGAACATGTCCGCCTTGACGGCGTCGCCCACGTTGAAGGAAGCGGCCTCCTCGGCGGAGACGCGGAACTCCTTCAGGTGGCGGCGGAAGGGCGCGTTCGCCTTCTTGAAGAAGCCGAGCTCGGCCTTGTTCAGGATCTTCTCGCGGATCTCGCCGAAGCCCAGGGTCACCGCGGAGTACTTGTCCTTCTCCGGGGTGCGCTTCCCCACGACCTGGCAGGTGCCCACATCGATCACGGTGACCGGGACGAGGTTGCCCTCATCGTTGAACACCTGGGTCATGCCAACCTTCTTGCCAATCAGACCCTTCACAGTCGTCCTCACACTGCCAGCGCGCGTCGTGGCGCGGAAAAACCCAATGAATTCAATGACCTGGACTGCTCGCGTCCCCGCGGTCGCCAGGAAGCGGCGCAATGTAGCAGACGCGCCCCTCACGTCAAGCACTACGGGCGAGGGAACCCCTACTGGGCGCGATCCAACCGGGGGTAGAACGGTGCGAGCTGCGGATCAGAGATGCGCTGCGCGTACACGTCCTCGCCGAGGAGGAACAACGCCTGGTCCAGATAATCCTCCGCGGCCTTGACCTCTTCCTCCTTCACGGCGATTGCCTGGTCGAGCTCCACCATCCGCTGGTCGTGCTCCAGCTTGCGCGCCTCCTCCTCGTCCTCCATCTCCAGCAGGCGCTTGTGCGCCAGGATGCCGGCCGCGCCGGGCTGGCCGGGCTGGGGCGTGAGGGCGGTGGCCACGCGGTGATCCAGGTCCTCGACGTCGCGGGTCAGCCGCATCTGGGCCAGCCGCGTCTTCTTGAGGTTGGTGCGGGCCAGTTCAATCTTGCCGGGGTCCTGGCCCGTCAGCTCCATGTCCTGGATCTTCTGCTCCAGCTTGCGCAGGCCGTCCTGGGAGTAGCGCATCTCGGCGCGCTTGGTGGACAGCAGCTTGCGCTGGTCCTTGATCTTCCCCTCGACGGCGTCCACCGCCTTCTTCCACTTCTTGACGATGGCGTCGTGGCCGGCCTTCTCCTCGGCCTGCTGGGCCAGGAAGTCCTGGAACGCGGCGTCCTCGTCGTTCATCTCCTGCTCGAGCGCGGCGAGCTCGTCCCGGCGCGCCACCACCGCCTCCTCGGCGCGGTAGACGCGGTCCATGGAGCGCGGGCAGTTGGGCTTTCCGGGCAGCCTGTCTCTCGCCAGGTCGCCGAGCTGGAAGATGAGGTCGTTGTAGCTCTCCTTCGCCATGGGCGCGTTTCTACGCCCAACGCGCGGGGACTGTCACCGGGAGAGCGGTCCTGAAGACGCGCGCCGTCAGGAGCCGGCGGGCGCGTCGGCGGTGGGAGCCGGGCCGTGGGAGACGGCGGCCTGGGCCCCCTCGGCCAGGGCGAGCAGCTCGCGGGCCCGGTCCTGCTCCTCGGTGCGGTTGAGCTCGCACACCCAGGCGGAGGACAGGTCCGCCTGCTGGCGGGCCAGCTCGGCGGTCGTCTCGTAGCGGGCGGCGGAGGCGCGGGCGAAGCAGCCCTCGCGACGCAGCTCGAGGATGGTGTCGGCGTCGAGCTCGATTTCCTCCGGCGGGACGGGCAGCGGCCCCCGGCCCAGCGCGGCCAGCCGCGCCAGCAGGCGCGACGCGTGCGCGCGGCAGAACGCGGCCAGCACCATCAACCGCGCACGCACCCGCGCGTCTCCGATGCGCTCCGCCAGCGCTGTCATCCGCCGGGCGGAGACGACCTCCGCCTCCCATGCGGCGGCCAGCGCAGCGGCCAGCCGGGTATGCCTCGCACCCATGGACTTCCCCCGTTCCCTACCCTTATGTCGCCAACGTAGGAACGGCCCCCGCCGGATTCAACCGAGTGCCCGCTCGAACATCCAGTACCCACCAGCAGCGAGGATGCCAACCGACAGGACGCGTACGGTTCTGAGGTGGAGCGCGGGCCGGCGGCGCACCATGCGCAGGACTGGCAGCAGGACGATGACCACCGCCGCCTGCCCCAGCTCCACGCCCAGGTTGAAGCCCAACAGTCCCGTCACCAGCGAGTCCCCCAGGCCGTACCCGGCCAGCGTGCCGGCGAGGCCGAAGCCGTGCACCAGTCCGAAGAGGAAGGTGACGAGGACGCGGTGCCGGTGCTCGCGCAGGACGAGGTTCTCCACCGCGACATAGATGATGGAGGCGGCGATGGCGGCCTCCACCCAGCGCGCCCGCTCGCCGTCCAGCACCACCCAGCCCAGCGCGGTGGCCCCCAATGTAATGGAGTGCGCCACGGTGAAGGACGTCACCAGCAGCAGCACCCGCTTGAGGCCGCCGCCCACCAGCAGCACCGCCAGCAGGAAGGCCAGGTGGTCCACGCCCTCGAAGAGGTGGCTGACGCCCAGGGACACCCAGCCACCGAAGCCGCTGACCGGAGAGGCCCCCTCCCCTCCCGTCTCGCCGGGGCCGGGGATGGCCACGCTCGGCTGCGCGGCGTCCGCGAAGATGGCGCCGGGCACCTCGCCGTCCAGGGAGCTGCCCAGGATGACCCGGTAGCCCGCCGGCAGCACGGACAGCACGGTGTACGTCTGCCGCAGGGGCCCCGGCGGGCACTGGAAGGTGGCGGACAGCTCCACGTACGTCTGCCGCAGCAGCGCCGCGTGGGAGGTCCGCGCGCAGGGACGCCCGTCCGCGGTCAGAGGCATGGCATCCCACACGCCCACCTCGAGCGCGGCGCGCCGGGCGTCCAGGTCCGCCTGGGACACGGTGCCGTCACCGTCCGCGTCGGCGGGCAGCAGCAGGCCCAGCGTGCCCGTCGTCAGGGTGAGCACCTGGCGCACCTCGGACGTCGGGGATTCGGCCCCGGCGGCCTCCGGGGCCACGCGGCGGACCTGGGAATAGAGGATGTCGGCGTCGTGCGCGGAGGCCGCGCTCGCGGCCAGCAGCAGGGCCGCGAGCACCACCCGGGGGGAGGCCCTCGTCATGGACGCGCAGCCTGCCGTCATGGCGGGCCGGCGTCCACCCTCCCTCCCCTCGCTACTCGTGGATGAAGCGGAGTTCCACCTGCTGGCGGCCGCTCAGCCCCCCGTGCCGCGTGCCGCAGTAGGGGCAGAAGAGGGGCTGATCCCAGTCCCACAGCACCTTCAGGTCATCCCCGCAGCACAGCATGGGGAGCGTGCGCAGGAGCTCGTCCGCCTCCGGGTCCATGGGCCCGGGCAGCGACTCCGGAGGCACCGCCACGAAGGTGGGCCGCGGGTTGAGCGACAGCGTGCGCGACACGTGGGCCATCTGCTCGTAGCGCACGTGGTTGGCCCACGCGCGCGCCACGGACTCCAGATGGGTCTGCTGCGCGGGGGTGAGGTAGTCGTCCGCCGGCGCGCGCTGGCCGCAGTAGGGGCAGCGCCACAGCGGCAGCCCGTCCTCGCACTCGTGCGAGTTCTCCAGCGAGAAGAAGGACTGCAGCTTGTGCATCACCGCGCGGGCGTCGAACGGGCCCGGCCGCATCTTGAAGGGGCGCGAGCAGCTCGGGCACTCGCGCCGCGTGAAGCCCGCGGTGTCCCGGGGCAGGTCCAGGCCCGTGACTTCCAGTCCGGCGCCGCTCATGACACCGCCGTCCTGCGGCCGTGGGACGCCACCGCCAGCAGGAAGGCCACCATCGAGAACAGCAGCAGCAGGTGGACCCAGTACCCCTCCGTGGAGCCCGTCGTCAGGCCCAGGCACCACAGCACCAAGAGGATCATCCCAATCGTCCAGTACACGCCACACCTCCACGCCCCACACCCTGGCGCGGACGAAGGTAGGAACGGGTACCGGAGCGGGCAACCCAGTCCTTTTCACAGTCCCAGGGTGGGTAAAGCACTGCCCCATCCGGGCATTTTTTCCGACCCGCGAGGCGCTGCTCCGGCCCTTGCGTGGAGAGATCATAAGGAGAGACAGGCCGTGAAGCGCCGTGGCACGCCCCCTGCTTTGGCGCCCAACCATTCGAGGTGCATGGCAGTCGGAGTTCAGCGGGCGCGGTGGCACGGGCGCCGGGGAGGGCGGGATGAGGGGCTGGACGGTGGCGATGACGACGGCGGCGATGCTGTTGGGTACGGGGGCGCTGGCGTTTCCGGTGCAGGTTCCGGAAGGCCCCCAGGGCGAGGCGCCGGAGGTGACGGCGCTGCGCGCGCAGCTGTCGCAGCGCGAGGCCGAGCTGAAGGCGGCCCTGGCGAAGCTGCAGGTGTACGAGGACGAGGCGGACCTGGCCGAGGCCGAGCGGCTGGGGGTGACGGAGCTGGTGAAGGCCTCCGGCCTGCCGGAGCGGCAGCAGCGGCGGCTGGCGGTCGCCATCATCCGCGAGGCCCGGCGCAACAACATCGACCCGCTGCTGGTGGTGGCCGTCATCCGGTGCGAGTCGAGCTTCAACAACTACGCGGTGTCCCACGTGGGGGCCATGGGGCTGATGCAGGTGATGCCGGACACCGGCAAGTACCTGGCGGACAAGGCCGGCATGCGACTGGGCCGCTCCAGCAACCTCTTCGACTCGGAGACGAACGTGGAGCTGGGCACCGCGTACCTGGCGGACCTCATCCAGCGCTTCGGCACCGTGGAGAAGGCGCTCGTCGCGTACAACGCGGGCCCCGGCCTGGCCAAGCGCATCCTCGCCAAGCCCGAGTCGCGCAAGAAGTTCATGGCCGGCTACCCCACCAAGGTCGTGAAGGAGTTCCGGAAGCTGAAGGCCCAGCAGGAACGCCAGCTCACCCTCCGCGCTCAGCAGACAACGGACGGCCGCCAGGGATGACGGCTGCGCGACAGGAAGGACGCCCTCCAGCTGACAGTCCACCGGGACTGAGGTGCAGGGGGGCTGACCTTCCTGGGAGGGAGGGTGCAGTGTTTGCGCCCGGCTGAAGGGCACTCCACGGGTTGTCTCCCCGCTGGAGCTTCCGGCACCAGGTGGGTCCGGAGCCTTGCAGCCGCCGTGCCCATCTCAACGGCACATCGTGCACACAGCATCCTTTTGGGAGAGCACAGCAATGGCGGGTCTGCAGATCCACCGTGAAGAAGTGGCAGGTCGAATCACCCTCCGTCTGGAGGGCATCCTGGACGGTAGGACGGCGCAGGAAGTGCACGCCTCGCTGGCGGCCCTGAGGGGCCAGGAAGTCGTCCTGGACTTCACGCATCTGCGGGAGTTCAAGGACAGCGCCGTGGGCGTGCTGACGAGGGACCTGGTGGAGCGGCCGGTGGAGATGCGCGGCCTGGCCACCCACCATGAGCGGATGTTCCGGTATTTCGGCGTCGGGACGGGGTCGTCTCCGCGCCGCGCGTACTACACGCCCGAGGACATTCTCTCGGCGTGAGAGCAGTGCCCACGCCCCGGGAGCAGGCAGGCGTCCGATGAAGGGACGGCTGGACGCCTGCGCTCCGGGGCGTGACCGTTGCGGGGAGGAGTCGGATAGAGTGGCGGCGGATGAACCAGCCCGCCCGCGTCCTGTCCCCCGTCCTCTCTCCTGCTTCCGCGCGCTCGGTGATGGAAAGGATCGCCACCCAACTGGGGCGGGCGGTCCAGGGCAAGGAGCCCCAGACCCAGCTCGTGGTGACCTGCCTGGTCTCCGGCGGCCATGTCCTCCTGGAGGACGTGCCGGGAGTGGGCAAGACGACGCTCGCCGAGGCCCTGGCCCGGGCCTGTGGGCTGAGCTTCGCGCGCGTCCAGTTCACCGCGGACCTGATGCCCGCCGACATCCTCGGGGCCCAGGTCTTCCACGCGCAGACGGCCACCTTCCAGTTCCGCCCCGGTCCCCTCTTCCGGCAGCTGGTGCTGGCGGATGAGCTGAACCGCGCCCCGCCGCGCACCCAGTCCGCGCTGCTGGAGGCCATGGCGCAGGGCCAGGTGTCCCTGGACGGCGCCACGTACCCCCTGCCCGCCCCCTTCATCGTGGTGGCCACGCAGAACCCGGTGGACTTCTCCGGCACCTACCCGCTGCCGGACTCGCAGCTGGACCGCTTCATGGTGCGCATGTCGCTGGGCCACCCCGCGCCGGACGTGGAGGCGCGGCTCCTGGCCACGCGCGGCAGCACCCCGCCCCTGGACGTGGTGGAGACGGTGACGGGGCCGGAGGAGGTGGCGTCGCTGCGCACCCTGGCGGCGGAGCTGAAGCTGGACGGGACGGTGGCGGACTACGTGGTGCGGCTGGCCAAGGCCACGCGCGAGCACGGAGACATCGAACGGGGCGCCTCCACGCGCGCGGTGCTGGCGCTGGGCGCGGCGGCGCGGGCGCAGGCCCTGTGGGACTCCCGGGACTTCGTGACGCCGGGGGACGTGCGGGCGGTGCTGGTGCCCTGCTGGGCGCACCGCGTGCTCCTGCGCAGCGCCGTGCAGGGCGTGACGGCCCGCGACGAGGCGGCCCACCTTCTGGAGGAGCTCGCCCGGAAGGTCCCGGCGCCGCGGTGAGCACGTCCGTCAGGCAGGGGTGGTCCCGGCTGCGCGCGCGCATGCGGCCGCCGCGCACCCTCAAGGTGACGCGGGTGGGCCGCACGTACCTCGTGGTGACGCTCGGCGTGGGCCTGGGCGCCCTCAACACCGGCAACAACCTGCTCTACCTCGTGCTGGGCCTGCTGCTGAGCATGGTGGTGGTGTCCGGCGTGCTGTCCGAGCGCTGCATCCGGGACTTGTCGGTGCGGCGCGTGGGCACGGACGCGGCCTTCGCCGGCGAGCCCTTCGCGTTCCGCTGGGCGGTGACGAAGAAGCGGGGCCACGGCTTCGCGCTCACGCTGTCGGAGGCGGACTCGCCGCTGACGGGCGAGGGCGGCGTGGGCTATCTGCCGGCGGGCGTGGACCACGTGGTGCGCGCGGACCTCACCGCGCCGAAGCGGGGGCCGGTGTTCCTGACGGGCGTGCGCGTCACCACCACGTGGCCGCTGGGCCTGTTCGCCAAGACGCGCGTCTTCCCGCTGGAGGGCACGCTGCTCGTCTACCCGCGGCGCGGCTACGCCTGCCAGGACCCGGGCGAGGCGGAGCGCGGGCCGGTGGGTGACGCGGGCAACCCGCGCCGCAACGACGGCACGGGCGACGTGGCGGGCCTGCGCGAGCTCTTCCAGGGCGAGGACGCGCGCCGCATCCACTGGCGCAAGAGCGCCGCGCTGGGGAAGCTGCTGCGGGTGGAGCGCGAGCGCGAGGAGCGCCGCACCTGGGTGCTGGCGGTGGACGCGGGGCTCACGGGCGAGGAGCTGGAGCGCCGCTGCGAGGAAGTGGCCGCGCTGGCCCACCGGCTCATCGAGGAAGGGCACGAGGTGGGGCTGGACACGGCGGACGGGCGCATGCGTCCGGCGGCGGGCTCCGCGCAGGAGCGGCGCGTGCTGCGAGCGCTGGCGTGGCTGGGGCACGAAGGGCTCCGCGAGGAAGAGGAGGCGGCATGAGGCCGGGCACGCGGCTGCGGTTGGTGCTGAGGGACCTGGGCACCGGGGCCGCGTTCACCTCCATGGCGGTGTCCGGCCAGCTCCCGGTGTGGACGCTGGCGCTGTTCGCGCTGGCGCTGGTGTGCGCGCTGGCGGGGCGGCGCGTGTTCGCGAAGCGGGAGAAGCTCACCGCGCTGCTGCTGCTCGTCGTCGCGGCGGCGCTGGGGCTGAACGTGCTGGCGGGGGCCGTCAACCTCGTGGTGGCCGCGTGCGCCTTCGCGGGCCTCATCTCCGCGCACCGGCTGCTGTCCGCGCCGGATTCGGCCACCGACGGGCAGGTGCACCTGTCCGGCCTGCTGATGGTGGCGGGCGGCGCGGCCCTGTCCGGTGAGCTCGTCTACGGCCTGTTCCTCGTGGCCTTCGGCGTGCTGTCCAGCATGGCGCTGGCGCTGGGCGTGGTGGAGGCCTCGGTGCCCGAGGGAGAGCCGGTGCCGGTGCGCCAGGTGATGCGCCCGCTGGCGACGGGCGTGGCCTTCGCGGTGGCCGGCGCGGTGGCCTTCTTCATCCTCTTCCCCCGCCTGAACTGGAACATGATGGGCCCGCGCGCGTCGCCGGGCCTGGGCGCCGCGTCGGCGGGCTTCTCCAACACCGTGCGCCTGGGCGGCACGGGCACCATCAAGGGCAACCCGCGCATCGTCCTGCGCTCCACCCTCTCCCCGGACCCGGGGAAGGAGGCGCTGGACGCGTACTGGCTGGGCCGCACCTACGACATCTTCGACGGGCAGGAGTGGACGAGCGCGGGCCCGCAGCGGCGCGGCTCCACGTTCATGGTGACGCTGCGGCCGGGGAGCGAGGACCTCGTCCACCAGCGCGTGGAGTTGCTGCCCGCGTACGGGGCCCGCACGCTGGTGGCGCTGGAGACGCCGTCCCGGCTCGGCAACGCGGTGGGGCAGCACCAGGCGGGCAGCCGGCGCGTGGGGATTCAGGAGCAGCCCGGGGGCGAGGTGCGCTTCACGGACCCGGCCCTCGCCTATACGTACGAGGCCTACAGCCGGCCCCCGGGGGGCAGCGGCCACGAGTTGAAGGACCTCCCGGCCGAGGAGCAGGACGCGCTGCTGACGATTCCGGAGGACCTGGACCCCCGCGTCGCGCAGACGGCCGCGCGCGTGCTCAACGGCGAGCGCGAGCCCCTCGCCGCCGCGCAGAAGCTGGCCGGGTGGCTGCAGCGGGAGCTCACGTACACGCTGGAGCTCAGCGGAGATGTGGAGGACCCGCTGGCGAACTTCCTCTTCGTGCGCAAGGCGGGACACTGCGAGCACTTCGCCACCGCGCTCACCCTCATGCTGCGCACCCAGGGCATCCGCGCGCGGCTGGCCACCGGCTTCTTCGGCGGCGAGCGCGTGGACGGCGCGTACATCGTCCGCGCCGGTGACGCGCATGCATGGACCCACGTGCTGGTGCCGGGACGCGGCTTCGTCACCGTGGACGCGACGCCGCCGGCCCACCGCGCGAGCCAGTCCTCCGTCCTCCTCCAGCGGCTGCTCAGCTTCTACGAAGCGGTGGAGGCGCGCTGGCGCAACTCCGTCGTCGACTACTCCTTCCGGGACCAGATGGACGTGGCGCGCGCGCTCGTCCGCCCACCCCAGCGCCGTGGCGGGGACGACTCTCCGAGCCGCCTGCCGCCGCTGCGCGCCTTTGGCGCCGCGCTCGTCGCGGGCATGGGCGCGTATGCCGTCTGGCGCCTGCTCTCCCGCTTCCTCGACCGCGAGCGCCCGCATGAGGCCACCCGCTTCGTGGACGCGGTGGAGGCGCAGCTCACCGCCGCGCGCGTCCAGCGCCTGGAGGGCGAGACGCTCGAGGACCTGGACGCGAGGCTCACGCGGGAAGGACATCCGCTGTCCCCCGCCCTGACGCCCGTCACCCGCCGCTACCTGGAGGCCCGCTTCGGTGGCCGCCCGCTGAAGCAGGGAGAGGCCTCCCAGTTCCTCGGGGGTCTCAAGCGGGCCATCTCCGCCGAGTCGCGCCGCCGCGCTTCCTGAAGCGCTCGACGCGCGCGCTCCTTCGTCACCCCGAGGCTTCCGGGCAGGCTGGCGCCAGCCTTCATGCCTCCTGTCCGGGCGTCGCGGCGCGTCCGGGAAAAGGCACCTGTCATCCAGAGCGGGCGTCGTTACGCCTTTTTCGCGGCGGGTGCCGGGCAGGTTCCGGCGCTCCGCCGTGGACCGTGCACCCAGCGGGTGCATGGCCCGACGCATCCACTGCGCCCGGGCGGCGGCATGGCCCGGGCCCTCATGCGGGAGGCCTCTTGCGGAACGCTCTGAAGTTCCTACCGCTCCGATTCTGCGACCTTCGTCCGGGAGAGAAGTAACGGTTACAGGTTCCCCGCCTTGTGCACGCGTCCCTGCACCGCCAAGTCCCCAAAGACACTGGGGAAGACGCACAGCGGCGGATTGGCACCGACGTTGCTCAAGCCACCCTTCGTCAAGTTGTCAGGCGGTCCGAAAACCTTTTCGGCCTCCCCAGAGAGGCCCCGTCGGGAGACACCATCCATGCAGGCTTCCACCGAGCAGTCGTCCAACTCCGGTTCTCTGGCGATGTACCTGTCGGAGATCAACCACTACGCCCTTCTCACGGTGGAGGAGGAGCAGGAGCTGGCGCGGCGCTTCATCAAGGGTGACCTGTCCGCGGGCCACCGGCTGGTCACCTCCAACCTGCGCTTCGTGGTGAAGGTCGCCTACGAGTACCGCTCCTACGGCATCAAGATGTCCGACCTCATCCAGGAGGGGAACATCGGCCTGATGAAGGCGGTGCAGAAGTTCGACCCGGACAAGGGCATCCGCCTCATCTCCTACGCCGTCTGGTGGATCCGCGCGTACATCCAGAACTACATCCTCAAGAGCTGGTCGCTGGTGAAGCTCGGGACCACCCAGGCCCAGCGCAAGCTGTTCTTCAGCCTCGCGCGCACGCGCCGCGAGCTGGAGAAGTTCGGCACCGGCGAGGCCGTGGTGAACGTGGACGACATCGCCCGCCGGCTGCACGTGAAGCCCGGCGAGGTGCGCGAGATGGAGCAGCGCATGGGCGGCCGTGACCTGTCCCTCGACGCGCCCATGGGTGAGGACGGCGGCAACAGCCACGTGGACTTCGTGGTGAGCGCGTCGGCGCCCCAGGACGACGAGTTCGCGGACAAGGAGGAGGCGGGCCTCATCAACGCCCGCGTCCGCACCGCGCTGATGCGGCTGGATCCGCGCGAGCGCTTCATCATCGAGCAGCGCGTCATGAACGAGCGCCCCATGACGCTCAAGGAGCTGGGCGAGCACTTCGGCTTCTCGCGCGAGCGCGCCCGCCAGCTGGAGATTCGCGCCAAGGACAAGCTCAAGGCCGAGCTGGCCGCCCTGATGGCCGAGGTGGACCCGGAGGCCGCCGCCCTCCAGCAGTGAGCCCCGCCTGACGCGGCGGGTCGGGGTGGCCGAGAAGGTCCGGCCCCCCTCCTCCATGAGCGCCTCCGTCCCCCATGGGGCGGAGGCGCTTGCCGTTTGTGCGGCTCCGTTTCACGCCCGAGCGGCTCCCTGCTAGAAGGGCGCGGTTTCCCTTCGTGAAGGAGCCGCACGCTTTGGCCCACGGAACCCCGCCGGTCGTCGACGACCGCGTGCCTGTCGCAGAGGTGCACGCGCCGCACGCCCATACGCCCTATATCCCCCCCGACAAGTCGCCCGCGGAGATGACGATTCGCGGCCTGGTGCTGGGCTCGGTGCTCGGCATCGTGTTCGCCGCCTCGTCCGTGTACCTGGCCATCAAGGTCGGCCTCACGGTGTCCGCGTCGATTCCGGTGGCGGTGCTGTCCATCGCCATCTTCCGCGCCCTGGGCAACTCCAGCATCCTGGAGAACACCATCGTCCAGACGACGGGCTCGGCCGGAGAGTCGCTCGCCTTCGGCGTGGCGGCGGCGCTCCCCGCGTTGCTGCTGCTGGGCTACGACATCAGCCTCACCCACGCGTTCCTCACCGCGGCGCTGGGCGGCGTGCTCGGCGTGCTGATGATGATTCCACTGCGCCAGGGCCTCATCGTCCAGGAGCACGGCAAGCTCGCCTACCCGGAAGGAACGGCCAGCGCGGACGTGCTCATCGTGGGCGAGCAGGGCGGCACCAACGCGCGCACCGTCATCCTCGGCTTCCTGGTGGGCGGCATCTACAAGTTCGCGTACGCGGGCATGAAGCTGTTCCGCGAGGTGCTGAGCACGCCCCTCAAGGGCCTGAAGAGCGCGACGATGTCCACCGAGGTGAGCCCGGAGCTGCTGGGCGTGGGCTACATCATCGGGCCGAAAGTGGCGGGCATCACCTTCGCGGGGGGCGTGCTGAGCTACCTCATCCTCATCCCCGCCATCTCCTTCTTCGGCAGCGGGCTGAACGAGCCCCTGCTGGTGCACAACGGCCAGCTCATCCGGGACATGTCGCCGGACCAGATTCGCAACGCCTACGTGCTCTACATCGGCGCGGGCGCGGTGGCGACCGGCGGCCTCATCTCGCTCATCCGCTCGCTGCCCACCATCATCGGCGCCTTCAAGCGCAGCGTGGAGACGCTGCGGGCCTCGCGCACGCAGGGCGCCGCGCCGCAGCTCTTGCGCACCGAGCAGGATCTGCCCATCACCGTGGTGCTCGTGGGCAGCGCGCTGCTCATCCTGGCCATCTGGCTGGCGCCCCCGCTGGAGGTGAACTTCATCTCCGCCATCCTCATCGTCATCTTCGGCTTCTTCTTCGTGACGGTGAGCGCGCGCATCACCGGTGAGATTGGCAGCTCGTCCAACCCCATCTCCGGCATGGTGGTGGCCACGCTGCTCGTCACCTGCCTCGTCTACCTGTTGCTGGGGTGGACGTCGTCCGAGGACCGCTTCATGGCCCTGACGACGGCGGCCATCGTCGGCATCGCCGCGTCCAACGGCGGCACCACCGCGCAGGACCTGAAGACGGCCTTCCTGGTGGGCGGCACGCCCCGGCGGCAGCAGGTGGCGCTCTTCGTGGGCGTGCTCACCAGCGCCATGTTCATCGGCCTGGTGCTGGTGACGCTCAACCGCGGCGCCACCGCCACCATCCCCGAGCCGCACCCCGGCGTGAAGGTGTCCGAGATGACGGAGGAGACCCGCGTCCAGCACACCTTCGCCTGGGCGGTGAGCCCGGACGCGCTGGCGTCGCGTGGCCTGGACGAGGCGGCGCTGCGCAAGGCCGTGTGGGCGCAGGGCTTCGAGCTGAACACGCAGGGCGGCGCGCTGGAGCTGCGCAGCTGGCGCGACGTGACGGCGCAGGACCTGGCCGCCGTGACGCTCAGCCCCACCGGCGGCAAGCAGGTGAAGGTGTCCGAGCTGGGCGCCGTCACGCAGGGCCCCCAGCGCACGTACAAGGAAGGCTACGTGCGCGGCGCGGACACGCCGGTGCCCGCGGGCAAGTACCTCGTCGATGAGGCGGGCACCATCCAGTACGTGGTGGACCCGGGCATCGGCGGCCGCATCAGCGCGTACGAGGGTCAGCCCCTCACCCGCTACGCCGCGCCCAAGGCGCAGCTCTTCTCGCTCATCATCGACGGCATCCTCACCCAGCGGCTGCCGTGGGACCTGGTGCTCCTGGGCGTGTTCATCGCGCTGATGCTGGAGCTGTGCGGCGTGTCCGCCCTGCCCTTCGCGGTGGGCGTGTACCTGCCCATCAGCAGCACCGCCCCCATCTTCGTGGGCGGCGTGGTCCGCTACATCGTGGACCGCGTGCGCGGCGGCAGCGCGGCCGAGTCCGAGTTCTCCCCGGGCACCCTGCTGTCCTCCGGCTTCATCGCCGGTGGCTCCATCGCCGGCGTGCTCATCGCCTTCCTCGAAATCGCCACGGACGGCGCCGGCACCCGCGCCCTCAACCTGCCCGCCACGCTGGGCCACGAAGGCGGCCTGGGAGGCTTCCTCAACGCCGTGGGCGAGAGCGAGCTGGCGCACCCGCTCTGGTCCAACCTCTGGGGCCTGCTCTTCTTCGCCGGCCTCACCTTCTTCCTGCTGCGCTCCGCCCTCAAGGGCCCGAGCGCCGCGGTGGCGCCGCCGCCCCACAAGGGCGCCTGAGCGCTCCAGGAAGGTTCCGGAAGTCCGCCGAGGCGGCGTGGGAGCTCCCCGCGCCGCCTCGCGCGCTTTCTTCAGCCCGCGAGGCCTACAGCGTCGGATGGGAGGGCGGTACCTCGCCGTCCCCCTCCGCGTCCCCGGCGGCGTCCTGGGACGCGCCCGGGCCCTCGGCACAGACGTACTCGGCGCGAATCGGCGCGACGAGGCCTAGCGTGACGAAGTAGACCAGCGGCCCCCACGCGGGCCAGTACACGTCCACCCGCGACAGGCCGTGACGGCAGTCGCCCGCGGCCACGTGGGAGCTGGTGAGGCCGTACACCAGGCTCGCCCCGCCCTGCTCCTCCACCTCGCCCGAGCGCGGCGCCCCCGTCCGCACGCTCATCCGGAAACATCCCGTCAGCGTCAGCAACATCGCCCCGCAGGCCAGCATCCGCTTCATGTGCTCGACACCCCCTCGGTGGGTGCCGCGGCTCGTACCACACCCGGAAATCCCGGTCATCCCTGGGGCTGTTACACCCACGTCACTGCAAGCCCCTGAACTTCCACCCGGTCATCGGGTGGGTAACCGGCAGAAATCAGGGTAGGCTTGGGATACCGCCCGAGCGGAGAGTTTCAAACGCATGGCCCAAGCCCAGAAAGCGAATGCAGCCGCGAGTGGTGACGCCGAGCTCTCTCCCGAGAACCGGGAGAAGGTGGAGCTGGCGAAGACGTTCGCCTTCCACCTGCTCAAGGGCATCAAGCAGATCGGCATGTACCGCCACAACGAGTCGCGCTTCCCGGAGTTCCTCGCGAAGGCGCACGAGTCGGTGGCCGCGTACAACGAGAAGTACGGCCCGCTGTCGGTGAAGGTGGAGCAGCAGAACCTGACGCTGCATGGCGAGTCGCTGTTCACCGAGGACACGCCGCTTCCCTACAAGTTCTTCCGGGACGGCATCCGGCAGCTCATCTTCCGCCCGGGCCTGACGATTGAAGAGCTGGTCACCTTCACGCTCATCGCCCTGTCCGAGCCAGAGCGCGGCGCGGAGGACGTGCTGGCGCAGCTGTGGCGCGCGAGCATGGAGCACGTGGAGTACGTCGTCGTCGAGGGCTTCTCCATGGAGAACGCCACCGAGGAGGAGGTGCAGGTCGAGGTCGACAAGGTGGTGGGCTACCTCTACTCGCGCCTGCAGACGAACTCGGACGACTACCTGCGCTTCGCGCGCGTGTCCGCGGAGGACCTGGAGTCCAAGCTGGACGGCGTGGAGCAGATTCGCGGCCTCGTGGTGGGCGGCCGCCACGCGACCGACGAGCTGAAGGCGAAGCTGCAGCGCGAGGTCATGGAGGAGGAGAACGCGCGCCTCTTCCCCAAGCTGGTGAGCGCCGTGTTCCAGGTGGTGGAAGGCGGCGTGGAGGACGCGGCGCTGCTCGAGGAAATCTTCGTGCAGCTGCTGGACATGCTCCTCATCCAGGACGACTTCGCCACCATCAATCAAATCGTCCTCAAGCTGCGCGCGCTGTCCCAGCGCGACGAGAGCCTGGGCAAGCTGCTGGAGACCTTCCTGCACAAGATGGGCGAGGAGCAGCGACTGATGCGCATGGGCGAGGCCCTGAAGACGACACGCCCGAAGAACCCGGCGGACGTCACGCGCTACCTGCAGGCGCTCGGCAAGGACGCCGTCATCCCGCTGCTGGCGGTGCTGGAGACCCTCGAGGTCCAGGAGAACCGCGCGCTGCTGAGCGACGTGCTGGCCACCTTCGCGCGCGAGGTGCCGGAGCCCTTCGTGGCGCGGCTGATGTCGGACCGGCCGCAGACCGTGCGCGACATGGTCTACATCCTGGAGAAGAGCAACCACCCCGAGCGCCTCAAGATGTTCGGCCAGGTGCTCAAGAGCCCCAACCTGGTGGTGAAGCTCGAGGTCCTCAACATCGTCGGCAAGGGCCGCACCGGCGAGGCGCGGCGGATGATGGTCGACGCGCTCACAGACTCCATCTCCCAGGTGCGCATGCTGGCGGCGAAGCTGCTGCCCGAGTTCGACCGCGACAAGGCCTTCGCGGACCTGATGCGCGTGGTGCGCGACGCCGCGTTCGAGAAGAAGACGCCGGACGAGCGCGCGGCGTTCTACTCCGCCGTCGGCGCCACCGGCACGCCGGGGGCGCTGGCGATGATGCAGCAGCTGCTGGCGGTGAAGCCGTCGCTGCTCAACAAGAAGCGGGTGCTGGACGACAAGCTGCTGGCCATCCAGGGCCTGGCCGGCGCGTGCTCCATCCAGTCCTACAAGATGTTGCAGGCGGTGGTGGAGGACAAGAACCAGCCCCTGGATGTCCTCACCGCGGCACGCAAGGCGATGTACCAGACGCGCAAGACCCTGTTCGGGGAGTCCGCGCTCACCGAGGAGGCATAGCCCATGGCCGAGAATCTGAAGATCAGCCAGGCGCAAACGCAGGAAGAGAACATCGGCGAGTACGGCCGCGAGCACAACGAGAAGCTCCAGGTGCTCGCGCGCTCGCTGGTCGCCGGCCTCTACATGCTGGTGCGCTCCGTGAAGATGTATGACCCGGAGAACGCCGTCTTCCAGAAGCCGCTGCACCAGCTCCAGGACATCATCAATCAAATCATCGGCAAGGAAGGCCGGCTGGAGCTGACGGGCGTCAAGGAGTCCTTCTACCTGAACAGCATGCTGGTGAAGGTGGACCTCAACTCCATCGAGAACCAGCGCTACCTGCTCGCGGAGATGCGCGGCAAGGACGTGGGCGGCTTCACCCTCACCAAGCCGGTGACGGTGCCCGAGCTGAAGAACTTCATCTGGATCTTCGCCAAGGAGCAGTCGGGCGCGACGGAGGAGGACGGGCTGGCGGGCCGCAAGCTGCTCAACATGCGGGTGGCCCGGTTCTCCAAGCTCAAGGAGAAGCTGAACAAGGACATGGACAACCCGGGCGACCTGAAGGTCGATCGCAAGAAGTACGCGATGACCATCTACGCGCGCGCGGTGTTCTTCCTCACGAAGTACCTGGAGTCCGTGCGCGCCGGCAAGCCCATCAACGCGTCCAAGGCGCTGCGGCTGGTGCAGGACTTCGTGGACATCTCCTACGAGCAGAAGACGCACTTCCTGGGCATGACGACCATGCGGCGCGAGAACGACTATCTCGTGTACCACCAGGTCAACGTGAGCCTGATGTGCATCGTCTTCGGCGCGGAGCTGGGGCTGACGAAGTCCCAGCTGCGGGACCTGGGCTACATCGCCCTCTTCCACGACGCGGGCATGGCGACGCTGCCGGAGGAGCTGTCCACCAAGCGCGGCGCGCTGTCCCAGGACGAGCGGGTGACGGTGCAGAAGGCGCCGCTCATCTCCGTGCGCAACATCCTCATGGAGAAGGGCTTCAACCGCTCCACGCTCCTGCGCGTGGTGACGACGTTCGAGCACAAGACGGACTTCGGTACCGCGGTGCGCGACTCGCGCGGCAACATCCAGATGATCATCCCGAAGACGAACCTCGGGGTGTACTCGAAGATCATCGCCATCTGCGACGCGTACGACGCCCTCACCTCCAAGCGCCCCTACCGGGATGCGTACGGCCCGGAGGTGGCGCTGATGCTGATGTGGACGGAGATGCGCAACAAGTTCGACCCGGAGCTGCTCCAGGTCTTCATGCGCGTCATGGCGATTCAGCCGGTGAAGGTGCTGTCCAAGCGGCAGCAGTCGCTCAGCGTGTCCGGCCTGTAGCCCGCTTCTTCGCGGCCGGCTTCCGGGCCGGTGGCTTCTTCGCGGGCTCCGGCTCGGCGGCGGCGGTGCCGCGCAGCAGCGTCAGCGCGGCGGTGAGGTCCCCGGGAATGGGCGCCTCCAGCTTCAGCACCTTGCCCGTGCGCGGGTGGGCGAAGGACAGGCGCCAGGCGTGCAGGGCCTGCCGGCCGAGCAGCTCCTGGGCCTGGAGCGCCAGCCCCTTCGCCTTGCGGCCCGCGCCGTAGAGCGCGTCGCACAGCAGCGGGTGGCCGGCTTCCGACAGGTGCACGCGAATCTGGTGCGTGCGGCCGGTGAGCAGGTCCACCTCCACCAGCGACGCGCCGTCGAACGTCTCCAGCGTGCGGAAGACGGTGATGGCCGACTTGCCCTCCTTCACCTTCCCGGTGAAGCGCTGGCGGTGGATGGGGTGGCGGCCGTAGAGCGTCTCGATGCGGCCTTCCGCGGGCGGCGTGCCGTGGACGAGCGCCAGGTACGTCTTCTCCACCGCGCGCGTCTTGAAGGCCTTCTGCAGGGCCACCAGCGTCTGCTCGTTCTTCGCCACCACGAGGCAGCCGGTGGTGTCCTTGTCGAGGCGGTGGACGATGCCCGGCCGCAGCTCGCCGCCCACGCCGGCCAGGTCCTTCACGCGGTGCAGCAGCGCGTTGACGAGCGTGCCGGAAGCGTGGCCCGCGCCCGGGTGCACCACCATGCCGGCGGCCTTGTCCACCACGACGAGGTCCTTGTCTTCGTGCAGCACGGCGAGCGGAAGCTCCTCCGCCACGGGGACGGCCGGCACGGGCGCGGGGACATGGAGGCTGAGCAGCTCCCCCCCCCTCAGGCGCCGCGCGGCCTTGGCCGGCTGGCCGTCGGCGAGCACATGCCCGGCCTCCACGAGGCCCTGGATGCGGGAGCGGGTCAGGTCGGGGAACGCCCGGGCGAGGTACTGGTCGATGCGCTCTCCGCGGGCTTCGGGCGGGGCGCGGTGCTCTCGCGTGTCGGGCGATGCCACGTTCGACGGGGCTACCAGATCTTCGACTTCACGTGCGCCTTGGAGCGCAGGACGATGTCGTTGATGGCGCGCTCGAAGAAGTTCATCTTCGTGAAGATCTCCTGGCTGACGCGGCTCTTGTAGAGCTCGCGGCCCTCTTCCAGTTCCTCCTTGAGGACCTCGAAGAGGTTGTCCTGCTCGATGCCCTTGATGATCTTCTGCTCGTTGTAGAGCGAGATATCAGAGGCAATCGCACGGGCGAGCCGCATCGCCTTGACCTTTTCCTCGTCCGTCATCGTCCTACCTACTTAGGCACCGGCATGGGGGGAGTCAACTTTCCTCGCACCCCTCCCGCCGGTGCCTCCGACGGCCGGACGATGCCCCCGTGCCGGGGGCGTTTCCTCGAAGTCACTTCTTCCCCGACTTCTCAGAAGCCAGGGCGAGGTAGCTCCGGGAGACGCGGAGCGGGTCGAGCCCCAGCTCGCGGGCCAGGTTCATGAGGATGCCGCGCAGGTACACGTGGGCCGGGAGGGCGGCGTAGCGGTCCGCCTCGACGTTCTCCAGGTGGGCCTTGGTGATGCGGGTGCGGTCGGCGACTTGCTGGAGGGACTGGCCCCGGGCCTCGCGCACACGGCGGAGGAGTTCGCCGTTGAACTCGGCGTCCGGGGGGATGTCCGGAAGGCGGGGGCGCGGCTGGGGCTCGCGGACCCGGGCCGCGACCTGCGCGAGAGCCGCTTCCGCGGTGGCGATGGCCGAGTCCTGGGCGATGACCTGGGCGTCTCCGAGCTGGCGTCCGGAGGCCGGACGCGCGGGCTGTCTGCCCTGCTCCGGGGGCGAAGGAGGCACCAGGGGCTCGGCGGAGTTGCGGGCGGCCGCGGCGCGGGCGCTCGGCAGGGGCGGAGGCACCGCGCGGGGCGTGGG
>NZ_JABBJJ010000012.1 GCF_012933655.1 Pyxidicoccus fallax | reverse complement strand
GGCAAGGAGGGCGGGGGAGCACGCGCCGAGGTGGAGACCACCCCGACCAAGCGCCTCACCGTGGGCAACCTGCGCCGCTGAGCCGCTACGTGCTGGAGCCGCCGGGGCCGCTGCCGCCCTGGCGCCGCTCCGCCGGCAGCGGCTCCAGATCCAGGGCCGCCATGTAGACGACATTCCGGGAGCCACGCTTGCCCCGGTACATGGCCCGGTCCGCCAGGTCCAGCAGCGTGGCCTTGTCCCGGGCGTGCTCGGGGAAGCTGGCCACGCCGATGCACGTGCTGAGCTTCAGCGACAGCCCCTCGCGCGCGAGGAACAGGTGCGTCTCCATGGTGCGGCGGATGCGCTCCGCCACCTTGAGCGCGCCGCCGGAGTCGGTGTTGCGCAGGAGCACCACGTACTCGTCGCCGCCGTAGCGGGCCACCACGTCGTGGTCTCTCACGCAGCCCTTCACCACCCGGGCCGTCTCCACCAACAGCCGCGAGCCCACGAGGTGGCCGTGCGTGTCGTTGATGGACTTGAAGTGGTCCAGGTCCAGGAACAGCAGGCTGAAGGGCCGCTGCGTCTGGACGGAGTCCTGGACCTCGCGGTCCAGCACCAGGTGCAGGTAGCGCGTGTTGAAGAGGCGGGTGAGGTCGTCGACGTACGCCAGGTCCTCCACCGCCGCGAAGCGCCCGAGGTTGCGCAGCGCCAGTGCCCAGTTGCGCACCAGGTAGCCCGCCGTCTCGCCGGTCCACTCCGGCTCGGCGCCGTCGAAGAAGAGCACCGCGTGGCCCAGCACCGTGGTGCCCTCCACGGCGGGGATGGAGAGGACGCGCGGGAAGGCGGCGTCCAGCCCTTCCAGCTCCCGGGGCGCGCGCGCATTCGAGAGGCGCTCCACGAGGGTGGCCACCAGCTCCGGCTCGTGCCGCGGAGGCAGTCCGCGGACGCCCTGGAGCCGCAGGCCCTTGTCGCCGTCGCGCTCCAGCAGCACCACGGCGCTGGCGCAGGCCATGGACTCCAGCGCGCTCGTGGTGGCGGAGGCCAGCTTCTCGCGCTCCAGCGTGGTGGCGATGCGCTGGCCGGCCTCCAGCATGGCGACGTGCCGGCGCAGCGAGGCGTTCTCCTGGAGGAGGTCTCGCGTGGTGAGGGCGCGGCGGACGGCGTGCTGGAGGGCCTCGGGGGCCACCGGCTTGACGAGGTACTCGGCCGCGCCGCTCTTGATGGCGCGCACGGCGGGGTCCACCTTCTCCAGGCCGGTGATGACCACCACCTCCACGCCGGGGTGGCGCTCGCGCACGTGGCGCAGCACCTCCATGCCGTCGCCACCGGGGAGGATGAGGTCCGTCACCACCGCGTCGAAGCGGTCCCCGGCCAGCGCCTCCCGCGCGTCCTGGAGCGAGCCCACCGCCGTGACGGCGTGCCCCACGGCCGTGAGGTAGTCGCCGTAGAGGGTGCGGGCGATCTTTTCGTCGTCGACGAGGAGGATGCGCGCCATCTGGCTCAACGGCTTACCACCAAGGCGAGGAAGGCTGCTAGGGTAGGGCCGTGTCACCCTTCGAAAGCGGACGCCGGCTCTGCCTTCTCGTGGAGGCAGGAGAGACGCGCTACGCGGTGGAGGCCACCTCCGTCATGGAAGTGGCCATGCCCGGCGCCAACGGCTCCAGCCTGCGTGGCGTGCTGGAGGTGAAGGACCTGTCGGCCCTGCTCGGCGGCCTGCCCGAGGAGGGGCCGGGCATGGTGGTGGTGCTCGACGTGAGTCCCACCCTGGCCGTGCGGGTGCGCTCCGTGGTGGAGGTCGCCGACGTGGCGCGGGCGCCATTCTTCCTCCTGCCCCCCGGGCTGGCGGACTCGCTGGCCCCCCTGAGCCGGGGCGCGGTGCTGCACAAGGAGCGGCTCTACCTGGAGCTCATCGCCGAGGCGCTGCCCCACCGGGTGGGCCCCCGGGCCGCGCCCGCGGCCCTGCGCCCCGTCCACTGGGCCGAGTCCACGCCCGACAAGGCGCTCGTCTTCGAATCGCAGGGGCGCCTGTTCGGCGTCCCGCTGGGCTTCGTCTCCCAGGTGATATCGCGAGGGGAGGCCTTCAGCGTCCTGCCCGTGCAGAGCGGGCCGGTGGCCGGCATCTTCCCGCACGCCCAGGTGCTGTGGCCCATCTGCTCGGTCCCCGCGCTGCTGGGCTCACCCCCGGTACCCGAGGCCCTCTTCATCCTCACGGAGCTGGCCGGCCGGAACGTGGGGCTGACGGCCACCCGGGTGCTCGGCGTGCTGCAGCACTTCGAGCCGGAGACCACCATTGGGGCCTTCCGTGCCCCCGGGTTGACAGGCTCCGTGCTGTTCCTGGACCTGCAGCGCATGTTTTCTTGATCGTGCTGGAGCGCGAAACGTAAGCTGCCCCGCTTGATACAGGGCCGCGACCTGGGTTTTTCGCGGCAGGAATCTCCAACGAATTCAGGGGGGTGGGACGCCCCCCGAGGCCCGAACCGATGCCCAAGAATCTGCTGGTCGCCGATGACTCGCTCACCATCCGCAAGGTGATTGGGATGATCTTCGCGACCGAGGACTTTCAGGTGACCGCGGTGGACAACGGGCTGGACGCCATCTCCCGTACCCGCGAGCTGCGCCCGGACGTCGTCCTCGCCGATGTGATGATGCCGGGCAAGAGCGGCTACGAGGTCTGCGAGGCCCTGAAGAGCGACCCGGCCACCCAGGGCATCCCCGTGGTGCTGCTGGCGGGGACCTTCGAGGCGTTCGACGAGAACCGCGCCCGCGCCGCCCGCGCCGATGACCACATCGCCAAGCCCTTCGAGAGCCAGGTGCTGCTCGACAAGGTGAAGGCGCTGGTGGGGCAGAAGTCCAACACCATGCCGGCCTCCGCGGCCACGCAGGTGCGCCCGCCCACCGCCCAGCCGGCCACTCCCGCGCCGGTGCCTCCGGGCCCGCAGCCGGGCGCGCCCACGGCCGCCCGTCCGGGCATTCCGCAGGGCACCCAGCCGGCCGTGCCGCGTCCTCCGGGCCCGGGCATGCCGCCGGGTGCTCCGGGCGCGCCGCGTCCTCCGGGACCGGGCATGCCGCCGGGGCCGGGCATGGCCCGTCCTCCCGGGCCGGGAATGCCGCCTCCGGGCGCGCCGGGCGCGCCGCGTCCTCCGGGCCCCGGGATGCCGCCGGGGCCGGGCATGGCCCGTCCGCCGGGGCCTGGAATGCCGCCTCCGGGTGCTCCGGGCGCGCCGCGTCCTCCGGGCCCTGGCATGCCGCCTCCGGGCGCCGCCGCGCGTCCGGGCGTGCCGCCTCCGCCGGGTGCGTCCGCACCGGGCATGCCGCCGCGTCCGGGCGTGCCCGCGCCTCCGGGTGGGCCGGCGCCGGGCATGGCCCGTCCGGGGATTCCCCAGGGCAGCCAGCCGGGCTTCCCGCGTCCTCCGGGCGGCGCCGCGCCGCTGCCTCCCGCGCCGGGTGGCGCGACCCAGCCGGCGGCCCGCGCGAGGGACCCGTTCGGACTGGGCGCTCCCACGGCGGCGCCGCAGGCAGCCCAGCCTTCCATCAGCATCGAGGACTCGCTGCCCGAGCCCAGCGGTGCCGAGGAGATCTCCCTGGACATGGGCGGCCCCCCGACGGCCGCTCCGACCGCGGTGGCGCCGACCGCCGCTCCGGCCACGGCCCGTCCGACCGCCGCGGATGGTGGCGAGGCGCTGCTGCGCGAGGCGCTCTCGAAGGCCTCCCGCGAGGTCATCGAGAAGATTGCCTGGGAGGTGGTACCGCAGCTGGCGGAGACCATCATCCGTGAGGAGCTCGAGCGGCTCATCAAGGACCGGGAGACGCAGCACTGACGCGTTCCTCGCCTTAACCTCTCTCCAAGACCTTCCCGCCGGCCCCGGTTCCCCCGGGGCTGGCCGTCCGCAATGACCGACACCACTGAACTGTCCAAGGCCTACGAGCCCACCGAGGTCGAGGCCCGCTGGTACGCCTGCTGGATGGAGCGGAACTACTTCCGCGCCGAGGCGACCTCCGACAAGCCCGCCTTCTCCATCGTGCTGCCGCCGCCCAACGTGACGGGCAGCCTCCACATCGGCCACGCGCTCACCGCCACCATCCAGGACATCCTCGCGCGCTGGAAGCGGATGAGCGGCTTCAACACCCTGTGGCTCCCCGGCACGGACCACGCCGGCATCGCCACGCAGATGGTGGTGGAGAAGGAGCTGAAGAAGACCGAGGGCAAGAGCCGGCACGACCTCGGCCGCGCCGCCTTCCTGGAGCGCGTCTGGGAGTGGAAGGGCAAGTACGGCGCCCGCATCGGCGAGCAGCACCGCTTCCTGGGCGCCTCGCTGGACTGGAGCCGCGAGCGCTTCACCATGGACGAGCAGTCCTCCGCCGCCGTGCGCGAGGTCTTCGTGCGTCTGTACGAAGAGGGCCTGATGTACCGGGCCCAGAAGCTCATCAACTGGTGCCCCTCGTGCCGCACCGCCCTCAGCGACCTGGAGGTGGAGCACGAGGAGTCGAAGAAGGGCTCCATCTGGCACATCCGCTACCCCGTCAAGGACAGCGACCGCACGCTCACCGTGGCCACCACGCGCCCGGAGACGATGCTGGGCGACACCGCGGTGGCCATCCACCCGGAGGACGAGCGCTACCTGGGGCTGGCCGGCAAGAGCGTGAAGCTGCCGCTGACCGACCGCGAGATTCCCATCATCGCGGACGCGGAGCTGGTGGACCCGAAGTTTGGCACCGGCGTGGTGAAGGTGACGCCGGCGCACGACTTCAACGACTACCAGACGGGCCTGCGGCACAAGCTGCCCATGCTCACCATCCTGGACGAAGCGGCCCGGATGACGAAGGAGACCGGCAAGTACGCCGGCCTGGACCGCTTCGAGGCGCGCAAGCAGGTGCTGGCGGACCTCACGGAGCAGGGGCTGCTGGAGAAGGAAGAGCCCCACATGCTGAACGTGGGCACCTGCCAGCGCTGCGCCACGGTGGTGGAGCCGCGCCTGTCTCCGCAGTGGTTCATCAAGATTGAGCCGCTGGCGAAGCCGGCCATCGAGGCGGTGGAGCAGGGCCGCACGAAGTTCGTCCCCGAGTCCTGGACGAACACGTTCTTCCACTGGATGCGCAACATCCACGACTGGTGCGTCAGCCGCCAGCTGTGGTGGGGCCACCAGATTCCCGCGTACTACTGCACCTCGTGCAGCCCGCGGCAGGGCGACGACACGGACCTGCCGCTGGACGCCCCCACGGTGAAGGTGGGCGGGGTGGACTTCGCGCGCGCGGAGCCCATCGTCGCGCGCGAGCAGCCGAAGTCCTGCCCGAAGTGCGGCGGCGCGTCCTTCATCCAGGACCCGGACGTGCTGGACACCTGGTTCTCGTCCGGCCTGTGGCCGTTCTCCACGCTGGGCTGGCCGCGTGAGACGCCGGAGCTGAAGACCTTCTACCCGACGTCCGTCATGGAGACGGGCCACGACATCATCTTCTTCTGGGTCGCCCGGATGATGATGATGGGCATCCACTTCATGGGGGATGTGCCCTTCCGCACCGTGTACCTGCACGCGATGGTGCGCGACGAGAAGGGCCAGAAGATGTCCAAGACGAAGGGGAACGTCATCGACCCCCTGGACATCGTCCTCGGCGCCCCGGCCGACAAGCTCCAGCCGACGCTGAAGAACCGGTTCCCGCAGGGCATGCCGCCGTTCGGCGCGGACGCGCTGCGCTTCACGCTCGCCTCGCTCACCCAGCAGGGCCGCGACATCAAGCTGTCGATGGACCGGCTCGAGGGCTACAAGGCCTTCGGCAACAAGCTGTGGAACGCCAGCCGCTTCGCCCTGATGAACATGGGCGACTTCCGGATGGAGGCCGGCCCGCTGGACCGGAGCACGCTGACGCTGGCGGACCGCTGGATTCTCTCCCGCCTCCAGCGCGCCACCACGGAGGCGCGCGCGCTGCTGGAGTCGTACAGCTTCGGCGAGGCCGCCTCCACGCTCTACCAGTTCCTCTGGGCGGAGTTCTGCGACTGGTACATCGAGCTGGCGAAGGGCTCGCTGTACGGCGAGGACGCGGCGGCGAAGGACTCCACGCGCCGGGTGCTCGTGTACTGCCTGGACCGCATCCTGCGGCTGCTGCACCCGTTCATGCCGTTCATCACCGAGGAGATCTGGCAGAAGCTGCCGATGGCCCGGCCGACGGACAGCATCATGATTGCCCCGTACCCGGAGCCGGACGCGGCGCACGTGGACGAGGCGGCGGAAGGCGAGATGGCGCCGGTCATCGCCGCCATCGAGGGCCTGCGCACCATCCGCGGCGAGAGCAACCTGTCGCCCGCCACCAAGGTGAAGGCGGTGGTGCAGAGCGCGGACGTGCGCACGCGTGAGCTGCTGGAGCGCTGGCGCGGCTACCTCATGCCGCTGGCCGGCCTGTCCGAGGTGACGGTGGGAGCGCCGGGCGCCAAGCCGCCGCAGGCCGCCGCCTTCGTGGGCTCCAACCTGGAGATCTACGTCCCGCTGGCGGGCCTCGTCGACCTGGACGCGGAGCGCGAGCGGTTGAAGAAGGAGATTGCCCGCGCCGAGCAGGAGATGGCCGGCGTGCTGCGCAAGCTGGAGAACCCCAACTTCGTGGCCAAGGCGCCCCCGGACGTGGTGGAGAAGGACCGCGCCCGCGTCGAGGAGCTGAAGGAGCGCAAGGCCAAGCTTCAGGACCACCTGCAGCGGATTGCCCCGGAGCCCGCCATGCCAGAGACGCCGCCGTCCGAGAGCACCACTCCCGAGAGCAGCACCCCCACCGCGGAAGAGGGTGCCTCCCCCTCCGCCCCGGCCCAGGTGAAGGTCGCCCCGAATCAGGAAGAGAAGGGCGGCGTGGACCTGGGCCAGGAGCTGAAGGGTGAACTGGGCGAGACCGGCACCGCGTCCGAGGCCGGGGACACGCAGGTGCAGGACGCGCTCGCGAAGCTGCGCGAGGGCACGAAGGAGGGCCTGTCGCCATCCGACCACCATGACCTCGGCGTGGCGTACATGACCATGGGGCTGGTGGACGACGCGATGCGCGAGTTCAACCGGGCCAAGGAGGGTGGCGACACCCGCGAGACGCCGGCCGAGGGCGCCGAGGCGGAGGAGGGTGAGTCCGGCCCGGTGAAGGCCCACGGGGACATGTTGCCCACGCGCGAGGTGACGCAGGGCGAGCCCGTGCGCTCCGCCTCGAAGAAGAAGGCGACCGCTCCCGGCAAGGTGCACGGCGACAAGCTGGCGCCCGCCCCGACCACCGAGGAGGCCGAGGCCCCCGCGGTGAAGAAGGCGGCCGCGCCGGCGAAGAAGGCGGCGGGGACGTCGGCGGTGGCCCGGAAGGCGCCGGCCGCGGCGAAGAAGGCTCCGGCGAAGAAGGCCGCGGGCAAGGCCCCCGCGAAGAAGGCGGCGGCGAAGAAGGCCCCCGCGAAGAAGGCGGCGGCGAAGAAGGCTCCCGCGAAGAAGGCGGCCGGCAAGGGCGCGGCGAAGAAGGCCGTCGCGAAGAAGGCTCCGGCGAAGAAGGCGGCCGTGAAGAAGGCTCCCGCGAAGAAGGCGGCGGGCCGGAAGACGGCGGCGAAGAAGGCCCCCGCGAAGAAGGCGGCGGCGAAGAAGGCCACCCGGGCGAAGCCCGCTGCACGGGCGAAGGCCCGGCGGTAACTGGAGGCGACGTGCAGCAGGACTACCTCGATCGGCTCATCGCACTCGCACTCGACGAAGACCTGGGGGCGGCGGGTGACGTCACCTCCCAGGCCCTCATCCCTCCCGACGCGGAGGGCAGCGCGGAGCTGGTCGCCAAGGAGCAGTTGGTGGTCGCGGGGCTCGACGCCTTCGTCCGGACCTTCCACATGGTGGATCCGGACGTGGAAGTGGAGCTGCTCAAGCGCGACGGCGAGGAAATCAAACCGAAGATGGTCGCCGCGCGCTGCCACGGGCGGATGCGCTCGCTGCTCGCGGCGGAGCGCACCGCGCTCAACCTCGTCCAGCGCGCCGCCGGCATCGCCACCCTGGCCCAGCAGGCCATGACGTCGGTGCGGGGGTCCAAGCTGAAGGTGCTGGACACCCGCAAGACGCCGCCCGGCATGCGCTCGCTGGCCAAGGACGCCGTGCGCATGGGCGGGGCCTCCAACCACCGCTTCGGCCTCTTCGACGGCATCCTCATCAAGGACAACCACATCGCGGCCGTGGGCGGCTCCATCTCCGAGGCGCTCCGCCTGGCGAAGCTCAACGGCCCCCGGCTGGTGAAGATTGAAATCGAGGTCACCAACCTCAAGCAGCTCGCCGAGGCGATTGAGCACGGCGCGGACGTCATCATGCTCGACAACATGGACGACGCGCAGATTCGCGAGGCCGTGAAGCTGACGAACGGCCGCGTCCCGCTCGAGGTCTCCGGCGGCGTCACCCTGGACCGGCTGCCCCGCCTGGCGAAGCTCGGCGTGGACTTCGTGTCCATGGGCGCGCTGACGCACTCGGCGCGGGCCATGGACCTGTCGCTGGAAATCACCGGCGCCGCGAAGAGGCCTCGCAAGTCCAAGCAGGCCTGACGTCGGAGCGGGGTGGGGCGGATTCACGCCCCGCCCGGCTCTGGTTTGAGTTCCATGTTTCACACGTCGGATGCCGCGACGCGCAACATCGGGCCTCCTCCCTCCGACAACTGAAATGAGCGCGCGGATGTCACGTAAGACATCCGTGTGCCTATTGTCGTGGCTGTACGCAGAGGGGGAAAACACGTGAATGCGACGGAAGTGAGGGGGAGTCAGGCCACGGGTCTGAGCGGGGGCTCGGATTCGGTGAACCAGACTGTCGAGGACGCGCAGCAGGCGGCCCGTGCCGCGGCGGAAGCGGCGCGCAAGGCGGCGGAAGCAGCGGCCGCCGCGGCGGCGGAGCGAAACGTGCAGAAGGCCCGCGAGCTGGAGGCCCGGGCGAAGTCGCTGGCCGAGGCCGCGGCAAAGGCGGCGCAGAAGGCGAACAACGCGGCGGCGAAGCTGTCGGACGCGCTGGAGAAGCTGGAGAACCGCGGCAGGGGCGACGTCAAGCTGGCCGCGGCGGTGGAGAAGGCGACGGCCGCCGCGAAGGCCGCGAAGGCGAGCGCGACGGCCGCGGCGAACAGCGCGGCGGCGGCCACCCGCGCCCGGTCGCAGAAGCCCGTGGACCGCTACGAGAGCATGAAGGACCGGAAGCTGGAGCTGGGGGCAAACCCGCCGCCCGCGTCGTCGGAGAAGAAGTGGCATCCGCCGATGGCACCTCCGGCCACGCCACCGGGCCCTGGCTTCTTCTCGCGGCCTCCCGACTTCCTCACCCGGCCTCCGGCGCCGCCCCAGCCGCCCACGCCCACCGAGCGGCTGGAGCTCGCCCGCGAGCGTCGCTTCGAGCAGGCGGACCGGAGCGCACGGCCCTTCGGTGAGGCGATTCCGAGGGACCTCTCGTACGGTGCGCTCCCGCGCCCCGGGACGCCGGAAATCAAGCGGGGCGCCTTCTACGAGAAGAGCCTCGAGACGCCCAAGAAGACGGTGGGCGGAACGAAGCTCAACGGAGGCGTCGACGTCACCAGCGAGTACCAGCGCAGCGTCAAGGCCTCCCCGCCGCGGCTCCAGCCCGGCTCCGGATTGACCACCGTCACCTTCGAGGTGAAGCAGGAGCGCAAGGAGGAGGTCTTCACGGGCGCCTCCGTGGACAACGGGCTCGTGGTGGGCAAGGCGGGCTACAAGTACTCGCAGTCCAACGAGCTCACCTATGAGCTCACGGTGCCCGCCAGCGACGCCCGTCGCTACCAGGACAACCCCCAGCTCGCTCCGGACCCGTTCGATGTCCGCTCGCTGCCGGTGGGCTCCACGCTCGTCGTCAAGATGGAGGACCTGCGAGGCCACGGTGTCGTGGCGGAGGCGGGACGCGTGGTGGGAACGCTCCCCGGCCAGAAGAAGCTGGGACTGGACGCGAAGCCGGACCCGGACGCGACGCCCGAGGAGGCCGCGCAGCCTCCAATCAACCGCGTCTTCGCGGGCGGGCGCCTGGAGACGGGCGGGGCGGACATCACCGGTCGCTCGGTGGCCGTCGAGCGCGTGGATGCGAACACGGTGCGGCTCGTCACGGGCTCGACGGAGGGCCTGAAGGGAGCCTTCTCGCTGAGTGGCTACGTCGAGGACGAGGACGGGCTCTTCGAGGCCACCGGCAAGGCTGAGGTCGAGAAGTCCTTCACCACGCAGACGCAGAAGTCCCTCGAGCTCGACCTGCGCAAGCCGGGCGCGGACGCGGTCTACGACTACTTCCTGAAGCACGGACAGCTGCCGCCGGGCGGAGGCAACGCGGCCGTGGGCAGCGCCGACATCTACCAGTCCAGCTTCAAGAACGGCGGCAAGCTGGAGGGCTCGGGCCGTCTCGGCTCCGTGACGGGCGGCATCGCGGTGGGCACCGAGTACGGCATCGACCACAAGCAGACCTTCCAGGATGACGGCGCGGTGAGCTCGGAGTTCACCGTGAGCAACGGCGACCGGACGCTGCAGCTCAACCGGGCGTACAAGGCCGACGGGACGGTGGATCCGGAAGGCACGCGCACCCACTACGTCGTGCAGGGCGCGCCCCCGGAGGTCGCCGAGGGACTCCAGCGCAGCTTCAACCCGGTGCCGACCAGCCGGCCGGTGCCCATCCAGGGGCCCCAGAACCTGGAGCTTCGCTTCACGCCGCAGGATGCGTGGACGCTGAGCCACGTCGCCAAGGACTACGTGGGGAGCTGGGAGCAGCGGAACAACCAGACCTTCAACTCCGCCGCGGAGCCGCTCATCTGGGCGCTCGCCGAGGCGAAGTCTCCCGAGGAGGCGGCGACGGCCTTGATGGATGCCGGCGGACGGCACGAGGACTACCGCGGGCTTACCGCGCTGTCCGACTTCTACCAGGAGGGCACTACCCACGGACGGCGGCTCCCCGGCGTCATCCTCGTGGTGCCCGCGCAGTAACCCGGACGGGCCCACGAAACCCATGGCGGGGTTGCGTTGCCGCGAGCACCGCAACCCCGCTGTGGTAGCTATGCATTTCCACTCTTTCCTGGATTCGAGGAATGGACATGCAAGCAATGCTCCGTGGTGCCCTGCTGTGTTCCCTGTTCGTCGCCGTCGGCTGCAGGCCGGGGGCCGTCCGTCCGACGCCGCCTCCCGAGGAGCAGCCGTCCGTCACCGCGGCCTGTGACGACACGCAGAAGGCCATCTCCCAGGCGGCGGACACGCGCGCGAGCCCGTACGGCATCGACCAGCACGTGGAGAAGAACTTCAAGGACCGCAAGGTGTCGTGGCTGATGCCGGAGGCGCTGTACCAGAAGTTCGTCGTGCAGACGGGCGCGAAGAACTTCGGCCGGTGCAACGACAGCGGCTGCTTCCTGTTCGCGGCCCCCACGGCCACCATCCAGGAGGCCGTCACGAAGTCGATGGTGGATGGGAAGCATGACCCCGCCGTCATCGGTCAGGCGCTCGGGCTGCCCGCGAAGAACTTCGAGGGCCCGCTGCGAATGATGACGCTGGACCTGGCGGCCTCGAAGTCGTGCGCGCGCCTGCCGGTGGACGAGGACCCGGGCGTGTGGAAGTGCCAGACGCCCGAGGACACGGACTGCTTCAAGTTCGGCGGCTACACCTCGGGCGGCATTCCCGAAATCATGGTCATCAACGCGCCCGTCGACCAGGCCACCGTCGCGGAGATTCCGTGAGCGACGAAGAGGTCCTCATCCAGAGCCCGCTGATGTACCGGCTGCTGCGGGCTCCGGATGGGACGCTGACGCTCGAGGTCGTCGTGGGCGGCTTCGCCATGTACGAGGTCCGCGTGCGCCTCACCGCCGAGGAGGCGGAGCAGTACGCGCGCGAGGGCCGCGCCTTCGCGGACCGCATGGCCCAGGCCATCATGGCCAACCCGCCCTTCGGCGGACGCTCGGTGCGCGGCTGATGTCGAGGGCCGTGACCGCCCAACGGGGTCACGGCCCTTCGACTCACGTCACGGTGCGAAGCGGCCCAGGAAGAGGTCCTTGCCGCCCGCGCTCGTCAGGCCGGGCAGGGTGCCCATCGTGCCGCCCACGATGTACACGCCATTGCCGGAGCGCGAGGCCGCGCCCAGCGCCACCTCGTCCGTAGCGGAGCCCAGGTGCTCCACCCAGCCGCGGGTGCCGTCGCTGGCGTAGCGCACGAGGAAGGCGTCATGGCCGCCCACATAGCCCGTGGCGAGCGCGGCGGTGCTGGAGCCCGTGAGGTACACGGTGCCGCCCACATCGGTGGCGACGCCGTAGCCGGAGTCCTCCCCGGCGGTGCCGATTTGACGGGCCCACTCGCGCACGCCCGCGCTCGTCCAGCGCGACACGAAGGCGTCCGTGCCGCCCTGCGAGGTGGCCGCCAGAGAGCCGGTGGTGGAGCCGCCCACGACGATGGCGCCCGTGCTGTCCACCTCCACGTCCTGCGCGATGTCGCTCGCGGCGCTGCCCCACTGGCGCACCCACGCCAGCGTGCCCTGGGCGGTGTACTTCGCGATGAAGACGTCCTGCCCACCCGCGCTGCTGTTGCCCGGCAGCGCTCCGCCGGTGACGCCCGCGACGTAGACGTTGCCGCTGGAGTCCGCGGCCACGCCGTACGCGAGGTCGTCCGCGGACGTGCCCAGCATGCGCACCCAGAGCAGGGCACCGGCGGCGCTGTACTTCGCCACGAAGGCGTCCTTCAGCCCCGCATTGGTGGCCTGGAGCGAGCCCGTCGTGTAGCCCGCGACGAGGAAGTCCGTCCCGTCCGTGGCCACCGCGCGCACCGAGTCCTCCGCCGCCGTGCCCAGCATGCGCACCCACTCACGCGTGCCCAGCGTGTTGTACTTCGCGACGAAGCCGTCGAGCGTGCCGCCCACGTACGTCTCTCCGGCGACACCGCCGCTGGCGTGGCCGCCCATGACGACGCCGGAGGTGGTGGCCGCCACGCCATAGGCGTGCTCGTCACCCGCGGCGCCGAGCTGCCGGCCCCAGTCGCGCGTGCCCGAGGCGGTGTAGCGCCGCAGCACCGCGTCGCGGCCGCCCTGGTTGTCGTAGTCGAACGCGCCCGTCGAGTAGCCCGCCACGTAGACGCCGCCGTTCGGGTCCGCCGTCACCGCGTAGCCGTACTCATCCGAGGCCGTGCCCATCTGCTGCTGCCAGAGCAGCTCGCCGCCTTCCTGGGGAGGAGGCGGCGTGGAGGCGCAGCGCTCCAGGGCGCCCTTGTCCGGCGCGGTGCCGCAATACGTGGCGCCGGTGTTGTTCATGGCGCTGTCCACGGCGGGGGAGGACGCCTGGAGGCTCAGGTCACCGGACGTCTCCAGGGTGAAGGCCGCGGGCGCCACCGTGCTGGACGGGTCCCTCAGAATCAGGCCGCCGGTGGCACACGCGCTGCTCCGCCAGCCGGTGAGGTCCTTCAGTCCCTGCTGGAAGTCGCAGGTGAAGTGCGCGGAGGAGCCATCGGTGTGGGAGAAGAGGTTGCCGTCGGACTCGAAGTCCGTGAGGAACTCGCCGTCGGTGACGAGCCAGCGCGAGCCCGGTGCGGACAGCGACACGACGTTGTTCCAGAAGTCCATGTTGCGCACCGTCCACCCGGCGCCAGCGATGACGAGGCCCTGGCGGCCCGCCTGGGAGATGGTGTTGTGGAAGAAGTCGCCACCGTTGAGCTTCTGGACGTAGAGGCCGGTGCCGGTGGTGCCGCCAGTGCCGCAGCCCTTCTCGCCCATGTAGAGGTGGTGGAAGCGGGTGCGGGCGACGACGATGTTGGAGACGAGGTCGCTGGCGCTGTTGCCCACGCCCAGGCCCATGCACGCGTCGTAGATTTCCGAGTCCTCCACCCGGATGCCCTGGGCACCGAAGTGGAAGATGGCCGTGCCTCCGCCGATGAGCGTGCCGCTGGAGTTCTTCGCGGCGCGGAAGCCGTGATAGCGCTCGCGGCGCAGGGTGACGAAGTCACAGTCCTTGATGTCGGTGGCTTCCTCGACGACGCCCTGGTTGGCGGGGCTGGTGAACATGTCGTTGTCCTCCAGCGTGATGTCCGCGGGGCGCGTGCCGGAGGTGTAGCCCGTCACCGGGCCGGCGCACTGGAGGCCGTCTCCGGTGTTGTCGTGGATGGTGTTGCCCTTCACCAGGACGGAGTGCGAGTCGGGCAGGACGATGATGGCGTGGCCGTCATCGCGCTGGCGGCAGTAGCTGCGCAGGACGTTGGACGCGTCGTACTCGGGCTTGCAGAAGCTGCCAGCGGCGCAGTCGGTGTGCAGGGTGCAGGCGATGCCGCGAGCGCTGCCGGCGGTGTGCTCGAAGGTGTTGCGAATCTCGTTGTTCTGGATGAGGACGTGCTGGGCCTGCACGTTGAGCGCGTCGAGCGCGGCGTCGCGAACGAGGCTGTTGCGCAGCGTCAGGTGGTCCGAGCGGAACAACACGGCGTTCGCGCGGGCATAGCGGCCGTCGAGCTCGAGGCCGTCGAGAATCCAGTACCGCCGGTTGAGGGTGAAGATGGAGGAGGAGCCGTTGCTCTTGAGCACGGGGCGGGTCTCGCCGGGCGCGCCGCGCAGGGTGATGGGCGCGGTGGCCGTGCCGTCCAGGGCGGAGGAGGACGCGAGGTCGACGTGGGTCGCGTCGTAGGTGCCCGCGTGGATGTAGACAGTGGAGCCGGCCGCCAGCCCGCGCACCGCGCGAGCGACCGTGCGCCAGGGGCGGGTGGAACTGCCGTCTCCGGTGGAGTCATTTCCCGTCAGGCTGACGTGGAACACCTTGGTGGCCGGCGAGACGTAGCTGGCATAGGCGTTCTGCGATTGCACCGAGGCTGGGGTCCGGCGGTCTCCCGCGACGATGTCCTTGCTCACCGCCGCGGGGGCCGAGGAGGCAAGGCCCAGCACCGCGAGCGCAAGACTTCGCGCCACATTCCCACGCATTCGAGGCTCCCGTTCGTTGTGTTAACTGGAGGATGAAGCGCGGCCAGGGTGTCACTGACTCGCGCCGAAATTCCAGGTGGGGAGCAGGGAGGCGGGGAGGCGTTCGAGGGCCAGGCTGCTATGGTGGCGACAGCCATTGCACCCGGGGGGGGCTCATGCGCTGGCGCCACGCGGCCATGTTCGTGGTTCTCCTCACGGTCGGAACAGGTTGTCCGCACGACCACATGCGCGACGGCTCGGACGAACAGACATGTGGCTGGGATTGCAGGTGAGGTGGCGACCCCTGCTGGCGGTTGTCGCGGGATTCCTGCTTCCGCTTCCGCTCGTACTTGCTCTCGGGGCAGGGAAGGGATGGCTCGAACAGAGCGCCGTGGCCGGAGACGTGAGAACGGTGAGCCCGGTCCTGACACTCGACGAGCGTCGGGCGCTCCTGACTCATGAGCGCCCTTGTGAGAAGGCCGAGGACTGCGAAGACCCACTGGGGTGTCTGACTTTCTCACGAGGTCAGGCCCTGTGCATGGCCAGTGAGTGCCAGACAGACCTTCAGTGCGCTGATGGATTCACCTGCAAGGCCTTGCGAAGTCGGGGCACGGGACCGTGGGTGCGCCTCTGCGTCGTCACGGGAATGGCTGACGAAGGAGCCCCCTGCTTCCCATCATTCACCTCAACACGCGAAATGGTCTGCCGCGCGGGGCTCCTCTGCAACAGCGGCTACTGCGGTCGCCCATGCCTGACGGATGTGCCGGAGTCATGCCCCGACGGCTCGTTCTGTGCGGACAGGCGCGAAGGTGCATCCTGCCTGCCGACGTGTGAGGACAGTCCCTGCGCGCAAGGACAGGAGTGCGTGCGTTTCGAACAAGGGATATCGGTATGCGCCCGCATCCGTGGAGAGAACTGTCAGCCCCAGGGCTGCCCCGAGGGGACCCATTGCACGGTGGGCTACGTTCCGGGGCGCCCGGGTGAGGTCCAGATGGAGTGTCGTGAGTGATGAACGAGATAGGCACGCAGGGCGGCCGGTCCCTCGGACTGGTGCCACGCCACGGGTTGCCAAGGCGGCGTCAGGCTCACTGCACGGGGCTCGAAGTAGGAGGACGCGCTGGCCGGAACGCGGGCGTGTAACACGCTCCCTTGTAGACGAAGTCACCCTCGCCGCAGTTCTTCGCGTCCACGGCCAGCTTCTTCCAGCAGCCGCCATTGATGGGCACCTGCCACTGGGGACAACGGCCCGTGGCGTCCGGACGGATTTGTCCCGGGAGGGGGCGGGGAGGGGTGTCCACTGCAATGGTCGACCAGGCGGATGGCGCCCGCACATGAGACACCGGGATGAACAGCGCGGTGTCTCCCACGGCGACGGTGCCGCCGTCCTTCGAGTCCTCGATGGTCGAGGCCTGATCCTTCACGGGCTCCACGCGGGGATGTGCGCTCAGCATCCACCCGGCCCCCATGGCGAGCGCGCCTCCCATGATGCCGGCCGTGAGCCATGCAGATCTGGAGCGACCGGGCGACTGATGCGCCATGGGCGGGTGCGAGACCTTCGCGGTCTCGGTGCGTGGTGCATTGCTCGCGAAGAGCTGCACATCTGCTTCGGGCCCTGTCTCGCGCCCGGCTTGTTCGAACGCTTCGGCGAGCTCCCGGGCGGAGCCCCGTGCCTCGGGGATCCTGGAGAGCATCCGAGACACGAGTGCATCCAGCTCCTCGCAACAGCGCGCATTGACCGCTCGCGCGGATGGTGCACCGGTTCTCTCCATGTTCTCGAAGGGAGCCGCCGGGTCCCCACCGTCTGGGTACTCGTCGGTCACCAATCGGTAGGCGGTGACGCCCAGTGCGAAGACATCGTCCGCCGGACCGGGCGCGTAGGGCACCAACGGCTCCCGCGCTGGGAGCCGCATCGACCGCCACGCCTCCGGCGGGCGATATGCCGGTGTTCCTGGTGGAAACGGGTGCCACGTCAGCGTGGCGGCGCCGATGAAAGACCCAGAGCCGAAGTCGGTCAGGAAGACCCGCCCATCCGCGGGACTCACCAGGATGTTGTCGCCTTTGACGTCCCTGTGCACTCCGCCCGCGGCATGGGTTGCCTCCAGGGCCCGCGCCAGTCTGGCGAGCACCTGAAGCACCTCCCGTGACGTGGGCCGGTGCGCACTCGCCCAGGCGTACAGCGACACGCCCTCCACCCAATCCATGGCGAGGTACGGGTAGAAGAAGTCCTCGGACTGTTGCCACACACCATGGTCCACCAGGCGCGGAACGTTCGGATGGTGGAGGCGGGAGAGGAGCTCGACCTCTCGTGCGAAGCGCTCATCCTGGGGGTGCAGGGCCAGCTTGAGGGCCACGGGAGCCGAGGCCGCCTCCACGCTGACGGCGCGGTAGACGGCGCCATAAGCTCCAAATCCCCGCCGCTCCAGCACACACCAGTCGCCTACTCTTGTTCCCAGGGGAAGGCGTGCCGGATTCAGGTGGACAGACAGCATGGCTTCCTCGCGAGGAGAGGCGCGTTTCGCGCGGCTCGCCCGGAGACTACTCCCGAAGTAGGAGCGTTCCAGCACAATCTCCTGAGGTGGAATTTCGCTGGAGAGCGCACGACAGGAGTCATCGCTCCATCACGAGCGGGTGTAGAGTCACGCGCCACTTCCATCCCCGCGCCCCCCATGCCCCGACTCCAGGCCCTCTTCCGCTATCCCCTCAAATCCGGCGCCGGTCTCCCGCTGGAACACGCCACCGTGGAGCCGCTGGGCATCGAACATGACCGCCGCTGGATGGCGGTCCGCCCCGATGGCTCCTTCCTCACCGGGCGCGAGCTGCCCTCGCTCGTGCTCGTGCGAGCCGTGCCCACGCCGTCGGGACTCCACCTGTCCGCGCCGGGCATGCCCGAGCTCACCGTGCCGCTTCCCACCGGAGCGTCACCGCGCCTCGACGTCACCGTGTGGAAGGACACCTGCTCCGCCGCGCGCACCGACGCCGCCGCGGACCGCTGGCTGTCCGAGTACCTCGGCATGCCTGCCGCGCTCGTGTACGTGGACTCGCGGATGCAGCGGCCCGTGGACCCGACCTACGCAGCACCGGAGGACCGCGTCGGCTTCGCCGATGCCTTCCCGCTGCTCCTCACCACCGAGGCCTCGCTGGCCGACCTCAACGGGCGCCTCGCCCAGCCGGTGCCCATGTCGCGCTTCCGTCCCAACCTCGTCGTCGACGGCACCGACGCCTTCGCCGAGGACGGCTGGAAGCGCCTGCGCATCGGCACCGTCGAGCTGGCCGTCGTCAAGCCGTGCGCCCGCTGCGTCTTCATCACCGTGGACGCGGACACCGCGCGCAAGGACCCGCACCAGGAACCCCTGCGCACCCTCACCACGTTCCGCCGCATCGACAACAAGGTGATGTTCGGTCAGAACGTCATCGTGCGCCGCGCGGGCACCGTGCGCGTCGGAGACGCGGTCGAAATCCTGGAGTAGGGCGGATGACGCCGCAGCGCGAGCAATGCGCCCGCCCGGAAGCGTCGGAGCGCAACACCCGGTACTTCCCGCCGCTCACTTCCCCGTGAGCACCTCCGCGCGCGGCTTGCCCTCCGCCGCCGCGGGCATTCCAATCTCCATCAGCGCCGCCAGCGTGGGCGCCACGTCCACCGGGTCCATCTCCTCCAGGTACACCCCCGGCTTGATGCCCTTGCCCGCGAACACCACGGGCACCTGCGAGTCGTACGAGTACGGCGTGCCGTGGCTCGTCCCCTCCGTGTCCGTGTAGAGCAGGTGGAAGGGCTTCACCATGAACAACACGTCCCCGCTGCGCTCCGGGTAGTAGCCCTTGCGCAGCGGCGCCAGGTGTCCCGCCGGGTCCGGCGCGGTGAACAGGTCATCCCTCGCCACCGCCGTCAGCACCGCCGGGTGCTTCGCCATCCACGCCGCCGCCGCCCGCCGCACCGCCGCGCCGTCCACCTTGCCCCCCTCCAGCGACTTGCCCGAGAGGTACACGTCCAGTTCCTCCAGCGACGCCGTCACGTCGCCGCCGAACTGCTTGCGCAGCTCCTGCGTCAGCGCCTGCGCCACCGCCACCGGGCTCACCCGCTGCGCCGGCAGCCCCTGCGCCGCCCACTGCTCCGGCATCGCCGCGCCGCCATGGTCCGCCGTCACCGCGATGACCAGGTTCGCCCGGCCTCCCGCCGCGCGCTCCGCCGCGGTGATGAGCTCCCCCAGCGCCTTGTCCAGCCGCAGCAGCGAGTCCTGCATCTCCCACGAGTACGGACCGAACTCGTGGAACACCAGGTCCGTCCCGCTGACACTCACCGCCAGCAGGTCCGGCACCTCGTCCTTCCCCAGCCCCTCCCCGACAATCGCCGCCTTCGCCGCCTCCACCAGCACGTCATGCGAGTCCGGCGACACCCCGAACGCCCGGTAGAAGACCAGCCCCGGCGACGGCAGCCCGCCATCCAGCGGGTGCGGGAAGGTGCGGCCCAGCCCGTACGCGTTCACCTCGTAGCTGCGCTCGTCCTCGCCCACGTACTCCGTGCGCGGCCGCATCAGCTCCCACTTCTTCCCGAAGTACGACTCCGGCAGCTTCCGCGCGTTCAGGTCCTTCACCCACGCGGGGAACTCCTTCGTGTACCAGGTGCCCGTCACGAACTTCCCCACGCCGTCGTCGAACCACCACGCCTGCCCCATCCGCCCGGCCAGCGCGATGGCCGCGCGCGACTTCAGCGACAGCGCCACCGCCTTGCCCCGCTCCTGCGTCGCCACCCGCAGCCGGTCCGCCAGCGTTTCCACCATCAGGTTCGCCGGGCTCGCGTCCTGCCCTGGGGTCAGCGGCACCTCCAGCACCGGGTGCGCCGGGTCCACGTAGGCGTTGACGGGCTTGCCCGTCGCCCGGTCCACCCAGCGGTTGTCGATGACTCCGTGCCTCCAGGGGTTCGTCCCCGTGGACAGGGTGGCGTGGCCCGGCGCGGTGCGGCACTCGGCGAAGCCGTAGCGGGCGTAGGGATAGAAGGCCCCGGCGGTCAGCAACTGCCCCAGGCCCCCCGTGAGCCGGGCGCGGTTTCGCAGGAGCACTTCGCTGCCCAGCGCGTCCACCGAGATGAAGAGCGTCAGCCGCGGCGGCTTCGCCAAGGCGGGCAGGGCGGCCAGGGCCGTCACCAGCAGGAGGGCTCGAATCATACGTATTAGAAAAGTGCCCCGGTCGGATGGTCAGAAGCAACCAACAAGGGGCGCGACTGCTTGGACGCTGACGGGGGCGCTGTTAGCTTGCGCGCCCTCATGGTCGAGGCCCGGCTTCGCGTCATCTACGGCGACACGGATCAGATGGGTGTCGTCTATTACGCGAACTACTTCCGCTACTTCGAGTTCGCCCGCAGCGAGTTCTTCCGCGCGCACGGCGGCAGCTATGCCGACATGGAGCGCTCCGGCCTCCAGCTGCCCGTCGCCGAGGCGAGCTGCCAGTACAAGTCACCCGCGCGTTACGACGACCTGCTCGTCATCCGCGTGCAGGTGGGCGAGTTGCGCCGCGCCTCCATCGTGTTCACCTACGAGCTTTTCCGCGAGGGCGAGCCGCGCACCCTGCTGTGCACCGGACGTACCCTGCACGCCTGCATCAAGCGCGACGGCAAGCCCACCCGGCTGCCGGACGCCATCATTCAGCTGATGAAACCCTCCGAGCCCACCCCGGGCTCCAGCTCTTCCCCCTGAATCCCCACGAATACCCAAGGAGCACACGACTATGGATCGCAACCTGGCAATGGAGGTGGTGCGCGTCACCGAGATGGCGGCCATCGCCTCCGCCCGTCTGATGGGCCGCGGCAACAAGAACGAGTCGGATCAGGCCGCCGTGGACGCCATGCGCCGCGCCTTCGACGCCCTGCAGATCGACGGCACCGTCGTCATCGGCGAGGGTGAGCGCGACGAGGCGCCCATGCTCTACATCGGCGAGCGGGTGGGCAAGCGCGGGGAGGGCGCCCCCGAGGTGGACATCGCCCTGGACCCGCTGGAGGGCACCAACCTGTGCGCCTACGGCCGCCCGGGCTCCATCTCCGTGGTCGCCATGGCCGGCAAGGGCGGGCTGCTCAACGCCCCCGACACGTACATGGAGAAGCTCGCGGTGGGCCCGCGCGCCCGCGGCGCCATCGACCTGCGCAAGTCCCCCACGGAGAACCTCCGCAACATCGCGGAGAGGATGAAGGTGTACGTGGAGGACCTCACCGTGGTGGTGCTGGACCGCGAGCGGCACGCGGACCTCATCAAGGAGGTCCGCGCGGCGGGCGCCCGCATCCGCCTCATCGAGGACGGTGACGTGGCCGGCGCCATCGCCACCTGCTTCGAGGGCACCGGCGTGGACGTGCTGATGGGCATCGGCGGCGCCCCCGAGGGCGTCATCGCCGCCGCCGCCATGCGCGCCACCGGCGGCGACATGCAGGGCCGCCTCGTCCCCCGCAACCAGGGGGAGATCGACCGCGCCAAGAAGATGGGCATCACCGACATGTCGAAGATCTACACCGCCGAGGAGCTGGCGAAGGGTGAGGTGATGTTCGCCGCCTCCGGCGTCACCTCCGGCGACTTCCTCAAGGGCGTGCGCTTCTTCGGCGGCGGCTGCGAGACGCACTCGGTCGTCATGCGCAGTAAGACGGGCACCGTGCGCTTCATCCAGTCCCTGCACAAGTTCGACAAGAAGCCGGGGTACGCGTTCTAGAGTAGCCCCCCACCTCTCGCCCTGTCGGAGAACCCCATGCCTGGCGCCACGCGGACCATCGTCATCAACGCTCCCGTCGAGAAGGTCTTCGACGTCATCACCCAGTACGAGCGCTACCCGGAGTTCCTCCCGGAGGTGAAGGAGATCCGCACCTCCAACCGGCAGGGCAACACGGTGGAGGTCCACTACAAGGTCGATGTGGTGAAGACGGTCAACTACTCCATCCGCGTCACCGAGGAGCGCCCCAAGCGGATGGCCTGGTCCTTCATCAAGGGCGAGGTGATGAAGGACAACAAGGGCAGCTGGGTGCTGGAGCCCGAGGGCGAGGGCAAGACGCGCGCCACCTACACCGTGGAGATGGCCCTGGGCGCCCTGGTGCCCAAGGCCATCGTCAACGCCCTCGTGGACACCTCGCTCCCCAAGATGCTGGACGCCTTCAAGCGCCGCGCGGAAGGGGCCTGAGGGCCTCCCTCCCAGGTCCGGAAGGACCCTGACGCACACCGTCACGCCCCCTTGGAGCAGGCAGGCGGGCGACCCTGGTCAGCGGGGCGGATTGCCGCCCTGAATGGCCGGGGTCTGTCCGTGAGTTGGACCGCTTGCGGGCTATTTCGAGGGCATTAGAATGAACATCGTCCCGACCGGATTTCGGGGCCCCCATGACATCCATGCCACGGTTGCCCTGGCCAGGATGTCGGGTGGCGGACGAGCAACCGTGCGAGATGGCAGTGACGTACCCAGTGCAGAACCGGGGTTCTTAATTTGCATCTGAGATTCGTGGACGTGGTTTTTGGGCGGGACGGCGGGCGTACATCGGGGTACGTAGGCTGAGGGAGACGGATAGACCCATGCTCGACGCCTTCATCATCGAAGAAATCAAGCGCCGTGAGCGCCGCCGCGAGGACCATGAGAGGCCCGTGGTGGAGCTGCCGCTGCCCGCCCCGGACGACCGCCCTCGGCGCCGGACGGAGACGGAGGAGGACAAGCCTCAGCGAGGCGTGGTGGTCATCGACCTGTTGTCTTGATTCCAACGCGCGGCCCCGAAGCCGCGGCGTGTGTCACCGGGCCCGCGGCGGTGTCCTCACTGAGGACCACCTCCGCGGGCTTCGCGCGTCCAGGGGCCCGCAGGCTCGACGGCGTCCTCAGACGGGGACGAGCGCCAGCAGGTGCCTCGGGTGGTACACGTCCCAGAGGGGGCCCTTCACGGTGGCGAGCGCCTCCAGCACGCCCTTGCGCCACTCGGCGGGCAGGGCCTCCTCGCCGTGGAAGGCGCCCACCAGCGCGCCGGTGATGGCGGCGTGGGCCTCCGTGTCGCCCCCCCGGTGGACGACATCCAGCAGCGCGGCTTCCGCGGAGGGGGCGTGGAGCAGCTCCCAGAAGGCGAGCCGGAAGGCCACACGCACCGCATGCAGCGGCCGGTGCAGGTGCAGGTCCGGCCCGTAGAGCTGCGGATCCTCCTTCTGGGCCAGCTCCAGGTCCTCCCGCAGCAGCTGGGCCGCGTGCGTCACCTCCTGGACGTAGTCGCTCGCGGAGCGGCCGAGCGCCGCGCCCGCCAGCAGGAGCCCGGACTCCGCCGCGGAGAGGAGGTCCTCCTTCTTCAGCGCGGCGCCGCTGGTGACGGCGCGCGCCAGGGCGGCGTTGAAGGCGGCGCAGGCGAGCTGGCAGCGCGGGTCATAGTGGGTGAGGGCGGAATCCTCCAGCGAGGCCTGGGTGCGCGCGGCGGCGTTGTCCGCCAGGTAGACGCCCAGAGGCGCGGTGCGCGCGAGGCTCCCGGGGAACGCGGGCTGGCGGAAGGCGCGCAGCCACACGCGCTTGCCGGCCCCCAGCGGCGGCGCGCCGGAGCCGCATTCCTCCAGGACGGCCTTCATCGGCTCGCTGACGTCGAAGGCGTGCGGCTGCCAGGCGCGGTAGCGGCGGAGCGCGTCCGCGGCGTCGTAGCGCCGCAAGTCCCTCAGGCTGTGGCCGAGGCAGCACGCGAGCTGCACCTCTTCCGTCACCTGGCCCTTGCGCAGCTCATGGGGGCCCCCTCCCATCAGCTTGAGGTAGGGCCCTTCCGCCTGCTGGGGAAAAGAAGGTGCCATGAAGGGGCGGTGCGCGGTGGGCACGGACAAGGCATTGCCCACGGCCAGGCCGAGCAGGGCGCCTCGGCGTCGCTGGGCGAGGAGGGGGTCGGGCCCCTGGGGGGCGGCATTGCGGCGGTTGGGCGGCATTCGGCGGGTGGACACTGTAGCAGTGCCCGGTGCGAGCACGCTTGCCCGGTCTGGAACCCTCCTCTAGAAACGGCCGCCTATGACCGAGATTGCTCAGATTCTGGCGCGTGAAGTGCTCGACTCCCGTGGCAACCCCACCGTGGAGGCCGAGGTCCATCTGGCCGGTGGCTCCCGGGGCCGCGCGGCGGTGCCGTCCGGTGCGTCCACCGGCGAGCACGAGGCCATCGAGCTGCGTGACGGCGAAAAGGGGCGCTACCTGGGCAAGGGTGTGCGCAAGGCCGTCAAGAACGTGATGGACGTGCTCGCCCCCGCCCTGGTGGGCATGGACGCCGCGGATCAGTTCGCGGTGGATCAGAAGATGCTGGAGCTGGACGGCACGCCCACCAAGGGCAAGCTGGGCGCCAACGCCATCCTCGCGGTGTCCATGGCCTGCGCCCGCGCGGCGGCGGACGCTCACGGCCTGCCCCTGTACCGCTACGTGGGCGGCGCCCAGGCGCGCACCCTGCCGGTGCCGCTGATGAACATCCTCAACGGCGGCGCGCACGCGGACACCCGCGTGGACGTGCAGGAGTTCATGGTGGTGCCCGCGGGCGCCACCAGCTTCGCGGAAGGCCTGCGCTGGGGCGCGGAGGTGTTCCACGCGCTGAAGAAGATTTTGAAGGGCCGCAAGCTGGCCACCGGCGTGGGCGACGAGGGCGGCTATGCCCCGGACCTGCCGGCCAACGAGGAGGCCCTCAAGCTCATCATGGAGGCCATCGACCAGGCGGGCTTCAAGGCCGGCGAGCAGCTGTTCCTCGCCCTGGACGTGGCGGCCAGCGAGTTCTTCGACAAGGGCTCGAAGAAGTACCGGCTCAAGGGCGAGGGCAAGGAGTACGACGCGGCCGGGATGCTCGACTACTACCGCGGCCTGAGCGAGCGCTACCCCATCATCTCCATCGAGGACGGCATGGCGGAGGATGACTGGGAGGGCTGGAAGAAGCTCACCGACGCGCTGGGCGGGAAGCTCCAGCTGGTGGGCGACGACCTCTTCGTCACCAACGTGGAGCGGCTGGGCCGCGGCATCGAGGGCGGCGTGGCCAACTCCATCCTGGTGAAGGTGAACCAGATTGGCTCGCTGACGGAGACGTTCGACGCGGTGCGCATGGCGCACAAGGCGGGCTACACGTCGGTGATGAGCCACCGCTCGGGCGAGACGGAGGACACCACCATCGCGGACCTCGCGGTGGCGCTGGACTGCGGGCAGATCAAGACGGGCTCGGCGTCGCGCTCGGACCGCATCGCCAAGTACAACCAGCTGCTGCGCATCGAGCAGGAGCTCGGCGCGGCGGCCCGCTACGCCGGCAAGAGCGTGTTCCGCTCGCTGGCGCAGAAGAAGTGAGCCCGTGAGCGCCCCCAAGCCACGCATCCTCGTCTCGAACGACGACGGCTACTTCTCCGAGGGCCTCAAGGCCCTCGTGGAAGCGGTGAGCCCCCTGGGAGAGGTGTGGGTGGTGGCGCCCGACCGCGAGCAGAGCGCCGCCTCGCACGCCATCTCCCTGCACCGGCCGCTGCGCATCAAGGAGGTGCGCGAGCGGTGGTACTCCGTCGACGGGACGCCAGCGGACAGCGCATATCTGGCCATCAACCACATCCTGAAGGATGCTCGGCCCACTCTCATGGTGTCCGGCATCAACCACGGCGCGAACCTGGCGGAAGACGTCATGTACTCGGGCACCGTGGCTGCGGCGATGGAGGGGGCCCTGCTCGGGGTGCCCGCCATCGCCTTCAGCCTGGTGACGCGGGGGCAGCCGTTCGACTTCGGCCCGGCCGCGCGCTTCGCGCGGTCGCTGGTGCAGAGCGCGCTGACGCGGCCGCTGCCGCCGAGGATGCTCCTCAACGTGAACATCCCCAATGGGGTGGAGCCGGACGGCTACGTCGTCACGCGGCTGGGCCGGCACACCTACGGGTACAACGTGGTGGAGAAGGAAGACCCTCGCGGCCGGAAGTACTACTGGATTGGCGGCAGCGAGTACCAGCACGAGGACATCCCGGGGAGTGACTGCAACGCCGTGTTCCTGGACCGGCGCGTCTCGGTGACGCCCCTGCACTTCGAGCTGACGGACCACGAGCGCCTCCCGGACATCAAGGAGTGGCGGCTCGACGGCTTCCAGCGGCACGAATCGGATGGTGCCTAGCGTTGAAGGCTTCCGTGTCCAGCCAGGCGGTGGTGGTGCTCCGGGTGCTGCTCGTGGCCGTGCTGTTCGCCGGCTGCGCGGGCACCCGGGCCGCCGCGCCCGGGCCGGACACGGGGCTGGAGCCCGTGGGGGACGCTCGCGGGCCTGAAGTCTCCGCGGCGTCTTCGGGCACGGCTTCCTCCGCGCCGCAGCGGAGCGCGCTGCCGTTCTCCCTGCGGGGCGCGCACCCGGAGCCGGAATTGGTGTCCGTGCGCCACCGCGTCGCGCCGGGCGAGACGATGTATCGAATCTCCAAGACGTACGGCCTCACGGTGGAGGAGCTGGGGGCCGCCAACAACATCAAGGCGCCGTGGACGCTGGCGGTGGGGCAGGAGCTCCTCATCCCCGGCGTGGTGCGCGACGTGCCGGAGGCGCTGGCCGAGGCGGACCCCGAGCCGGTGCGCACGTCCACCGAGACTCCCGTGCGGCGGGGAAGCTCGCCCACGGTGGCCCGGCGCGAGGAGCCTCCGTCCCGCCCGCGCCCCGTGTTGCGTCCAGGGGCTTCACGGCCCCGACTGGCGACCCAGGGGATTCTCGACTGGCCGCTGAAGGGCGTGCTGTACGGGCGGTTCGGGAAGAAGGGCCGGGAGCCGCATGACGGCATCGACCTGGCAGCGCCCTCGGGGACGCCGGTGAAGACGGCGCAGGAGGGCACGGTGCTGTACGCGGGCGAGCAGCGCGGGTACGGCAACATCGTCATCGTCGACCACGGGAAGAACATCATCACGCTGTACGCGCACAACCGGGAGTTGCGCGTGCGCACGGGGCAGCGCGTGCTCCGGGGACAGGTCATCGCCACGGTGGGCGAGTCCGGCAAGACGTCCGGGCCGCACCTGCACTTCGAGGTGCGGCTGGATGGAAAGCCCGTGGACCCGCTGGAGTACCTCGGCGTCATGCCGTCCTCCTGAAGATGACCTACGATCCAGACTTCGATGTGGACGCCATCCTCCGCGTCATCGGCACCGTCAATGAGAAGTACCCGGACGGCTCGCCTGAGGACGAAGCCCTCCACATCGCCGCGGGTGCCCTGGTCTTCTTGCGGGACCGTCAAAAACTGGAGGAGTACCGGGCGTACTTCCGGAAGTACTTCACTCCCGCCACCAGCGCGGCACTCGTCGCTCGCACATTCGACTCCCGCCAAGCGGCGGACGCGTGGCTCGCGAGTGGAGAGGCCACGGACGGCGTGCTCGTGAGCATTGCTGGCGAGGGCTTTGCCGTCATCAGGCTGCCGAACAGATGGGAGTTGCTTCGCACCCCGCTACCCGAGGAACTGAACCAGCCCAAGTGAGCGTGCGAAGGCGGTTGGACGTCTGCTGCCCAGGCCGCCTGGCGGAATCCGGAGAGCGCAATGTGATGGGCATCCAGGCGCTCCGGCACTCCGTGAGAGGCCCGGGTGAGGGTAGAGTGCCGCCCCGTGTCGCGCTCCCTTCCGCTGCTGGCCTCCCTCTGCCTCCTCCTGACCACGACCGCGCTCGCGCAGGCGCCCGCCGCGTCCGAGGCCCCCGGTAGCGGAGGAGAGCCGCCCGCCGCGCCCGTCGCCCCGCCGACGTCCGGAACGCAGCCCGCCTCCGGGCCGCCTGCTCCCGCCGCCCAGGCCACGCCGGCCCGGGAGCCCGAGAAGGAAGCCCTCATCGTCGCGGTGCTCACCCTCGAATCCAACGAGTCCGCCCGCGACTCCGCGCCCGGCATCACCTCGCTCATCGCCTCGCGCCTCGCCGAGTCCCCGCGCCTGCGCGTGCTCTCCCAGCGCGACATCGAGACGGTGCTCGACGCCGAGCGCCAGCGGCAGTTACTCGGCATCAAGACGTGTGAGCGCGGCGCCTGCCTCCAGGAGCTCTCGTCCATCACCGGCGCCCGCTACATCATCACCGGCCGGTTGGACCGCTTCGGCGACCAGTACCTCCTCACCGCCAGCCTCGTGGACACCGTCGGCGGCCGCAGCCTCGCCAAGCCCCGCGCGGAAGCCCCCGAGGCCGACCACCTGCTGCGCACCGCCGAGGCCGTCGCCGACCAGCTCCGCGCCGCGCTCGTCTCGCCCGAGGAGGTGCCCACCGCCCGCCCGCTGCTCGGCGGCGCGAAGACGACGGGCGGCGGCAGCCTCACGCTGGGCCTGCGCATCAACAACAACTTCGTCGACAAGCTGGCCACCCTCAACCCGGGCGGCGACCTGGAGGTGGGCTACTGGTTCCACCCCGAGTGGGTCGGCTTCGCGCAGCTCGGCTTCTCCTACGTGCAGTCCAACACCGAGGGCGCCAAGGGCGGCCTCAACGTCCTGCCCAGCGTCGTGGGCCTGCGCCACTACCACAACGTGGAGAAGGCCCTCCGGCCCTACTGGGGCTTCGGCCTCGGCGTGCAGCTGTCCTTCGGCGACTTCGGCATCTTCCAGTCCACCGGCCCGCTGCCCACCGTCGTCGGCTTCGCCGGCCTCGAGTACCTCATCGCCGGCCACGTGGGCCTGCAGCTGGAACTCGGCACCAACGTCGCCCAGGCCGTGCTCGGACTGGCCGACTCGCAGCTGGGCGACGGCCTCAACTTCGACGTCAACGCCGGCATCGCGTACCACTTCTGAGAGTCGGAGCCTCCATGTCCCCGCGAGTCCTGCCCCTGCTCGTCCTGCTCGCCGCCGTCGCGTGCACCGAGAGCCCACCGCCCGTCAGCGACAAGGACCACGCCGAGGGCCTCTACCTCAAGGGCACCGCCGAGTACCTCCAGGGCCGCTTCGAGGAGTCGCTCAAGTCCTTCGACGCCATGAAGCAGCTGCTCCCCAATGACCCGCGCCTGCCCGCCGCCCGAGGCGAGGTCTACCTCTCCATGGGCCGTCTCAACGAGGCGCTCGCCGAGTTCGAGGTCGCCGTCCAGCAGGACCCGCGCCGCTCCACCAACTGGAGCCGCCTGGGCTTCATCCAGTCCCAGCTCGGGCGCATCCCCGAGGCACAGAGCTCGCTGCGCAAGGCCATTGCCCTCTACCCCCACGACTTCAACGCGCTGGAGTCGCTCGGCGAGCTGCACCTCAAGAAGGGCGAGCACGACGAGGCGGTGAACCACTTCACGCTCGCCGCCGGCGCCGCGCCCAGGGAGGCGAAGTCCGCGCTCATCATGCGCGCGCTCGACGTGCTGGCGGAGCAGAAGCGCCATGACGAGGTGCTCGCCCGCGCGCAGAAGGCCGTGGACACGGGCATCCGCTCGCCCGAGGTGTACACCGCGCTGGGCGACGCGCTCGTGCGCTCCGGGAAGCTCCCCGAGGCCGCCAACGCCTACAAGGAGGCCGCCAGCCGCGCCCCCAGGGACCCGACGCTCTGGGAGCTGGTGGGGGAGATTCACACGCGGCTGGACAAGCCCGGTGACGCCATCGCCGCCTACAAGGAGTCCCTGCGCGTGAAGGACCGCGCCATCGTCCACGTGGCGCTCGCCCGCATCCACCTCGCGATGAGCAACCGCGCCGCCGCCGAGGACGAGCTCAAGGCCGCGCTGGAGTCCGTCTCCGGCCAGGACGCGCGGGAGTTGCGCGAGCTGGCCGAGCTGCTCACCGTGCTGGGCCGGAAGCCGGATGCGCTGCGCATCCTCACCAGCCTCAGCGCGGAGCCGGAGCAGGTGAAGGACGCGGAGCTGCAGCTCACCACCGCCCGGCTGGCGCGCGAGCTGAAGGACACGGCCACGCTCCAGGCGGCCTGTGCCCGCGCCACCGCCGCCGATGCCTCGCTGAAGAAGTGCCCCTGAGTGGGGCAGGGGAGGCGCCCCGGGCTCGCGATGCCCGGCGCGCCTTCAACCCCCGGGACGACGTGTCAGACGCGCCCGCCCTGCAGCTTGCGGTACACGCCCACCACCTGGCCCAGAATCATGGTCGAGCGGAACTCCGCCCGGCTCACGTAGATGGGCTGCATGGTGGCGTTGGCCGGCTGGAAGCGGATGCGCTCGCCCTCCGGGTAGTAGCGCTTCACCGTGGCCTCGTCCTCGATGAGCGCCACCACGATGTCGCCCGGTTGTGCCGCGGGCGTCTTCTTCACGAAGAGATAGTCGCCGTCGTGGATGCCGTCTTCAATCATCGACTGTCCCTTGACCCGCAGGGCGAAGACCTCGCGGCCGTTCACCCCCCCGAGCAGGAAGCTGTCGATCTTGACCGAGTCCTCCATGTGCTCCTGCGCGAGGAGCGGCGCGCCGGCCGCCACCTTGCCCAGCAGGGGCACCTCCACCATGCCGGCGTCCTTCTTCGCGCCCAGGCCCAGCAGCAGCCGCGCCCGCTTGGTGGGCACCAGCGAGCGGCTCTGCTGCTCGCCCCGGTTGAGATAGCCCTTGCGCTCCAGCGCCTTGAGATGGTCATTCACCCCGTTCGTGGAGCGGATGTCCATGTGCTCCCCGATTTCCCGAATGGTCGGCGGGAAGCCCCGGGTCTCCGTCTCCTTGACGATGAAGGCGAGAATCTCGCGCTGGCGTTCCGTGAGCTCTTCCATGCGCTCCCTCTCTCGACTGCCGTCCTGCCAGGGGCTCGGACGTCCAGGGTACAGGCTTTCAGTGCCACTCTTCCTGAACATACGTGTAGAGTCAATCCGTTCGGTGTCCCCCTGCGCACTCACCGTGCGTGCTGAACGGTTGCCTTTCTCACAGCTTGAGGAAGGACGTTGATCTCTGCGTACAATTCCGCCCGTCTTGTCAGAGCCCCGCCACACGCTGTTGTTCGTTGATGACGAGGCCGACGTCCTGGACATCCTCACGCGGATGTTCCAGCGCCGGTATCGGGTCCTCACGGCCACGAGCGGGCCGGAGGCGTTGGAAATCCTCAGGCGCGAGACGGTGGACGTGCTCGTCACGGACCAGCGCATGCCGGAGATGTCCGGCATCGAGCTGGTGGCCACCGCGCGCGCCGAGGGCTTCGACGTCACCGCGCTCCTGCTCACCGGGTACACGGACCCGGAGGACCTCATCGCGGCCATCAACCGCGGCCAGGTGTACCGCTACATCACCAAGCCGTGGGACGTGAACGACCTCATCATCACCGTGAAGAACGCGGTGGAGTTCACCCAGCTGCGGCGGGACAAGGAGCGGCTCATCCGCCAGCTCCACCAGCGCGTGGAGGCGCTGTTCGTCCTCTACGAGGTGAGCCGCGCGTCCGCGAACGACCCGGCCAGCTACGACAACATCATCGACCGGGTGCTCATCGCCGTGGCGCGGGTGCTGCCGTACGACTGCGGCGCGGCGCTCATCGCCCCGGACGAGTCGCGCAGCGCCACGCTGCGGCTGCGCTGCCAGGGCACCGTGGGTGAGCAGGCGCTGCTGGGCGTGAAGGAGTCCATGCTCGGCGCGTACCGCAAGAGCAGCGGCCTGCTCCTGCCGGAGGACAAGGTCATCACCCGCGTGGCGGGCACCACCACGCCGGACGCGGACGCGGCCAGCGTGTACCCCAGCCAGCTCACGGTGAACCTCGTGGCCGGCGGGCGCCCGGTGGGCATGCTGTCCCTGTTCAGCCAGCGCCCGGACGCCTTCAGCGAGGACGACGGCGTCCTCCTGGACGTGCTGGCGAACCAGACGGCGGACGCCATCCAGTCCCTGCGCTCGGCGGAGGAGGAAGCCCGCCACCGCATGGAGCGCATGGTGGAGTCCATGGCGGACGGCGTGGTCCTCACCGACGAGAAGAACGACCTCGTGGTGATGAACCCGGCCGCGCGGCGCCTGTTGCAGGCGGGCGACGACGCCGCGGGCTTCACCACGAAGATGATGGAGGACCTGCTGGGCTTCCAGCCCTTCCACCTGGTGCGCGGCTGGGAGTTCAGCGGCAGCCAGGTGCTGCGCGAGGAGGTGAAGCTCTACGAGCGGCACGTGCAGGTCACCGTCACGCCGGTGAGCGACGCGCGCGGCACACTGCGCGGCGTGTGCGTGGTGCTGCGCGACATCACCGACCAGAAGCGGCTGGAGGAGCGCAAGGACGAGTTCGTCTCCATGGTGAGCCACGAGCTGCGCACGCCGCTCACGTCCATCTCCGGCGCGCTGGACCTGGTGCTCAACTTCATGGCCGGCGACATCAACGAGCGGCAGCGCCGCTACCTGTCGCTGGCGAAGGACTCCACCGAGAAGCTCAACGCCATCGTCGACGACCTGCTGGATTTGTCGAAGTTCGCCAAGGGCCGCCTGCGGATGAACTTCGAGGTGGCGTACCTGGACGAGCTCATCCAGCGCGTGGTGGAGAAGTACCAGCCGGCCTTCGGCGAGAAGCGCATCCTGGTGAAGTCGATTCTGCCGCGGCACCCGTTGCGCGTGCTGGCGGATCCCAACCGGCTCAACCAGGTCCTCAACAACCTGCTGAACAACGCGGTGAAGTTCACCCCGGAGGGCGGCGACGTGCGCGTGGAGCTGCACGCCACCTCCAGCCTGCCGGGCTACGTGGTCATCTCCTGCTGGAACAGCGGCGACCCCATCGCCGAGGACAGCCTGGAGCGCATCTTCGACCGCTTCGAGCAGGCGCGCACCCAGGCCAACCGCACCGTGCGCGGCACCGGCCTGGGCCTGGCCATCTGCCGCAACATCGTGGAGGCCCACGGCGGCCGCATCTGGTGCGAGCCGTCCACGGACGGCGTGCGCTTCATGGCGGTGCTGCCCACCGAGCCGCCGCCCGAATTGCGCCACCCCGACGAGGCGGGCGAGGCGCCGGCGCAGCCCCGCCGCAAGGAGAACCGCGGCCGGGTGCTGGTCATCGAGGGCGAGCCGGAGGTGGGCTTCATCGCCAAGGCGCTGATGACCGCGCGCGGCTACGACGTGCGGCTGGCCTTCAACGCGGACGAGGGCGTGGCCGCCGCGCGCAAGTACCACCCGGACATGATTCTGGTGTCCGTGCGCCTGCCGGACGTGGACGGCCTTCGGCTGGCGGAAATCCTCCGGCACGACCCGGAGACGCGCCGCGCGCCGCTGCTCTTGACGTCCGCCTTCGACGAGCGCCAGCGCGCCTTCCGCGCCGGGGCGGACGCCTTCCTGGTGCGCCCGCTGGCGCCGGACAAGCTGCTGGCCACGGTGGACTCGCTGGTGCGCGGCCGCGCGGGCCCGGCGCACGGGCGCGTGCTGGTGGTGGACGACGACGTGAAGATCGCCACCATCTGCAAGGAAGTGCTGGAGAACATCGGCTTCGACGTGGCGCTGGCGGGCTCCATCGAGGAGGGACGCCGCTCCCTGCGCGAGCGCCGGCCGGACGTCGTCCTGCTGGACGTGACGCTGCCGGACGGCGACGGCTTCGTCTTCCTGGAGGAGATCAAGGCCGAGCGCGCCAGCGGCCACATCTCCGTCATCTTCATCTCCGCCCGCGCGGAGACGTCCTCCAAGGTGCGTGCCCTCAAGCTGGGCGGCGACGACTACCTCACCAAGCCCTTCGACGCGCTGGAATTGGGCGCGCGCGTGGAGAGCGTCATGCGGCGGCGGGAGCAGGAGCTGTCCGCCTCGCCCACCACGCAGCTGCCGGGCTCCACGGCGATTGAGCGCGAGGTGCAGCGCCGGCTGATGGCGCGGCGGCCCTTCGCCTTCTGCTACCTCGACCTCGACAACCTCAAGGCCTACAACGACTACTACGGCTTCGCGAAGGCGGACGGCGTGGTGCGCCAGACGGGCGACCTGATGCGCGAAATCTTCGCGCAGGAGGGCGCGCCCGGGGACTTCCTGGGCCACGTCGCCGGTGACGACTTCGTCTTCATCACCTCGCCGGAGTCGGTGGACCGCATCTGCCAGAAGGCGATTGAAACGTTCGACCGCATCATCCCGCTCTACTACGACCGGCAGGACCGGGAGCGGGGCCACATCGAGGCGGAGGACCGCTTCGGGGAGAAGCGGCGCTTCCCCATCATGAGCGTGTCCGTGGTGGCGGTGATGACGGATGGCACCCAGGACCACGCGGAGCTGGCGCGGCGCGCGGCGGACATGAAGAAGCGGGCCAAGGCGATTGCCGGCTCGGTGTTCCTGCGCAGCGACAGGGAGCGGGTGGTACGCTCCGTGGCCGGATGAGGCTCTACCAGCAGCTCGTCCTCTTCATGCTGGCCGCGACGGTGCTCCCCCTCGCCGCGGTGGGCTTCCTGTTGCTTTCGCGCGCCGAGGCCGAGCTGGCCCGTCGCATCGACGCCGCCCAGCGCGAGCAGGCCACGGCCACCGCGGAGGCGGTGAGCGCCTCGCTGATGGAGGTGGTGGACGCGCTGGCCCGCTCGGCGGAGGCCTTCGACTGGGAGGCCGCCACCGAGGCGGAGACGGCGGGCGGACTGCGGCTCCTGTACCACCAGTCCCCCACGGTGAGCGCGGTGCTGAAGCTGGACGCGGATGGCCAGCCGCTGGGCCACCCCGTCTTCCGGGCGCAGGCGGTGGACGGGCACCCGGCCTTCGACGCCGACGGCATGCAGCGGCTGGTGAACGCGATGCCGGTGCAGACGCTGCGCGGCGGCGGCAAGGGCCAGGCGGCGCTGGGCGGCGCGTACGTCCACACCGAGGACGGGCGCGCGGCGGTGGCCGTGGCCGTGAAGCTGGCGGACGGCGAGCGCGCGCCCTTCGCCGTGGCGGAGGTGGTCTTCACCTCGCTGGAGGCACTGCTGCACAGACGCGCGTCCGGCGGCCTGGGGCGCATCGACCTGGTGGACGAGTCGCGGCGCGTGCTGGCCAGCTCCGAGCCGGAGCGGCGGATGCAGGCGCTGGCGCCGGAGCTCGTCGCGCACCTGCTCGCGCCCACCGCCTCGCTGCCGGAGGCGGTGCGCAGCTTCCGCCTGGAGTCCCCCGCCCGGCGGGTGAGCGTGGCGCGCGTGCCGCAGGGCCTGCGCTTCGACGTGGTGGTGGAGGAGGACGAGGCCACCGCGCTGGCCCCGGTGCGCGCCATGCGGCGCACGGTGCTGGCGTCCATCGGCGGCACCTTCGTGGTGCTGCTCGGGCTGGGCGCCCTCTTCACGCGCCGCCTCAACCGCCGGCTGGCGGACGTGGTGGCCGGCGCCGAGGCGTACGGGCGCGGCGAGCTGGACAAGCGCGTGAAGGTGGAGGGCCAGGACGAGCTGAGCGAGCTGGCCACCACCTTCAACCGCATGGGCGCCGAGCTGGAGGCGGCACGCGCCCGGATGCTGCGGTGGAACGACGATTTGCGCGCCCGCGTGGACGAGGCCACCGCCGAGCTGAAGGCCGCGCAGGCCCAGCTGCTGGAGGCGCAGAAGCTGGCCGCGGTGGGTCAGCTCGGCGCGGGCGTGGCGCACGAAATCAACAACCCGCTGGCCGGCATCCTCGGCAACGTGCAGCTGCTCATGCTGGACCGCAACGACGCGGACCCGGACCTGGACACGCTGCGGAAAATCGAGCTGAGCGCCAAGCGCTGCAAGGAAATCACCCAGAACCTGCTGCGCTTCTCGCAGCAGCGCGAGCGCGCGGAGCTGCGCCCGGTGGACCTCAACGCCGTGGTGCGCGACGCGCTCAGCCTCACCGAGCACCAGACGCGCGGCGAGGGCATCACCCTCGTCACCGAGCTGGCCGAGGGCCTGGGCCGCGTGCGCGCCGACCCCGGCCACCTGTCCCAGGTGGTGCTGGCCCTCCTGTCCAACGCGCGCACCGCCATGCTGAAGACGCCCGTCAAGCGCCTCACCCTGCGCACCGGCGAGCGCGACGGCCGCGCCTTCCTCGAGGTGGAGGACACCGGCAAGGGCATCGCCGCGGACATCCGCCCGCGCATCTTCGAGCCCTTCTTCACCACCAAGGACGTGTGGTCCAACGTGGGGTTGGGCCTGAGCGTGGCGTGGCGCATGGTGACGGAGGCGAAGGGCACCATCGAGGTGCGCTCGGAAGCAGGGCAGGGGGCCTGCTTCACGGTGCTGCTGCCGAAGGCGTGAGCCCACGGGCGGGGGTGTGATAGCTAGGGTGGCTGTCCATGGCCGCCTCAAGCGCATCCCGGCGTCAGACGCCCTTCCTCGTCGGCCTGCTGCTCATCCTCGCGGCGCTGCCGGCCGGCTGGTTCCTCTTCCTTCGCGAGCCGCCTCCGCCGCCGCCCGCTCCCGCGCCGCCCGTGGCCGTCCAGGCCCCGGTGGAGAAGAAGCCGCTGGAGCTGGAGATATCGGAGGTGTCCGGCACGGTGGAGGTGCTGCACTCGGACGGCACCTGGCGTCTCGCGCAGGTGGGCACCTCGCTGCGGCAGAACGAGAAGGTGCGCACGCAGGACGGCTCGTACGCGATGCTCATCGGCGGCGAGGCCGTGGAGGTGCGCATGGACCCCGGCACCGAAATCTCCGTGCAGGAGCTGACGGAGGAGGTGTCCCGCATCCTGCTCTCCAACGGTATGGCGACGGCCGTCGTGCGGCCCGGGCGGCGGCACACCATCGAGGTGAAGGCGTCCAACGCGGACGCGGTGGCCCGGCTGGAGCAGAGCGGCGCCTTCACCATGAGCAACAACGGCCAGGGCACCGTGGCGGTGGGCACGCGCGAGGGCGAGGTGACGCTGCTCGGGCAGGGCAAGGTCGTCATCGTCCGCGCCGGGCAGCAGTCCGTCATCCGCCCGGGTCAGGCGCCCTCCGAGCCCGCGGCGGTGCCCAGCAGCCTGCTGCTCAAGGTGGACTGGCCCGCGGAGCGCACCCGCCGCGAGCGCGAGCTCGTCGTGCGTGGACAGACGGAGCCCGGCAGCCGCGTGGAGGTGGACGGCGTCGCCATCGCTCCGGACGCCCAGGGCAACTTCGAGCGCAAGGTAAAGCTGCGTGAGGGGCGGAACACCGTGGATGTCCGCGCCATCGGAGTGGCGCGTATTGAACAAAGAGAACGGCAGGACGTGGTCGTCGACACCACGCCGCCCCCTCTGAAAACGGACACGCAGGACATCTGGAATCAAGCAAACGACGCTTCCCGGTAGAGCCCTGTCGGTCAACCGGCCGCTTGCCTTGACCCCCGACGAGCGAGCTTCCTAGAGTCCTCCGCAGACGTTCCTGTTCAAGGGCAATCCAGGACGAAAGTCCTGGTGCGCAAAGCCGCGGGGCCTGAAGTCCGGCCGGCCGTGACCGCCGTGGGAAGCCAGCACCGGATATTCCGGGCCCACTGTGCCTTGTGCGGGGCGTGGGTCGTCGCTCGGAGTCTCCGGGAGGTCGTCGCCGATGCTGCGGACACTGGCCCTGGTTGCGTCGCTCTTCCCCGCGCTGTCCTTCGCCATCGTCCCGGAAGCCCGCGGCCCGCTCCCGGGCACGCGCCGCGCCGTCAATACCGGGCCAGGAGACCAGACGGACCCCCACGTCAGCGGGCCGCTGGTGGCCTATACGAACGAGGCCCGCGGCACGAGCGAGATTCGCTACCACGACCTGCGCACGGGCACGGACGCGGCCATCCCCAACAACGGCGCGTTCGACTTCGTGTCGGACGTGAGCGGGAACACGGTGGTCTTCACCCGCGTCAGCACCGCCAGCGCCATCTACACGTTCCAGGTGGGCGCCGAATCCTCCCCGGTGGAGGTGGCCCCCGAGCCGGGCAGCAGCCGGCGGGCGGCGGTGATTGGCGGCCGCACGGTGGCGTGGCAGGACTTCGGCTACACCGGCAACACGCTGCAGCCGGAGATCGCCGCGTACGACCTGGACCGGCACATCCTGACGCGGCTCACGACGGATGGCCTGCAGGACCGCACGCCGGCGGTGTCACCCGACGGGCGCACGGTGGTCTGGGCCAAGTGCGACGCGCAGGGCCTGTCCTGCGACATCTGGGAGGCCCGGTGGACGGGGAGCGGCTTCGCCACCCAGGCGCTCACCGGCGCCGAGGGCGAGGAGTCCCAGCCGGACACCAACGGCCAGGTGGTGGTCTACGCCAGCACGCGCATGGTGGATGGCGTCATGGAGCGTGACATCTACTGGAAGCCGGTGGGCGGCGGCGCCGAGCAGCGGCTGGAGCTGGCGGGCACGGACTCCAACCCCAGCATCAGCGGCTCGCTGGTGGCCTTCGAGCGCAGGGCCCCGGACCGCGGCGACTTCGACATCTACCTCCACGACATGGAGACCCAGGCGCTCTACGCGCTGACGCAGGGGCCGGAGAACGAGAACCTCACGGACCTGAGCATGGAGCCGGACGGCACGGTGCGCGTCGTCTGGACGGCGGCGGAGAGCGGCGACTTCAACGTGCACTCCTTCACCTTCCGCCTGCCGGACGCGCCGCAGTGCGTGCCGCCCACGAAGGAAGGGCGGCTGCCCATCGACGTGTGCGTGGACCCGCAGGGCTGGCCGCTGCTGACGTCCACGCGCGTGGTGCGCTCCACCGGCAACCCCAACGGCGTGTCCCTCGACTTCAAGGGCTCGGGCGTGGGCGTGCTGTGCGTGGACAATGGCCACGAGGCCCCGCGCGCCACCTCCGGCCGCGTCTGGCTCAACGAGCACGAGAAGGTGAACCCCTCCCACTTCAAGGACGATGACGCGCTCATCGCCGTGGGCGTGGTGATGGACGGTGAGAACGGCACCAACACCCTGACGGCCACCATCTCCGGAAACCCCGGAAGCGCGTACCGCATCCGCATGTACGGCGCGCCGCCCGTCTGCGAGGAGTCGGAGCCCGCCCCCGTGGCGCCCGTGTTTCCCCCAGTGGAGGCGGTGTCATCCATGACCTTCGTCCCGGAGGGGCGGAACGTGGGCCCGGGGCCGGGAGGGTGCAGCAGCACTGGCGGTGGCTCGCTGGCGCTGGTGGGGATGATGGTGCTGGCGCTGGGGTTGGCGCGTCCGCGGCGCGCGGTGGTGATCGCGCGGAAGGAACTTCGGCGCGGGGGCCGTGCCCTGTAGACTGAGGACCCCTGAACCGGTTCCTCCTCTCACTGCTGCTGCTGTGGTGCGCCCCGGCCTGGGCGGACACGCTCGAGCTTCTCGGGCCCTTGTCCGCCGTGGCGGCCGAAGGCTTTCCCGTGGCGGTGGTGCGCAGGGATGCGTCGGGCACGCCGGTGCCGGTGGGCGCGGCCTCCGTGGTGGCCGAGGGCGCGGACCTGCGGGACGGCCCCGAGCAGCCGCCGCTGCGCACCTTCGTGGTGGTGCCGCGTCCGGGCGTGAGGGACGTGGTGGTGCGCGCCAGCGTGGATGGGCTGGAGGCCCGGGCGCGCTACCCGCTGGGGCCGCCGGCCACGGAGGTGCGGCTGGCGCTGGAGCCGCCCGCGCCGGTGAAGGGCCGGGACAAGGAGGCGCGGCTCACCGTGCGGCTCGTGCGGCCGGACGGCACCGATGACGACAGCGGCGCGCCGCCGGTGGTGCGCGTCAGCACCGGCCGGGTGGAGGGGCTGGAGCGGACCGGGCCCGGCACCTACAGCGCCCGGTACGTGCTGCCGGACACACGCTTCCCGGAGGTGGCCATCCTGGTGGCGTTCTCCGCGTGGCCCCACCCGCAGTCCACGCAGGGCGCCTATGGTCGCGTGCTGGTCCCCCTGGCGGCGTCGGTGACGCTGCCGGGCACCACCGAGCCGGACGCGCAGATTTCCATCGGCATCGCGGGCCAGTCGTTCGGCCCGGTGGCGGCGGGGCCGGACGGCCGCTTCCGCCTGCCCATCATCGTCCCGCCGGGCCACCGCATGGGCGAGGGCCGCGTGGTGGACCGGGCCGGCAACGTGCGGCGCATCCCCATCGACCTGATGCTGCCGCCCACCGACGGGCTGGCGTGCGTGCTCCAGCCGCAGCGGCTGCCGGCGGATGGCGCCTCGCGGGCGCGGCTCGTGTGCGCCACCAGCGACCCGCTGGGCCGGCCCGTCGAGGACGCGCGGGTGACGGCGCAGGCGCGCCACGGCACGCTGACCGGCCCCACTCGCGCGCCAGGGGGCCTGCTGGAGTGGCGCTACACCGCGCCCCGCGCGCTGGCTCCGGACGAGCGCATCGACGCGGCATGGCCGCAGCGGGGCACCGGCTCACGTGAGGAGCTGGCGCTGCAGCTCGTGCAGGGGCCGGTGGCGGAAGTGGGCTTCACCCTGGCGGACGCGCTGGTGCACCACGGCTCCAGCACCCGGGCGCAGGTGACGACCCAGGACGCCTTCGGCCGGCCGCGGCCCGGAGCGGCGGTGGAGCTGCGGGCGCCGGTGGGCGACTTCTCGCCGCCGGTGGAGTCGCCGCCGGGCACCTTCACCACCACCTGGACGCCGCCGCCCTCGGGTGACGCGGCGGAGGTGACGGTGTCGGCCCGCGCCTGGGGCCCCGCGGGCAGCGAGCCGGCGCGCCTCTCCGTGTGGCGGGAGGGCGGAGCGCTGTACGCGGGCGTGTCGGACCTGGCGGGGCTGCCGGTGCCCTCGCAGCCGCTGCGGGTGAATGGCCAGCCGGTGGAGACGGGCGCGGACGGCACGGTGCGACTGGGCCCGCCGCGGCCCGGCACGCTGGAGGTGACGCATGCGGTGTGGCCGGGGCTGACGCGCACGGTGCACGTGCTCGGGGTGGACGGGCCGGTGTACCCGCTGGAGGCGTCGCTGGTGCCGGACGCCGTGTCGCAGCGGGTGCGGCTGGCGCCGGAGGTTCCCGTCAACGTGCGGCTGCGGGTGGAGGGAACTCGCGTGACGTACTGGGTGGAGGACGCGCGCGGGCAGGTGCTGGAGGGACGCGAGGTGCACGTGGCGCTGTCCGGCGGCGAGCGCGTGGACGAGGAGGTCCGCGACGGGCGCACCTCCTTCACCGTGCGGGCCGCCGGCCCGGTGGGTGTGTCCGTGGCGGACGTGAGGACGGGCGTGACGGCGGTGGCCGAGGTGCGTCCATGAGGCGCGCGGCGCTGCTCGTGGCCGTGGCGCTGTCCCCGCTGGGGGCGGCGGCGCAGGGGCTGTCCTCGGACACCGCGTCGCGGGCCTCCACGATTGCCGGCCAGGTGTGCCGGGACGTGGATGGAAACGGGCAGTGTGGCCCCGACGAGCCGGGCCTGCCGGACGTGCGGCTGGTGCTCTCCACCGGCCGCGAGGCGCGCACGGACGCGCGGGGCCGCTACCACGTCAACGGCGTGGACGCGCGCGTGCCGGACGCCACCGGTGGGCTGCACCTGCGTCCGGGGCGCCAGCGGCTGAAGGTGGACCCGCGCTCGCTGCCGGCCGCCAGCCGGGTGAGCCCGGAGGCCGCCACGGTGGAGGTGCCGTGGGGCGCCGTCGTCCTCCAGGACTTCGCCGTGCGCGACGTGGCGGTGGAGGCGCCGCCGGTGGTGCTCTCCTACGCGTCGGCGCCACCGGTGGCGGAGCTGGCGGCGGGCGGAGGCGCGGTGCGCTTCCTCGTGGCCGGACAGGCGGCGCCGGGAGACCGCGTCGTCGTGTCGGGCGTGCAGGCGGAGGTGGACGCCCAGGGCGCGTGGCGCGCGCTCGTCCCGTTGGTGGGCGGGGAGAACTCGCTGGCCATCACCGCCACCGCTCCGGACGGCGCGGTGCGCCTGTTCCGCCAGCGGGTGGACGTGGTGGCCCGCGACGGCGGGTGGCTGGTGGCGCCCCGGCCGATGGAGCCCGCGGGCTCGCTCCAGCTTCCCGTGGGGCGGGACGAGGCGGCGCCGAGCGGCACCACCCGCGTGCGCGTGGCGGCGCCGGAGGGCACGGTGGTGCGCACGCCTGAAGGCGAGCGCAGGGTGGGCCCGCAAGGGCACGTGGAGGTGCCGGTGGCGCTGGAGCCGGGCACCAACGCGGTGCCGCTGCACCTGGAGGTACCGGGTGAGCCGCCGCGCGAAGAGACGCTGGAAATCGCCGCGACGGCGCGCCCCTTCGCGGTGGGCCTGCTGGACGTGGAGGCCACCTGGGCGCCCGCGGACGGGGATGTGCAGCTTCGCGGCCGGGGCTCCGCGCACGCCGAGCTGCGGCTGGGCGACTTCGAGCTGGAGGGCGAGCTGGACCTGCGCGACACGGACGGGCGCACGCTGAATGGCGCCAGCCTGCCGGACTGGCTGCGCCCTCGCGCGCCCGAGCGCTTCGAGCGCTGGGCGGACCCGGACCTCACGCCCGCGGAGTGGGGCGACGACTCGGTGTCGCTGACGCCCAACGCGCCGGAGGGACGGCTGCGGCTGGAAGCCCGGCACGAGCGGTACGGCCGCGCCGGCCTGGGCAGCTACCGGGCGCTGATGCAGGACCGCGAGGTGGGCCGCTACCACCGGCCCCTCTTCGGCCCCTACGCGGAGCTGCGGACGGGGCCGGAGGCGCCCCGGGAGCAGCGGGACCTCCTGGAGGCGGAGCGGACGCCGGACGCGGCGGCGCGCGCGGGCGTGGACGTCTTCGGCGGGAGCCTCGCGGACCCCAGCCGGCCGCTGGCCGCGGTGCCCGCGCACGAGGAGCTGCGCGCCACCGGCGGCAGCCTCTACTACCTGGGCGCGGGGGCGGTGGCGGAGGGCTCGGAGCTGGTGCGCCTGGAGGTGCGTGACGGCGTCACCGGCCTGCCGCTGGCCGAGCACCACCTGGTGCGCGGGCGCGACTACGACATCGACTACTTCTCCGGCCGCATCCTGCTGGCGCGTCCGCTGTCCTTCCTCGCGGGCGAGTCCTGGCTGCGCACGGGCTCGCCGACGGAAGCGCCGGAGCCGGTGCTGGTGGTGGACTACGCGGCGCTGCGGCCCGCGGACGCCCGGGACGCGGCGGGCGGCGAGGTGTGGGCCGAGTGGGGTGGCGCGCACGTGGGCGTGGGCGCGGTGCGCGAGGACCGCGAGGGCGCGCCGTACCGGCTCTACACCGGCCGGGCGAGCGCGAAGGTGGGCGCGTACACGCTGCTGGCGGAGGTGGCCTCCAGCCGGGGCACGGCGGTGGAGCCGGGCCTCTTCGGCGTGTCGGACGACGGAGGCCTCAGCTTCCTGCGGCCTGGAGCGGGGCTCGGCACGGGCGGCGAGGCGCTGGGCCTGCGCGTGCGCGGGCCGGGCCCGCTGCGGGGCGGCGCGGTGGACGCGGCCTTCCGGCTGCGCGCGAAGGGCTTCTCGGACGGGGCTCACACGGAGGCGGCCCGCTTCCGGCAGACGTCCGTGCGCGTGCGCCAGCCGCTGGGGCGCCTGCGGCTGACGCTGCTGGCGGATGAGCGGCGCTCGGCGGACCCGCGCGAGCCCTTCGCGGACACGCGCTTCACCGCGAGCACCGTGGCCGCGGGCGTGGGCTGGGAAGAGACGCGCTGGGGCGCGTACCTGGAGCTGCGCGACTCGCGGCTGGGCGCGGCGGAAGTCCCCGGCGGAAGCCCCACGCTGTACGGTGGCCGGACGTCGGCGGGGCTCGCCGGCTCGCTGCGGCTGTGGGAGGGCGTGGCGCTGCGGGCCGCGCACCGGCAGGCGCTGGCGCTGCATGGCGAGGGCCTGGGCCGGGTGGACGACACCTTCACCTCGGCGGGCGTGGACGTGGACGTGACGCGGGACACCCGCGTGGGCGTGCATGGCGGCTGGGGGCCGGAGCTGGGCCCGCGCGCGTGGGCGAACGTGGAGTCGCGCGGCGGGCAGGACGTGTACTACGGCGGCTACTCGGTGGACGTGGACGGGCCGGACTTCGGCGCTGGCCGCACGGTGACGGGCGCGCGCACCGAGCTGCCCGACAGCGGCACCGCCCTCTTCGTGGAGGACGTGGGCGCGCACGACACGGACGCGGTGCGGCTGGCGCGCGCGGTGGGCCTGCAGCAGCAGGTGACGGGCGGCTTCAGCGTGGGCGCCCGCTACGAGCGCGGCGTGCGCAGCCTGCTGGACGTGGACAGCGCGCTGACGCGGGACGTGGCCGGTGTCTTCGGGCAGCTCGTGACGGAGCGCCTCCGGGTGGACGGCCGGGTCGAGCTGCGCCAGGAGGAGGGCATTCCAGAGCGCGGAGCCAGGACGCCGGTGGACCGGGTGCAGGCGGTGGTGGCGCTGGCCGCGCAGGCGGAGCTTCGCGAGGACGTGACGGCGTCCGGCCGCGTGGACTTCGCGCGCACCGCCGACGCGCGGGCGCTGGAGGCCCGGCTGCTGGAGGGCTACGCGGCGGTGGCCTGGCGGCCGGGGCCCTGGCTGGTCGTGGCGCGCTACGGCGTCACCCGCGAGCTGCGGCCCGGGACGCGCGCCGCTTTCGGTGACAGGGCGCTGCACGTCTTCTCGCTGCTGCCGGCGGTGCGGCTGGGAGACCGACTGTCCGTGGCTGCGGGGCTGCACGCGGGCCGCTCCAGCCTGGAGGACTCGGTGCGCTGGGTGTGGACGGGCTCGGTACGCCCGGCGGTGCGGGTGGTGGGCGGACTGGAGGTGGGAGCCGAGCTGGCGCGGCGCACCGCCTCGCCGGAGGGCGAGCGGCTGACCGCCGTGAGGGCGGAGGTGGCATACCGTGTGGATGAGCGTCTGCGTCTTGCCGCCGGGTACACACTCCTGGGCTTCAGCGGCTTGGGGCTGACGGACGACTCGACGGAGAATCAGGACCGGCTCTACCTGCGAGCCGAAGTGGCCTACTAGGAGCAAGCCGTGCGCGCCGCCATCGTCTTCAGCCTCTGCCTGGGCCTGGCCACCTCGGCGTCCGCCGAGCGGGATGTGCTGGGCTTCCCCGGGACGCCCCGGGCGCTGGAGGTCTGGCGTCCCGGTGTCTTCTCGGTGGCCGGGTCCTCGGTCGAGCTGTACGCCGACCCGCCCGACTCCCTTGGAGAAAACGACGCGGTAGGAACCTTCCTGTCACCCGCCAACTGCTTCATCGCGGTGAAGCAGCTCGGTGAAATCGTCAGCAAGGACAACTGCCGTCTTCCGACACGCGCCAACATCGTTCCGCCGCATCCCAACGACGACACCACCGGTGTGAAGCGGGTGAAGCACACCGCTTCCGGCACGGGCTATGCCGCGGTCGCGACCACGTCGTCCAAGCTCCTGCTGCTGACGTCGCCGAACGGGGTCCTGGGAGACACACCGTGGACACCCCTGCTGCGGGGGAGCGGACAGATGGAGCCCACGTCCGCCCTGGGCGTGGTGGAGATGGATGGCGGCGTTCCCCATGCCCTCTTCGGCATCGCGAGCGACCCCACCACGGACCTCATCTGGTACAGGCGGGACCAGGAGCAGGCGCGGTTTTCGATTCCTCCGACGCTGTCCATCCGACCTCCGGTGACGGTGGACCTGTTCGCGGGAGAGGAGCCGTACCCCACCGCGCTGGTGGGCAACTTCGACGGGCTCTTCCGGGCGCGGCTCGCCCCGTCGGGGACGACCTTCGAGCCCGTGACGGTGGAGCCCCCCGAGCCTGTCGCCATCCTGGGCGTGGACGTCAACACGGGGAAGGGAGACCTCCGCGGCGAGGGCTTCGGACTTGCGGTGGGGCTGACTCCCTCGGAGGACCTCGTCGTGCTGGGCGCCGTGCCCGCCGACAGCGCCGCGAATGCGGGCACGGAGTGGCGCGTGCACCGGGCCTTCGCGGGCCTGAACTTCCCGCCCGCGCCGACAGGCAACACGGAGGTGTCCTGCGTGGACTCCTCCTACTGCGTCATCGCGCTGTCCCGCCCGGACAGCTCGAACGTCATCATCTACAACAACGCGCACGCGCCGGAGGTTGAGGTTGACGCGGGCACGCCCCCCCTCGAACTCGACGAGGGGCAGACGGGCTCTTGGTTCAGGGCCTCCGCCACCGACGCGGACCTCGACGCGGTCCGCGTGTCCGTCCAGGAAGTCGGCGAGCCGAAGCTGAGCGTGATCACCACGGCCCAGCCGGACGCGCTGGACGTGCAGGTGACCGCGCTCGAGGTCTGCAAGGACGAGGCACGGGTGTTGACCGTCTACGCCTCGGACGGACTGGCGGACCACGTCCGGTCCGCGAACGTGAACATCCTCGTCAGCAACGTGCGGGGAACGGCCACGCCAGCGGCGGTGACGCCCGCGAGTGACTCGACTGTCGCGGGTGGCGCGTCCAGGGTCTTCAGGGCGGTCCCTGTCTCCCCTGCGCCCGCGGGAACGGGGCTGTGCCCGACGGCGGGCTATCGGTGGACCGGCCGGAACGGAGCGCCAGCGCTCGACACCAGCCAGACTGCCGGGGAGACCGGCACGGCGACGTTCACCCCTCCCGCGGTCCTGTGCCAGCCGCAAGGCGCCGTCTACACGTATGACGTGGAGGCCCTGGACGACCTGGGCGCGAGCGGCAAGCCGTCCGCGAGCACGAGCTTCAGCGTGACCGTGGCGCCCTGGGGCGCGCCCAACGCGCCCTTCGGAGAGGGCGAGGTGCGGCTGCTGACCTCGAATGCGAACGCGGGCGTGGACGTGGTGCGCGAGGCCCGCGCGCACGAGTGCATCGGCACGCCGGGACTGCCCCCGGTGGAGACGGTGTGGCGGCTGCGCGAGCCCGGCGCGCTGCCCGCGGGCATCACCGTGAGGGACGCGAGCGGCGCCGCCGTCTCGCTGGACTCGCCGGTGGTGAGCCACCAGCTCCGGGTGGAGGCGGCGGCGTGCACGCGCGCGCCCCTGACGTTCGTCGCCCGCAACCGCATCGAGAGCGCCGCCGGGGGCGTGCAGGAGGGCCCCGAGTCGACGGTCCTCGTGTCGGTGGAGCCTCCGGTGGAGGACGTCACCGCCGCCCGGATGGACCTCACGGCGACGCCCACGGCGGACGGGGCGGTGGACGTCCAGCTCGGGACGTCGCTGCTCTGCCCGGCCCAGTACGGGCCGCGAGCGAGGATGTCCCTGCGGGACACGAGCGGCGCGACGCTGGACGAAGCGGTGGTGGACGTGCCCGGGACGTGGAGGCCGACCCTCCCGACGACGTGCTCGGCCCGGGAGTACGTGGTCCGGGGCGAGCTCTTCACCGTCGACGAGGGCACCGGGACGCAACTCAACGGAGGCACGGCGGAGACGCGCGTGCTCACGGAGGCGCGTCAGCCCGTGCTGGGCACGCTGGAGGGCGGGGCGCTGGAGGCCCGCTGCGGCGAGGGCGCGACGGCCACGCTCACGCAGACGTTCCCTGCCGACGCGTGCCGCGATGTGAGCCTCTCCTGGTCCCAGGTGAGCGGGCCCGCGCTCGAGGACGGCGCGCTGTCCGGCGAGCAGGTCACCGTCTCCACGCGCGACGCGGAGCTGGAGGCGCTCGTCGGCGCGTCCGTCGTCCTGCGAGTCACCGCGGACGCGGGCAGCGGGAAGACCGCGTCGACGGACCACGAGGTCCCCATCACCGTGGCCCCCTTCGTGGACGTGGCGCGCGAGTCGGAGCCCGTCGTGGGCGCGGAGACGGGGCTCGCGGGCGTGGTGGCGCGGCTGCGCAACACCTCGGCGTGCCGCGTGGGCACCCTCGTCCACCGCGAGCGCGTGGAGGGAGTGGAGTGGGTCCGCGGCAGCGTGAAGCTGGACGGCCGGCCCGTGGTGGAGCGCGAGGTGGAGGGCGGCTTCGAGGTGGAGGGCATCGCGCTGGAGGCCGGTGCCACCGGCACGCTGACGTACGTCATCCGTCCCGCGCTGCTGGGCTCGCCGCGCTTCGCCGGTGAGGTGTTCCTCAACCGGGTGCGCGTGTCCGGGAGCATTCCCGAGGCCTCCACATCCAGTTGCGGCTGCTCGGGCGGCGGCTCCGGGGCGGCCGCGTTCGGGCTGCTGGCGCTGGCGCGGCTGCTGCGCCGTCGCCGGGTCGGCGGGCAGGGCGGGCGCGCCGGGGGCCTGCCGCGGTGACCTCGCCCTCCAGTGTCCAGGGAGCCACCCCCGTCGGGGGGAAGTGGCTGCGGGACTACTGCCTCACGCTCACGCGAGAGGACTTCGAGCGCCAGCATCCGCACCCCTGGCTCGTGCTCGGGCTGGAGGAGGGGGAGGAGGACCTCACCCTCCACACCGTGGCCGGCTCGGAGCTGGGCATCCTGGGCGGTGGGCAGCGGCCGCTGCTGAGCCTCCGCTCCGGCAGCATCTCCTTCCTCCCGCTGCGCGAGCGGCCGGGGCATCCCCTGGAAGACGGCCTCACGGTGGGGCGCTCGCGGGACAACGACGTCGTCCTGCAGCACGCGTCCGTGTCCAAGCTCCACGCGCGCTTCACCCTCAAGGCGGGGCAGTGGTGGCTGGCGGATGCCGGCAGCCTCAACGGCACCTTCATGAGCTTCCGCCCGGTGCCGTCCGGACAGGGGCTTCCCATTCCGGACCGCGCGCCCCTCAAGTTCGGAAGCCTGCGCTGCACGGTGCTGCTGCGCTCCGGCGACCTCCACGACGTGCTGGCGGGCGGGACGGCGCGCTGAGGCGCGCGCGGGCCGTCAGAGTCCGAAGGTGATGCGGTGGCGGCGGCTCGGAGCCTCGGGCCGCTCCTCCAGCACGCCGAGCAGCTCCAGCGCGCGCAGCGTGGCCAGGGCCTGGCGCTCGGACAGGTCGGTGAGGGCCAGCAGGTCCTCCACCGTCTTGCTGCCGTCCGCGTACGCGAGCAGCAGCGCCTGGGGCCCTTGGAGCTTCAGCTCGTGCAGGCCATAGGGCGGGTCCGCGGTGGGGAAGAGGCGGCGCGAGGGCGGCATGCGCTGGCGCAGCGCCACCAGCGTCTCCGTCTTCTCCACGCCCTCCAGCACCAGGTCCCCGGGGAAGACGGACAGCTTCACGAGGTCCGCGCGCTGGGGCCGCATGGCGCTGAAGCCGTAGTGGCCCTCCGTCCACGTGAAGGTGGACCAGAGGATTTCCTTCACCTGCTCCTCCAGGAGCTGCTGGCGCCGCGCGGCGTCCATGAGGCCCAGGCGCAGCAGGGCCTCGCCGGTGCGCAGGCCGTGCTCCTTCGCGTACGCGGCCACCTCCGCGAGGCGGGCCTCGTTCAGCACGCCCCGGCGGACGCAGAAGCGGCCGAAGCGCTCCTGGGCCAGGTTGGAGGCCGCGTAGACGATGTGGCCGCCCTCGAAATAGACGACCTTGAGAACGGAGCCCTGCTTGAGCTTCAGCTCTCCGTGGTGGCGCGCCTCGTAGTACGCGTTGAGCAGGCGGGGGACGGAGGTGTCCTTGAGGTCCCCGCCGAGCGACCACTCGGGCAGGGCGCCGCGCGCGGGCGTGGCCATCGAGGTGACGCTGCTCCACACCCGCTGGCGGTGCTCGAAGGGCAGGGGGAGGGCGTGCTCGCCGTCATCGGTGATGGGCAGGGCCTCCGTGTCGGAGACGGCCTGCATGGAGTCGGCGGCGTCACTGGGACTGCCGGACTCGGGGAGGAGCTCCTCCAGCACGATGAGTTCCTCGTCGTCGAGCAGCACGTCGGACGACGGGGCCTCCGGGACGGGGGGCGCGGAGCGGGGCACGGGCGCGACGCCGCCGGCGGTCTCCAGGGCCTCGAGGACGGTGTTCAGCTCGAAGGGCTTGGCGAAGAAGGCGCGGGCGCCGTGGACCTCGACGGCCTCCTGGGCGAAGCGGTCCCCCTTGTAGACGCCGCTGACGGCGATGGAGGGGACGCCGTGGGCGCGCAGGGCGGCCAGCACCTCGCTGCCGCGGATGTCGGGCAGCAGCAGGTCCACCAGGGCGGCGTCCCACTTGGAGCCGGGGCCGAGCGCCTCCAGGGCGGACTCGCCGGTATGAGCGGCCCGCGCCTCGTGACCCCGGCCCTGGGCGGCCGAAACGATGAGGGAGGCCAGCTCGTGGTTGTCTTCGACGATGAGCAGTCGCGCCATGGGCGCGCAGACCATAGCATCCGCTCCATGGACGTTCAGGGCTTCCACCATGTGGCCATCCAGGCGAGGGATATCGAGCGGGTGACCGCCTTCTACCGGGAGGTGCTGGGCTTCCCCGAGTTGACCCGGCACCTGAGGCCGGACGGCTCCCTGCGGAGCATCTGGGTAGGCGTGCCAGGAGGTGGCTTCCTGGCCATCGAGGCGGCGGGCGAGGCGCCGGAGGCGCTGCCCTTCCGGCACGAGCGGCCGGGCCTGCTGATGCTGGCGTTCCGGATTCCCAAGGCGTCTCGGGCGAAGGCGGTGGAGGCGTTCGCCCGGGCGGGGGTGCCCCTGGAGCACGAGACGAAGTGGACGGTGTATGTGAGGGACCCGGAGGGCAACCGGATTGCGCTCAGCCACCACCCGGAGGACTAGGTCCGCCGCGCGCGGCGTGTGGGCGCGCTTGCGGAGCGGGACGGGGCACGGCTACAAGCGGAGCCCATGCGCCTGGGTGAACTGCTCCTGAAGGAAGGTCTCGTCACCGCGGAAGGACTCGAGGAGGCACTCGAGGCGCAGGTGGTGCACGGCGGGCGGCTGGGGACGAACCTGGTGGAGCTGGGGCTCTTGTCGGAGCAGGACCTGGCGAAGGCGCTCGGTCAACTGCACAACACCGCGTACGCGTCCGGCGAGCTGGTGCCGGACCCGAAGGCGGTGGCGATGGTGTCGTCGAACCACGCGGACGACAAGGAGTACGTGCCCATGCGGGTGGACGCGACGCGGCTGAGCCTCGCGGTCGTCAACCCGCACGACTTCGAGACGCTGGACGCGATTGCCTTCAAGACGGGCAAGCGGGTGGTGCCGGTGGTCATCCCCGAGTTCCGGATGAACCAGTTGCTGCGCCGCCACTGCAAGGCGTTCCGGCCGCTGCGCGCCATCGACATGAACGCCATCCGGCCGAGGCCCGCGCCGGGCTCGCCGGAGCTGGCGAAGGCGACCGAGAAGGCGCCGGACCTGATGAGCGAGGAGGAGTTCCAGTCCGTCTACGCGCAGGCGCTGCGAGGGGGCGCGGACTACGAAGGCGACATGGGCGAGGAGGAGGTCATCACCGGCGTGGAGGTGGTGGAGCCCGTGCCCGAGCCCGTGGCGCCTCCGGTGGCCCACCCGCAGCGCCCGGTGGCGACTCCGGTGGTGCCGACGCAGCCGTTCCCGATGACGCCGCCTCCGACGACGCAGCCGCAGCGGCCGGTGGCCGTGCCTCCGGTGGCCGTGCCTCCGATGGCCCATCCGCAGCGTCCGCTGGCACCGATGGCGGCGGGACCGGCGGTGGTGCCTCCGGCGGCGCAGGTGCCGGTGCAGCAGCCTCCGGCGCCGCCGCCGACGCCGCTGACATTCGCGGAGGCGCAGGCGGAGCTGGCACGCAGCTCGGACCGCGAGGACGTGGCGCACACGGTGCTGCGCTTCGCGCTGGGCAAGTGGAAGCGGAGCCTGCTGCTGTCGGTGCAGGGCAGCCTGGTAACGGGCTGGCACGGCATGGGCGCGAGCGTGCGCGAGGCGGCGGTGCGCCGCATCGGCGTGGCGCTGCGCGAGCAGAGCACCTTCCGGTTGGTGCGGGACACGCGCTCGCACTACATCGGCCCGGTGAAGCGGGATGCGGCGATGGCGGTGTTCTACAAGCTGCTGGGCGGCGGCTTCCCGACGACGGCGGTCATCCTGCCGCTGCTGGTGCGCGGCAAGGTGGTGCACCTGCTGTACGTGGACAACGGACCCGACCAGCTCACGCCGCCGGACGTGGGCGAGCTGCTCATCCTCTCGCAGAGCGTGGGCCGCTCGTACGAGGCGATGATGCGGCGCCGCAAGAGCGCGTGAGGCCGAGCGGGGCGCACTGGCGGCGCCGGGATGAAGCGAATCTTGCGATGCATGTGGAATACGCGAAAGGGCTCGTGCAGCAGATGACCTTGCTGCACAGGCCCACTCTTCCTTCACATCCGCGCTGAGTACATTCCGGGAGTGTCCGGTCCTCGCCTCGAGGCGCACCAGGAGCTCCCGTGAACGACCATGGCAACCGTGAGACGCCGAGCCAGGACGCGCAGCTCCGCGCCCTGCTCGCCGCGATGGAGGCCGCCAACCAGGGAGACTTCAGCCACCGTGTCCCGGTGTACGGCACACATCCGCTCCTGGACCGGCTCGCGGAGACCTTCAACACAGGAGCCGAGCGCAATGCCCGGCACTCCGCATTCCTCAGCGAGGTGATTCGCGTCGCCCGGGAGGTGGGCGTCGACGGACGACTGGGCGGACAGGTCGATGTGAAGGGCCTGACCGGCCTCTGGAAGGACCTGGGCGACAGCGTGAACGCGCTCGCCGCGAGCCTCACCGCGCAGGTGCGCAACCTGGCCCGAGTGAGCGAGGCCGTGGCCCGGGGCGACCTCTCCGAGAAGGTCACCGTGGACGTGCGCGGCGAGCCGCTCGTGCTGAAGCACACCATCAACACGATGGTGGATCAGCTCCAGTCCTTCGCCGACGAAGTGACGCGCGTCGCGAAGGAGGTGGCACCGGAGGTCAGAGCCGAAGAGCAGCCCGACTCCCAGGGCATGTCGGGCCTGTGGAAGGACCTCAACGACAACGTGAACTTCACGGAGAAGCTCGCGCTCGCGTCCCGGTACAAGAGCGAGTTCCTCGCCAACGTGAGCCATGAGCTGCGCACGCCGCTCAACAGCCTGCTCATCCTCGCGAGGGTCCTCTCCGAGAACAAGGACCGCCACCTGAGCCCCAAGGAGGTGGACTACGCGAAGACCATCTACGCCTCGGGCTCTGACCTGCTCGACCTCATCAACGACATCCTCGACCTGTCCAAGGTGGAGGCCGGGAAGATGCGGGTGGAGCCGAGCGACGTGTCGTTCGCGGACGTGAAGACCTACGTCGAGCGGACCTTCCGGCACATGGCCGAGCAGAAGCGCCTGGGCTTCAGCGTCGCGCTCGCCGAGGACCTGCCCCCGATGCGCACCGACCCGATGCGCCTGCAGCAGGTGCTCAAGAACCTGTTGTCCAATGCCTTCAAGTTCACCGACACGGGCCGCGTGGAGCTGCACGTCGCCCCGGTGCGGGACGCGGGCCTTCGCTTCGACAGCGAGGTGCTCCAGCAGGCCGATACCGTGGTCGCCTTCCGCGTGATGGACAGCGGCATCGGCATTCCGAAGGACAAGCAGCACCTCATCTTCGAGGCCTTCCAGCAGGCGGACGGAAGCACCACCCGCAAGTACGGTGGCACCGGCCTGGGCCTGTCCATCAGCCGCGAGCTCACACGCCTTCTCGGCGGAGAGCTTCGCGTGGAGAGCCATCCAGGGAAGGGCAGCACCTTCACGCTCTACCTGCCGAGGACGTACGCCGGCCCGAGCGGCATGGTGGGCGCGAGCGTGAGCGCCGCGGTCGTCAACTCCGAGCCACCCATGACGACGGTGCCGCTGATACGGGGCACCGTGGAGACACCGCCCGCGCAAGCGCGGACTTCCCCCGGCGTCACCGGCTCGGCGTCCTCACCCGGACAGGGCCACACCTCGGGCCTCGCGAGTGGGGCGTCGGGTGTCACTGTCGCGGCCCCTCCGCCCGAGCGCCCCGGTGCTCCCCCGTTCCTCGCCGGTGTGGAACCGGGGGTGGCCACGAAGTCCACGAAGCCCATCGGGCGCAAGGTGCTCGTGGTGGAGGACGACATCCGCACCGCGTTCACCCTGACCAGCGTCCTGGAGGGAAGGGGCCTGGAGGTGCTGCACGCGGAGAACGGCCGGGAGGGCGTCGCGACGCTGAACGCGCACCCGGATGTGGACGCCGTCCTCATGGACCTGGTGCGGCCGGAGATGGACGGCTACGAGGCGATGCGCGCCATCCGTCAGGACCCGCGCTTCACCGAGCTGCTCATCATCGCCGTCACGGCCAACGCGAGGAAGGAGGACGGCGAGAAGTGCCTCGCGGCGGGCGCGAGCGCCTGGCTGACCCGGCCCGTGGACGCCGAGAGGCTCCTCGCGCTGCTGCTGCGGAACTGACCCCGCGCCTCGGACGGACGGCGCGGGGCTCCAGCGGGCTCACTCCGCCTCGGGCGGCTGCTCGAACTCGACGTCGAAGTTGACGCGCTGACCGGGCTCGATCTTGAAGGTCCGCGTCCAGCGCGCGTTGTTCACCACGACGAGGAGCTGGTGCGTGCCCTCGTACAGGTCCAGCTCCTCGACGGGAGCGGCTCCCACGAGGCGGCCGTCGATGGTGACGATGGCACCCTCGGGCGCGCGCACGGTGGCGAAGCCCTTGTTGAGGAAGATCTGCTGCGCGGTCCGCCCACCCACCGGCACCGTGATGTTCCGAGTCACCTGGATGCCGAGCACCGGATTGCTGAGCGTCAGCACATGCTTGCCCGCGGGCAGGGTGGCCGACAGCGGCGTGCGTCCGAGGTACGTCCCCGGCACCGACGCCTCCACGCGAGGCTCCACCGTGAGGTCCAGGATGCCCGTGTCGGCCTTCACGAACTGGATGCCCGCATCCGTCCCCGCGTCGGCGAGAGCGTCCGAGGGCGTGACGGCCGCCAGCGGGTCACCCGCATCGACCTCGGCCTCGATGTTGGAAGGCAGCCGCTTGAGCACCACGGCCGCCGCGCCGAGCGTCAGCACGAGGCCCGCGACCACCAGCCCCACCCAGGCACGCGAAGGCTTCTGCGCCGAAGGAGGCACCGGAATCGGGGCCGGCGCACCGGCAGCAGGGGACTGCGTCGCCGCCGGCTCGCTGGCCAGGCCCTGCGAAGCCACCGCCGGCACCTGCGCATGAGACCCGCTGGCCGGACCCTGCGAAGCCGCCGGAACCTGCGCATGAGACCCGCTGGCCGGGCCCTGTGCCGAAGCAGGCACCTGTGCATGAGACCCGGTCACAGGCCCCTGAGAGGAAGCCGCCGGCACCTGCGCGTGCGACCCACTGGCCGGCCCCTGAGCCGAAGCCGCTACCTGCGCGTGAGACCCACTGGCCGGGCCCTGCGATGCAGCCGCCGGCACCTGCGCATGAGACCCACTCGCGGGCCCCTGAGCCGCGGCAGCCGGAGCCACCTGCGCGTGCGAGCCCGTCGTCGGCGCGACGTTGGCGGAAGGCACCTCCACCACCATGCCGCCGCCCATGTTCACCGGGCCCGACACGGCGAGCTGTCCCGCAAGCTCCGGCCACTTCGCCGGCAGCGCGCCGGCTGGCAGCACGCCGCGAGCAAGGAACTCGGCCACGATCGGAGGCGACACGCCGGCCTTCTGCAGCACGTCCGCGATACCCGCCTCGATGATGCGCCGCCGCGACGCCCGCGCCTCGCTCTCGGGAGGGAAGGCCTTGGCGATGAACTCCGCGAACTGCGCATGCGTGGGCAGCGTGCCCACGGCCTCGACCAGCGCCTCACGGAACGCGAGCGCCGACGTGTACCGGTCATACGCGCGCTTCGTGGTCGCCTTGCGCACCACCGCGTCGATCTTCAGCGGCACGTCCTGCGGCAGCGGCGGCAGCGAGCGGTTGAGCACCGCCTTGTCCGGGTCCGCCGTCTCCTTGAACGGCATCTTCCCGGACAGCGCCTCGTGCAGCACGAGCCCCAGCAGGAACACGTCGGACTGGACGTTGACGGCCTCGCGTCCACCCAGCAACTGCTCCGGAGCGCTGTACTTGCGGCGGTTCTTCACGCGCTTGCCGTCACGCTCGCGCGGAGCCACGCCGAGCGCGCCGTAGCCCGTCACCTTCGTGACGCCGCCGAAGGAGATCATCAGCGTCTCGGGCCGGACGTCTCCGTGCACCAGCGGCGTGCCGTCGTCATTGCCGGCCATGTGCGCGTAGTGCAGGCCCATGGCCGCGTCGGCGATGACCAACGCGGCGAACTGCGGCGGCAGGCGCGGATGCACTTCCAACAGGCGGCGCAGCGGCTCGCCATCGGCGAACTCGGTGACGCGAGCCAGCCCGCCGTCCTGCGCGGCCAGGCCGTGGACGCGGAGGATGTTGGGGTGCTCGAAGACGAGCGCACGCGCTGTCTCGCGCGTCAGCTTCGCCGTCATCTCCGGGTTCTGGACAATCTCCTGCGGCGCCCAGATGAGCACCACGGGGCGGGGGGGCGCGCCGTCCTCCAGGGCGAGGCCAAGGAAGGCACGCGAGCCTTCGCCAGCGCCCAGGGGGCTGAGGGACTGGTAACGGACCGAACTCATACCCCCCATGCTAGTGCGACTCGCGCGGGCCCAGAAATCCGGGCCCGCCGCGATTGCGCCTTTTGTTCTAGAGGCGCTGTCCCGCGTCCTGCTCGAAGGGCAGGGTGATGTGGTAGCCGTACCGTCCGCGCCGGACCAGGAGCAACACGCTCCGTCCGCGTCGCGCCGTCAGCAGCGCCTCCCGGAACGCCTCCGCCGTGGTCACCGGCTGGTTGTTCACCCGCAGGATGGCGTCTCCCGGCTCCAGCCCCACCTCGGCCGCCACCGAGCCCGGGCGCACGCCCGAGATGATCAGCGCCCCCCGTCCGTCCTTCACTCTCAGTCCGAGCCGCTCCCACGCCAGCCCCTCGACCATGCGAGCGGGGAACTCCACCGGCGTGACCTGAACGGTACGCATTCCGCCCTCGCGGAAGAGGACCAGGGGGAAGGAGGAGCGGGCGGGGTAGCCGCGCACGCGGGTGTCGAAGTCCTCGGCATCCTCGATGCGCGAGCCGCCCAATTCGGCCACCACGTCTCCGCGCTTCACGCCGGCCTTCTCCGCGGGGCTGTCGGGCTCCACCGCCGTCACGAGCGCGCCGTAGGAGCGGTCCCACCCGAGCTGCCGGGCCACGCGGGGCGACAGGTCCATCGCGTCGATGCCCACCCAGGCGGGGCGCACCTTCCCGAAGCGGGTCAGCTCGTCGACGATGCGGCGCACCTTGTCCGCGGGAATCGCGAAGCCGATGCCCTGCGCGCCGCCGCCGAAGATGGCGGTGTTGATGCCGATGATTTCCCCGTCCACGTTGAGCAGCGGGCCGCCCGAGTTGCCGGGGTTGATGGCCGCGTCCGTCTGGACGAAGTCGTTGTACACGCGCCCGTCCGCGCGGAAGGTGCGGCCCACGGCGGACACCACGCCCGCCGTCACCGTCTTGCTCAGGCCGAACGGGCTGCCGATGGCCACCACCGTCTCGCCAATCATCAGGTCCGAGCTGGTGCCCAGCTTCGCCACCGGCAGCGGCGCCTTCGCGTTGACCTTGAGGACGGCCAGGTCGTTCGCCGCGTCGCTGCCGATGACCTCCGCCTCGAGCGAGCGCCCATCCGCCAGCACCACGTGGATGGCGGAGGCGCCGCGGATGACGTGGTCATTGGTCACGATGATGCCGGACGGGTCGATGATGGCGCCGCTGCCCAAGCCTTCAATCTTTTCGCGCCGCTCCTCGTTCCCGCCGAAGCCGCCGAAGAACTCCTCCAGCGGCGAGCGCCGGCCGCGGAAGCGCGACTCCACCTCCTGCTCGGTGCCGATGTAGACGACGGCGGGGGAGACCTTCTGGACGACCTCGACGATGGCGTCCCGGCGCCGGGCCAGGTCCGCGCTCGCCGGGCCCGAGGCCAGCAACGCCACCATCAGCAGGCTCCACTTCATGACTCCAGCCTTCATGCCAACCCTCCATGCGCCACCAGGAAATGTCGGGTGAAGGACACCCCGACTGTCGGGAACGCCGCAAGCAACCCGGCGGGCCCTGGTGACGGTACGCCGCTCTTCATAGATCAGTCCGCTCATCCGTGAACGAGTGCATCTCCGGGATGCGTGCCTGCCCAGCGGTGACGGTATGCCGTGGGGGTGGGTCGTTATCCTGGCGGCGCGCGGTGACAGGCCGCGCGCTGAAGCCGAGGGAGTGGAAGCATGAGTCTCGTCCTGGTCGCGGACGACGAACCAGCGGTGTTGGAGGTTCTCAGCCAGGTGGTGGAAGACCTGGGCCACGACGTCCTGAGGGCCCGTGACGGCGAGGAGGCGCTGGGGCTCGCCCGCGCGCGCCGGCCACAGCTGGTGGTGACGGACCACATGATGCCGCGCCTGAGCGGCGTGGAGCTGTGCCGCCGCCTGAAGCAGGAGGAGCAGCTCAAGGACGTGCCCATCATCCTGCTGAGCGCCGTGCTGCCGCAGGGGGCGCCGGAGGCCTCGGCCTTCCTGCACAAGCCCTTCGAAATCACCGACTTCGAGTCGGTCATCCGCCAGTCGCTGGCCGCCGCGCCGGCGCCGCGGACGGTGAACACGGACTCCCCGGTGGAGGTGCTGGGCCAGTGGGTGGCGCAGACGCTCCAGGGCCCGGTGGACACGGCGCGCGAGCAGCTCAAGCGGCTGGAGGCGGCACCGGCGGTGGACCGCTCGGCGCTGTCGTCGCTGGAGGCGCAGCTCCAGTCGCTGGAGGCGCTGGGCCGCAACCTGAAGGACGTGGCGCGGCTGGCGGCGGGGGGGCTGGCGCTCCAGCCGGTGGAGGCGGACCTGGCGCAGCACCTGCGGGACGCGGTGACGTCCTGGAAGGTGCGGGCGCCGGTGGCGCTGGTGGCGCCGTCGGAGCCGGTGTCCGTGCGGTTCGACCCGGAGCGCGTCCGTCAGATTTTCGACGTGCTGCTGGCGAACGCGGTGAGCCAGAACGGCGGCCGGGGCGAGGTGAAGGTGGAGATGCAGGCCTCGCGCTCGCTGGTGACGGTGCAGGTGAAGGACGTGGGGCCGGGCTTCCCGGAGGAGGAGGTTCCCCGGCTCTTCACGCCATTCCAGTCGGGGCCGGCGGGCATCGCCGGCCTGGGGCTGCACGTGGCATCGGAGCTGGCGCGCCTGCATGGAGGCGCGCTGTCCGCGGTGTCCCGGCCCGGCCACGGCTCGACGTTCAGCCTGCTCTTGCCGAGGGGCTGAGGCCGGGGGTGCTTCAGGCCCGCTGGGACTTCAGCATCCAGCCAATCATCTTGTAGAGGAGGCGGGCGCCGACGTTGCCGTCCCACTCGCCGCCTTCCGGATCCGGGGAGACCTCGGTGAGGTCGAAGCCGACGATGGTGCGGCCGGAGCGGACGACGCCGGAGATGAGGGCGACGGCCTCGGGGAAGGAGAGGCCGCCGGGCACCGGGGTGCCGGTGTGGGGGCAGAGGACGGGGTCGAGCCCGTCGATGTCGAAGGACAGGTAGACCTGCTGCGGGAGCAGCGCGACGATTTCGTCCACCTGACGGTTCCAGGGCACGCCGTCGAAGCGGCGGTTCTGGAGGACCGAGTCGAAGAAGCCGTGGATGCGGCCCTTGGAGTCCTCGATGTAGCGGTGCTCCTCCTGGCTCATGTCGCGCAGACCGACCTGGACGAGCGTCTTCATGCCGGGGATGCGCTCGGCGACGTTGTACATGATGGAGGCGTGGGACCAGGTGAAGCCCTCGTAGGCCACGCGCAGGTCGGCGTGGGCGTCGAGGTGGAGCACGCCGAGGCCGGGGTACTTCTCGGCGTGGGCGCGGATGATGCCGAAGGAGATGGAGTGGTCTCCGCCGACGGCACCCACGCGCTTGCCCTGGTCGAGCCAGTGCTTGGCGGTGCGGTAGACGTGCTCGTTCATCTGGTCGCAGAGGGCGTTGACGTCACTAGCGGCCTTGAGCAGCTCGGGGGCGCCGGAGTGGATGCCGCCGGCCTCGATGACGACCTGGGCGCGCTCCTTGGCGCGGGTGTTCCAGTCGCGCAGCTCCTGGGGCTCGGGGAGCATGGCGATGCCGCGCTCATAGGGGCGGCCGGTCTCCACGTCGAAGAGGTCCACCTGCCGGCTGGCGTCGAGGACGGCGGCGGGGCCCTCGGAGGTGCCACCGCCGTAGCTGGTGGTGGCCTCGAAGGGGACGGGGATGAGGACGACATGGGCCTCGTCCGGCGTGTGCGGAAGGCCGAAGACGCCGGAACCCGGCTGGGCGGCGGCGCTGGGGTCGAAGTGGGTTGCCATGGCGGCGCAGGATAGAGGGACGGGGGCGGGGCGCAATGGTCAGTTGCGGGGGCGTGAAATGATGCACTGCCCGACCCGCTGCTGGCCTCGCTTCTCACATACGCCCATCCCACCATGTCCGTCTCCAGCACAGTCGTCGTCGGCCGAGCAGGCGGTGTCCTTCGGGCAGTCATGGCCCCCGCCATCACTCATGCTTGTTACCTGGAACTCCTGGTCATTGACGGACTCGATGATGAGCTGGTTCCCATGGGTGCCAGGAGTCGCGTTCTCCAGATACACGACATCGCTTTCAGCGGGCTCCACCCTGGCCACGAGGTTCAATTTCCCGGCTTCGGAGGCATCCTCCGAACTCACGCTCTGGATGGCCTTCTCCACGGCGGTGGCTACACCGGATGCACTTGTAACGTCACTAATCCCGACCGGAATATGTGCACCATGCGCCCCGAATATCTTGTTGAACTCGAAGAACAGCCGGATGCGGCCATCGCTGATGGAAAATACCTCGCCATCTGAAATCTGATTTCCCGGGATGGTTTTGATGGACCCCGTAGCGACGCTGGACTCCTGGTCGGTCTGGCAGTCTTTTGAGCAAGTGCCACAGGCAAGGGCATTGCCGTCGTCGCACTCCTCGGTCTCCGGACCGAATTGGTCCTCATACCCATCTCCACATGTGGCCAGGACACACGACGACAAGCAGTCGTCTTCATTGGAGCTGTTGCCGTCGTCACATTCCTCGCCGGGATTCAGCACGCTGTTGCCGCAGCCCACCTCCAAGCGGCAATCAGCGCTGCAGCCGTCCTTGCTCACCTCGTTTCCGTCGTCGCACGCTTCTTTCACATCGACGATGCCATTGCCGCAGAGTTCCTTGGATTGACAATTCGCGCTGCACCCATCACCACTCTCTTCGTTGCCGTCGTCGCACACCTCGTTGTCATCGACGACCTCATTGCCGCATACCTCATCGGATCGACAATCCGCGCTGCAGCCGTCGCCATCCACGTGATTGCCATCGTCGCAGCCCTCGTCGTAGTCGACAACGTTGTTGCCGCAGATCTCATTGGACAAGCAATCGGCGCTACAACCATCACCATCCTCCTCGTTGCCGTCGTCGCACATCTCATCAACGCCGACATCGATGATGCGATTACCGCACAATTCGTCTGACTTGCAATCGGCGCTGCAGCCATCACCATCCTCCTCGTTACCATCGTCACATTTCTCGAGCGCGGCGGTGTCCACGATGCCGTTTCCACAGACCTCCTCTGACTTGCAGTCATGACTGCAGCCATCACCATCGATGATATTCCCGTCGTCACATACTTCGTCGAACTGGAACTGGATGTCCCCGTCGCCGCAATCGTTACGGATGCACACATCCTGACTGGCAGCGCACTTCATGTCGGGGGCACAGAGCAGTCCCGAGGGGCAGGTGATGCTGTCGGACTGGATGCAGGACAGGAACGGAAGGCAGAGGATGGCCAGCAGAGTGCGTCCGAGCAGGAATGGGAGTTCTCGATTCACGGGGGCCTCCTCAAAACTGGAACGTTCCCAGCACACCACCTGAGCCGGCCCCAACGAGCGGTGTGACGAGCATCGTCTGGCTGGGGTCGTCCGGGTTGATGCGGTAGGGCTGTGCGCGATTGAGATAGAGCAACACCGCGCCCGTGGTCAGCGCGGCACCGCCCAGGACATACGAACCCACCGCGATGTTCTGAAGGGTATTGGCCTGGGTCCGCAGCCTCACGAGCCCCGGTCCTGGGGGGCAGCCCTGACTGCAGCCACGGACTTCCGTGTCGAACGCGTCGAGCCGGTCGTGAGCATTCATGTGGAGGAGCGCGCCGCCTCCGGCTACCGCCATTCCCGCGCCTACCACCGACCAGGGAAGCCAGGAAGACCACCGTCGGCGGTACTGAGTGACCTCGTCCGAGGTGTACAGCTTGAGCTGAACCTGCACCTTCTCCCCCGGCATGACGGGCTGGCCCTTCTCCGTCGGCAGATAACCCCCCTTGAGCGCGACGAGGCTGTACATGCCCGGCCGCACCAGCCCCTTGAACTGCCCCGGAGCCGAGAACAGCGACTGGCCATTCAGCGTCACCGTGGCGCCGGGGACGTCACACGTCACCTCCAGCCACGCGAGCTGCTTCTCGATGAGCGCCTTGTAGCTGAGCGCGTGCTCGTACCGTCCCGTATCCAGCGGCTCCGGCCCATGCTCAATCGCAGCCACCAGGTGCTTGTGGACCTCCACTGGCCGGTCCAGGTTCATCAGCGCCAGCGCCAGGTTGTAGTGGATGGCCGGGTGGTTCCAGTGCTTGAGCGCCCACTCGTACTGCCGGACGGCCTCGATGAAGACGGACTCCTGCAGCCGCTCGTTTCCCTCCAGGAACAGGGCCTGCGCGGTCTGCTGATCCTTCGCCGCGACTCCGCGCGCCCACGGGCGAGTCTCGCCCACGCCGAGCGAGGTCCGTGCCTGCTGCGCCTCCGCGGCCGTCGCCCACAGCATCATCCAGGCCGCTGCCAGCGCGAGGCCGGGCAGGGCCGAACTCTTCATGCGTGTCACGGTGACCTCACTTGAGTGACTTGACGAACGAGCTGCCGAGCGACGACTCAAGGCGCTGAGCACGGTCTTGCTCTCGCTTCAGGAGCCGCTCGGCATCCTTCGTCGCCTTGCGTGCCTCTTCAGCGGCTTTCTCCGCGCGGGCCTTCGCGATCCGGGCCCGCAGCTGCGCCTGCTGCGTCTTCTTCAGGGCGGAGCGCAGGGCCACGTTCCGCCGCACCAGCTCGCTGTTGGCGAGCGCGACCTGCGCACTGGCCTCCTCCGCCCGGCGCTGTGCCTGCTGACGCGCCAGTTCCTTCTCCTGGACCTCCGCCAGTCGCTGCTTCGCCTCGGCTTCGGCCGCCTTGGCAATCGCCTCGGCGGCGCGTGCCGTGGCCTCGGCGCTCACGGCCAGCTCCGCCTGCCGCTCCGCCTCCCGTTGCGCGTCGCTGATGACCACCAGCGCCACCGCCGCCGAGACGACCATCAGGATGAGGACCGTCCCGGAAGCCGCCAACAGTGCCCGCCGAACCCGCGTAGCCCGAGCCGCGGACGCGAACACCGCATCCAGGAACGCGCACTGGAGCTCCGGCAGCTCCCCCCGGTAGCGGCGCTGGAAGCGCCGCGCCTCGTCCACCATCTCCCCGCGCCACAGCAAACCGCTATCACGCCCCTTGGCCTGCCACTGCCGAGCCGCATTGCGAAGCTGCTCGATGAACGCCGCGTCCTCCTGTCCCTCATCGAGCCACCGGAGCAGGGTGGGCCAGCCATGAATCAACGACTCGTGCACCAGCTCCACGGACGCACCGTTGGCACCGCCTCCCGTCTGAGTAACGAGCAACCGCGCCTGCACGAGATGGTCGATGACCTGCCGCAGCTCCCCCGCGTTCCCGGACAGCTCCCGCAGCTCGTCCTGGGACACGATGGCGCGCGTGCGCTCGGGCGTCACCAGCCGCAGGAACACGGCCCGAGCCAGGTTCCGCTCCGAAGCCGACATCTTCGCGAGCACGCTGTCCGCATGTGTCGCGAGCGCCCCGGTGATACCTCCGAGCCGCTGATAGGCACTCTCGGTCAGCAGCCGCTGCGCCGGATCCCGCGCCTCCCACAGTTGCGTGGCGGCGAACTGCAGGAGGGGCAGGGCGCCCGGCGTCGACTCCAGGTGCTGGAGCATCTGGTCGACCATGGCCGGCGTCTCGAACCGGTACCCCGCCAGCTCCGCCGGCTGCACCAGCGCGTCCCGAAGCCCCTCGCTGTTCGGCGGTCCCAGGAAGAACAGTCCCTGCCACAGCTCGGCCATGAAGCGCTCGTCCTCGGAGACGCGGTCGAGGAAGTCGGAGCGCAGGGACAGGACGACGCGAATCGGAGACGTCGCGTCATCGGCGATGCCGGAGAGACACGCGGTGAAGGCCTGCCGTTCCGCCGGGTCCGACACGAGCGTGTAGAGCTCCTCGAACTGGTCCACGAAGAGCAGGATGCGCCGGCGCTCACGGCGGGCCCGGGCACGCAGCACGGAGCCCACGTAGCCGGGCTGCGCGCGCAGGTGGTTGGCGAGTTGCTGCTGCTTCTGGATGTCCTCCTCCACCGTGGGAGAGGACGTCACGAAGGGCGCCACCATGCTCGCCAGCGCCGCCAGGGGATTGCGTCCGGGCCGGATGACGAACGACTCCCAGCGGTCCCCGGAGCGCTTGAGCACGGGCACCAGGCCCGCCCGCACGAAGGAGGACTTGCCCGCGCCGGACGGACCGACGACGCCAATCAGCGGCCGGTCCTGGATGCGGTGCACCAGCGCCGCCGTCTCGCGGGAGCGGCCGAAGAAGCGGCTCGCGTCCGCCTCCTGGAAGGAGCTGAGGCCCGCGTACGGGCTCTCGTCGATGCGGACCTCCCGGGTGTAGCGCCCGGGCTGGAAGGGCTCCAGGGCGCGCAGTAGCGCCAGCGCATCCCGGACGCGCTCCTCCTTCCGCTTGAGCAAACAGCGGTCGACGATGGCGGCCAGCTCGGCGGGCACGTCGGGCGCCACGTCCCGCAGCAGGGGCATGGGCTCGTCGAGCACCCCGGTGACCATGAGCTGGGGGCCGCGCAGCGGGTCCAGCGGATGCCGGCCCGCGAGCATCCGGAAGAGCATGATGCCCACCGCCCAGATGTCCGTCCGGTGGTCGATGGACGCGCCGCTGCCCCACTGCTCCGGGGACATGTACGCCATCGTCCCGAGCAGCGCCCCCTGCCGGGTGAGGTGGATGGCCTCGTCCGGAGCGCCCGAGCTCGCCAGCGCGCGAAGCTCCGCCGCGACGGCCCGCGGAGACACCTCGCCCGCGCGCTCGTCGGGCTGGAGCACCTTGGCGATGCCGAAGTCCAGCACCTTGATGGTGCCCGAGTCCGTCACCAGGATGTTCTCGGGCTTGAGGTCCCGGTGGACGATCTTCCGCTCGTGGGCGCAGGCCAGCGCGCGGAGCACGGGCGTCATCAGCTCCACGGCGCGGGCGGGGGGCAGGCGGGGGCTGGCCTTGAGGAGCTTGTTGAGCGGCTGTCCCTGGAGGAACTCCAGGACCATGTACGGGCTGCCAGCGACTTCACCGACCTCGTGGATGATGACGATGTTCTCGTGGCTGCACTGCGCGGTGGCGCGCGCCTCGAGGATGAACCGGCGGGTGAACTCGGGGTTCTCCGTGTGCAGGAGCTTGATGGCCACACGGCGGCCCAGCCGGGTGTCGCGAGCGAGGAACACCGTGCCCATGCCCCCGCTGCCGAGCTGGCGGATGAGCTCGTAGTGGTTGATGCGCATGCCGGGCCCGAGCTGGCTGGGATGGGCCACGGGCTCCTGGACAGGCGTCACCCGGCGAATGGCGGGGGCTTCATTCATGCTCGACTCCGACGGAGGCAGGCCATCCACGCGCGATGGCTCGCAGGCGCGGAGCGGGAGAGGCTTCCGCACCCATTCACACAACAGGCGCACCAGATGCCGGACAGGAGCTGAACGTGTCTGTCTATTGCTGTTGGTAGGCAATCAGAGTCAACCGTGCCCACGCGCCTACCCGCGCCCGGGGCAGCGGTCTGTCTGGATCAGAACGAAAATACATGACAAAACCGAAAAATCAGATTTCCTCAAAACGTAACGATCCAAGCTGAGGGAAACATTCGCCGCGCAGCGGAACCGCGGAGGCGGAGTGAGGCCGCGCATGCAATCAGGCGCGCGGGCGCGCGTACCGGGGGCAACCCGATTGCAACAGGAGCCCTCATGCCTCGTCTGAAGCCCCTTCTCTGGATGTGCCTCATGGGCCCACTGCTGGCCTGCGCATCCGCGCCGGCCCCGAAGCCCGAGTCCTCCGAGAGCACTCCCGACTTCCTCGGCGCGAAGGAGCCGAAGCCCCGGCTGATGATGCTGGGCACGTTCCACTTCAAGGACGCGGGGCTGGACCAGTACAAGCCCCAGCACGCGTTGGACGTGCTCTCACCGGAGCGACAGCGGGAAGTCGAGGCCCTGGTGGAGGCCCTGGCGAGGTTCCAGCCGACGCGCATCGCCGTGGAGGTGGACGTCCCGAAGCAGGCCGCGCTGGATGCCCGGTACCAGGACTACGTGGCGGGCCGCGCGCAGCTGACGGCCAATGAAGTGGACCAGGTGGGCTTCCGGCTCGCGAAGAAGCTGGGGCACCCGAAGGTCTACGCCGTGGACGCGGACCCGCATCAGATCTTCAACCCGCTGTTCGACAAGGTGGACGCCAGGCAGTTCGAGACCGCCGACCCGAAGTGGCAGCAGCGCTTCACCCAGCTCTATGCGCACCAAGATGAGCTGAAGACGCGCCAGCCCTTGATGGAACACCTGCGCTACCTGAACTCCCCGGAGCTGATGCGCCAGGAGCACGGCGCGTACTCCATCGGCATCTTCAAGGAGGACGGGGAGGACGGCTACCTCGGCGCGGATCTGCGGTCGGCCTGGTACAACCGCAATCTGCGCATCTTCCGCAACCTCCAGCGCCTCATGTCCTCACCGGACGAGCGCGTCCTGCTCATCATCGGCGCCGGCCACCTGCCCATCCTTCACTTCGTGGGCGGCAGCTCACCCGAGCACGAGGTGGTGGATGTCAGGGATTACCTGCGCCCCGCCTTTGACAAGTGAACGCAAGACCGCCTCGTTGCGCCTCCCCCTGAGCGGGCGCGAGTAGCATGGGTCCTCCAGCGGGGGGGACTCATGATTCCTATCATCTCCGGAGTACGCTATTACGGCGACGTCCGCGGGTGCGGTGGGCAGCACATCGCCACGCGCTTCGTCCACCTCTACTTCCTGCCCCTCATTCCGCTCGGCTCCATGTGGGTCACCGGAGAGGAGGAACGGGAAGAGAAGGGGTTGCTGGGGAAGAAGAAGGAGACGGTGACCGTGGGGGTGGAGATTCCCTTCCACTTCCTCAGCGCCTTCATGGGCTACCTGCGCACGTGGATGCTGCTGTTCAGCGTCATCTCGTTCTTCCAGGGCAGGTACCTCCTCGGCGTCTCGCTGATCGTCGCCTCCGTCATCTCGATCCTGGTGACGGGCGTCTATGGCGCGAAGGCCAACCGGCAGAAGCTCTTCGGAGCGCAGACGGGGCTGTATTGCGACCCGGACATCCTTCCTCGGGACACTGCCGCCAGGATGCTGGAGCAATTGCTGCCCGAGTGGCGTGCCCGCCACGGCAACATGCCTCCGGAGTCCTTCACCGGGGAGGTGGAGAAGCGCTGCACGGCCCTTCACTACGCCGTCCTCCGGCTGACCGCCCGCACCACTCAGTCCGCCCGCGCGAGGGAGCTGGCGGAGGCGCTCTTCCAGAAAGTCGTCTGGACGCTCATGAAACAGAGGCATCCAGACGCCCCCGCCGTCCAGCGCCTTGCTCAGCGGCAGTCCGAGCAGGAAGCGCAGCTCCGGCAGGAGCCCGCGCACGTACTGGAGGGGACGCTGGGCGCCTTCTCGGAGGCGCACACCGGGACGTCGGCGCCCCTGGTACTCGCGTGGTACCAGCAATCGCAGTGGGAGCGGCTGCGGGAGGCCTCGGCCGACGCCGGAGACCTGCCCTCCACCTACGCGGCCTGGCTCCAGGAGGCGAGCCAGCTCATCGCCCAGCCGCACCTGCGCGTGCGCACCGTGGACATGGATGTCGACGAACTCCTCCGCGCGGCCAGCGAGGCCCACGTCCCCGTGGACCGCCGGTTCCGGACCGACTTCATCCATCAGAAGGCGCGCACGCGGGCCGCCGCGTAGCTGCTCACTCCCACCGCACCACGAGCTTGCCCACGGAGTCGTTCTTCGCCATGCGCTCCAGCGCCTGACGTATCTCCGCCATGGGCACCACCGCGTCCACCACGGGCCGCAATGCGCCCGAGCGGAACAGTGGCAACAGGTGCCGCTCCGCGCTCTGCGACAGGGCAATCTTCTCCTCCAGCGGCCGGCTGCGCAGCACCGTGCCGGTGACGCGCAGCCGCTTGACGAGCACCGTCCCCAGGTTCAGCTCCGTGCTGTTGCCCGCCACCAGTCCCACCAGCATCACCCGGCCGCGCGGCGCCACCGCGTCCAGCGTCTCCGGCAGGTAGTCTCCGCCCACCAGATCCAGGCACAGGTCCGCGCCCCGGCCGCCCGTCTCCGCCTTCACCGCGTCCGCGAACTTCGGCGGTGATGAAGCACACAGCACCGTACGCGCCACGCCCCACTCGGAGGCCCGCGCCAGCTTCGCCGCGTTGCGGCCCGTGCCCACCACGCGCACCCCGGACGCCTTGCACAACAAAGCCGCCGCCGAGCCCACGCCGCTGGCCACCGCGTGGATGAGCACCGTCTCCCCGGGACGCATGTCCCCCTGGAGCACCAGCGCGTCGTACGCGGTGAGGTACGCCTCCGGCAGCGCCGCCGCGTCCGCGAAGTCCAGGCCCTCCGGCATGGGCAGCGGCTCGCGCTCGTGTGTAATCAGCGACTCCGCCCACGCGCCGCCGCCCACCAGCCCCATGACCCTATCGCCCACCTTGAGCCGCCGCGTGCGCGGGCCCACCGCCACCACCTCGCCCGCGTACTCCAGGCCCGGCACGTCCGGCGGCACGTCCGGCGGAGCGGGGTAGAAGCCGCGAATCTGCAGCAGGTCCGCCCGATTCAGCGCGGAGGCGCGCACCCGCACGCGCACCTCGCCGGGGCCGGGCTCGGGCTCCGGTCGCTCCTCCAGGGCAAGCACTTCGGGACCACCCGGCTCGGTGATGCGCAGGACCTTCATGACGCGAGACCTCCCACGAGAAGTCCGGGCACGAAACATCCTGGCCCTGAAGAGCGTCAACGCTTATCTAGAACACCATCCATCATGAGCACCTTGAAGTGTCCCACCTGCCAGAAGCCCGTCCCCCCGAGAGGGGAGAACGCCTCGTTTCCCTTCTGCTCCCGTCGCTGCCGCGCCGTGGACCTCGGCCGCTGGCTGGGCGAGGAGTACCGAGTGCCCGAGCGGCAGATGGATGAGCGGGAGGACGAGCTGCCGCCCTCCAGCCACCCGGACCGGCACGGCGGGGACGCGTGAGCGGCTTCGTCGACCTGCACTGCCATCTGCTCCCCGGAGTGGATGACGGCGCCCGCACCCTCGACGACGCGCTGGAGATGGCGCGCGCCCTGGTGGACCTGGGCTTCTCCACCGTCGCCCCCAGCCCCCATGCCCGTCCCGAGTACGCCCCCGTGGACGTCGTGGACACGCGCCGCGCGGAGCTCGCCGCCGCCCTGGAGCGCGAGCGCATCCCCCTGACGCTGGGCCGCAACGCGGAGAACGTGCTGGACGACACCTTCGTGCGCGGCCTGGGCACGCCCTCTGCCCGCACCCTGGGCCCGGGGCGCTACGTCCTCGTGGAGCTTCCCTACACCGCCCCCGTTCCCGCGCTGCCGGACATCCTCTTCCGCATCCGCACCAAGGGCGTCATCCCCCTGCTGGCCCACCCCGAGCGCTGCCTGGAGTTCGAGCGAAAGGGCCGCGCCGCGGAGGCCGTGCGGGCCGGGGCGCTCCTGCAACTGGACGTGGGGGCGCTCACGGGTCGTTACGGCAACACCGCGAAGAAGCTGGCCCGCGCCTTCCTGGACGACGGCCTCTACGCGGTGGGTGCCACGGACCTGCATGCCCCCGTGGGCGCCCGGGACTGGGTGGGTCGAGCGTTGGCTGAACTTCGGAGCAGGGCAGGGGAGCAGGCGTTCGCCCGGCTCATGAGGGATAACCCCTCCAGGCTGCTGGCCGGTGAACCGCTGGAGTCTGACTCGGACTGACGGTATACCCGGCCGCCGTGAAACGCGCCGTCAAGCTGCTGGCCAGTCTGCTGGTCACGTTCCTCTTCATGTGGTGGGCCTTCCGGGACACGGACTGGGCCACCCAGGTCGCCAGCCTCAAGGCGGCCAACTACGCGTGGCTGGTGCCGTACTTCGGCATCCTGATGGCCATCCACGTCTTCCGCACCCTGCGCTGGGGCGCGCTCCTGTCCGGACTGGAGCGGGTGCCCTTCCGCAAGCTCAACGAGGCCTCCGGCATCGGCTTCATGATGCTGCTGGTGCTGCCGTTCCGCCTGGGCGAGTTCGCCCGGCCCTTCCTCATCGCCCAGCGCAGCTCCATCCGCCGCAGCGCGGCCATGACGTCCGTGGTGCTCGAGCGCATCACCGACGGCCTCTTCGTCGCGGCGATGATGCGCGTGCTGCTCTTCTTCGTCCCCACCGAGACGCCGGAGATCCGCTACGTGAAGTGGGGCTCCTGGGTGCTGTTCGGCGTGTTCGGCGGCGGGCTGATGTTCCTGCTCTTCGGCCTCTGGCAGCAGCAGCGCACCGTGCGGCTGGTGCGCGCCACCGTGGGCCGCCTCGCTCCGGCCCTGGCGGACAAGGTCGCGGACGTCGTGGACACCTTCGTCGGCGCCATGCGGCAGTTGCCCGACGGCAAGCAGGTGGCCCTCTTCTTCCTCTACACGGTGCTGTACTGGGGAGTGAACGGGGCCGGCATGGCCATGCTCTCCAACGCCTTCGACTGCTCGGGCGCGGCGCCCGGCTCCGCCTGCCAGCCCATGAGCCTGTCGCTCTTCCAGGCCTACGTCGTCCTCGGCGTGCTGGTGGTGGGGCTGATGATTCCCGCCGCCCCGGGGATGATGGGGACGTTCCAGGCCGCCACCAAGGTGGGGCTCAGCCTCTTCCTGCCGGCCACCGTGGTGAACGCCAGCGGGCTGGCCTACGCCAACGTCATGTGGCTGTCCCAGACGGTGCAGCAGGTGCTCGTCGGCCTCGTGCTGCTGTCCGTCGGCCACATGTCCTTCCGCGACATCGCCGGCAAGCTGGACAAGGAAGGCGAGGCCACGGCGCCCTCCGCCTGAGGCCCCTTCGAAAAGCCACGGGGCCGCGGCGTGTGACGCGCGCGGCCCCGGGAGCGTGAAGCGGGAAGGGGAGGACTACGGAGCCGGCGTGTTGGCCTGCTCCTGCTTCTCGTCGGCCGGCGCCTCCTGGCCCGTCACCACGCCCTTCACCTTCTTCATGGCGGCGGACGGGTCGATGTTGCCGCGGTAGGTGCCGAACGGCGTGTCGATCTCCTGCTCGCGCTTCTCCTTGGCCGCGTAGCCCTCGGGAGCGCAGAGCGCCTTCGTCGTGTCGCGCACCGCGACGACGCCCACGTCGATGGACGTGGTGTCCTCCGACGTGGCCTTGGAGACCAGCTTGTCCTCGCGCATGAGCACGCAGCGGTCCTCGCCGTAGTACCAGGCGGTGGACTGGTCGGGGAACTCCTGCGCGCGGGACGGACCGCTGCCCATCGCCTCCACCACCTGATGGGACGACATCCCGGGGTAGAGCTTGTCGAAGCCCGAGGTCGCACAGCCAGCGGCGGCGAAGGCCAGGGCAGCGGCGGTCAGGAAGGAGCAACGCATGGGGTGTGGGGACTCCTGGAAGAAGGGAGTCCCCAGCCTACCTTGCGTGCGGACCCGGCCTCCAGAGAGGGGCCGGGCGCGGAACTCACAGCTCCTGGTCGAGCCAGCGAACGATGGCCTCGCGGATGGAGGCCGGCCGCTCGGAGGCCAGGCGGGTGCGCGGCGTGCGCACGGCGTCCGAGTCGCGAACGAGCACGGCGGGAGCCGGCTCGCGGGTGCGGGACGGGGAGGAACGGGGAGTGAGGGCCATGGCGCTCACGACTGGCCCTCCGGCTTCGGGTTGGCGCGGCCGTACTTGCCGAGCAGGTCATCCACCGCCTCGCGGAGGTACTCGCTCTGGTGGATGCGGGTGCGCCGGGCCAGCTCGCGAAGCTTCTGGACCTGCTCCTCCGGCACCAGGACGTGGGTGGAGACGATGTCGGCCTCGGGGCCGCGCGCGTCGACGGGCGCCTCGGCGGCCGCCGGTGATGATGGAGCCTCGGGGCTCAGGGGGCTGGCGCTTCCATCCTGCATCGGACTTCCTCCGGGCGTGGCTGCTACAGGCAGCTACCGACCTGCACCGGCATTAGGAGGGCGGTCCGGCACTCCGTCAAAAAAAGCGTCGGCGGGGCAACGGCCGGTGTGGCCAGGCGCGTGCGACAGGGTCGGGCCCCCCCCGTCTTCCCTTGGGAGGATCAGCCGTAGGAGACTTCCGTCAAAGCCCCATGCACCTTCGACCCTTCGTCCTGATGGCGTGCTGTGCCCTCACCGGCGCGCCCCTCGTCCCGGCCCACGCGCAGGAGCAGCTCGAGCCTTCTGCCGCGGAGCCTTCCACTCCTCCAGCGGATGCGCCGGTCTCCGAGCCCTCCTCCACCGAGGCGTCCGCGGACGCGCCCGCCGGGCAGGCCCCCTCCGCCCTCGTGCCGCGAGAGACGCCTCCCGGCAACCCGGTGTCCGCCCCGACGTCCGCGCCCGGAGGCACCGTCGAGCCGGAGTCGGGCGAGGAGCCCGTCATTCCGAGCACGGTGGTGACGGCCACGCGGCGGCCCCGGCCCACCTCCAGCCAGCCCCGCGCGATGTCGGTGGTGACGCGCGAGGACCTGGCGAAGCGGCCGGCGCGCACCACGCCCGAGGCGCTGCTCGAGTCCGAGGGCGTCTTCCTCCAGAAGACGAACCACGGTGGCGGCGCGCCCATCCTCCGCGGCCTGTACGGCCAGCACGTGCTGCTGCTGGTGGACGGCGTGCGGCTCAACAACGGCACCGTGCGCTCGGGCCCCAACCAGTACCTCAACACGGTGGACCCGTTCCTCGTGGAGCAGCTGGAGGTGGTGCGCGGGCCGGGCTCGGTGCTGTACGGCTCGGACGCGCTGGGTGGCGTCATCAACGTGCGCACCTTCTGGCCGCGCTTCGCGTCGGAGACCACGCCCATCGGCGCGGTGCGCGCGCAGGCGGGCAGCGCGGACCAGAGCCTCCAGGGGCACCTGCGCGCGGGCGTGTCGCTGCAGGACACGGCGGTGGCCGGCGCGCTCACGCTGCGTGACTTCAATGACCTGCGGGGCGGTGAGCGCGTGGGCGTACAGCGGTACACGGGCTACCAGGAGGGCGACGCGGCGCTGAAGGTGCGCCAGCGCCTGCGGCCCGGCCTGCAGCTGTACCTCCAGTACCAGGGCGTGCGGCAGTCGGACGCGCCGCGCCTGGACCGCTCGGCGCCGGGGGACTTCCGGCGCTTCAGCGACCAGGAGCGCGACTTCGCGCACGCGCGGCTGGAGCACACGGGCTCGGGTTTCCTGCGGCGCGGCGCGGTGGAGCTGAGCATGCACCGCCAGAGCGAACAGGTGGACCGCTTCCGCGTGGCGCGAGACCGGATGGACCGGGACAGCGTGAATGTGTGGACGGTGGGCCTGCGCGCGGAGGCCGAGACGCCAGCGCTGTCCGCGCTGCCGGGCGCGCCCGTGCCCATCTTCGGGGCGGAGGTCTTCCACGACAAGGCGACGAGCAACGCCGGCCGCAGCCCGCTGTCCGAGCCCGCGCTGGACTTCTCTCCGGTGCCGGAGGACGCGCGCTACCCGGGAGCGCCCACGCAGGTGTCGGCCGGCGTCTTCGGCCTGCTCGCCAGCGACGCGGAGCGGCCGTTCTCGTACCACGCGGGCCTGCGGGCGCAGGTCCACCGCGTGTCGCTGCCCGTGGATGCGCGGCTCACGGAGGCGTTCCCCGACGCGAGCGACCCGTTGCCGGTGCTGCCCGCGACGACGCAGAACTCGGTGGGCCTGGCGGGTGAGCTGGGCGTGCGGCAGCGGGTGGCGGACGGCGTCTCGGTGCTGCTCAACCTGGGCTCGGGCTTCCGGGCCCCCAACATCGACGACTACCTGCGGCTGGGCGCGGACGGCCCGGGCTACCTCGTGCCCGGCCGCGACCTGCACCCCGAGCAGTCCTACACCGCCGAGCTGGGCACGCGGGTGGACCGCGGGCCGGTGGGCGCGCAGCTCTTCTACGCCTTCACGGTGGTGGATGGGCTGGTGGGCAACGTGCCGACGCTGCTGGATGGGCAGCAGTTCACCCCGGACGGGGTGCCCTACCGCACGCGGCAGAACCTCGATCGCGCGGACATCCACTCGCTGGAGGCGTCGGTGTCCGTGAAGGTGCTGCCGTCGCTGACGCTGGCGACGCACGCCACGTACACGCACACGAAATCGCGGCGGCAGGACCTCACGGTGGAGGGGACGCCTTTCATCCGCGAGCCGCTGTCGCGCACGCCGCCGCTCAACGGCCTGGTGCGCGCCACGTGGGAGCCGGGAGAGGTCTTCTTCGTGGAGGGCCTGTCGCGCTGGGCGCTGTCGCAGGATGCGTACTCCGCGGCGGACCTGCTGGACATCCGCACCTGCGCGGAGACACCGGAGTGCGCCCAGACGCCGGGCTTCGTCGTCTTCCACGCGCGGGCCGGCGCGAGGCTGGGCAAGCGCCTGTCGGCGGCGCTGACGCTGCAGAACCTGTTCGATGCGACGTACCGCACCCATGGCTCCGGCGTGGATGAGCCGGGCCGCTCGGCGGTGATTTCCCTGGAGGCCTCGCTGTGATGCGCCGGATGGTGATTCCCTGGCTGTGCGCCGCTGTTCTCGCCGCGGGCTGCTCCGCGGGCGTGGGTGACCCGTGCGACGCGCGGACGGCGTGCCCGGACGACCTGGTGTGCAGCTTCCCCAACGGCGACGACGGCCCGGCGCCCCGAGGCGTGTGCGACTACCCGCTGCGCGCCGAGGGCGAGGAGTGCACGGTGGCCGCCGATTGCGAGCGCGCGCTGACGTGCTCCAACCACTTCACGCCCGGGGACCGGTATGGCACCTGCGTGAAGAAGCGCGCGCTGGGCGAGGCGTGCTTCACGGACCGCGACTGCGAGAGCGGCACCTGCGAGGGCGCCTCCGGCAGCGCGCTGGACGGCGTCTGCGGCGAGGAGAGCTGAAGCACGCCCGGCCCCAAAAAGAAGCCCCGCCCCCGGGAAACATCCGGGGACGGGGCTGGGGGCCTACGATTGAGAGGGCTTACTGCCCGTCGAGCCGGCCGTCCATGTTCCGGTCCAGCGCGATGCGCAGACCGGAGCCCGGCGGAACCGCCGTGAAGGTCACTTCCTGGCCGGCGGTGCTCGCCAGCGCGCGGAGGGCCGCGGTGGTGATGTTCGCCGTGCCGGTGTCGGGCTTCCACGTGCCCGCCGTGCGGTCATACAGGTAGCCGCGCACGCGGCCGCCCGTGGCCACCTTCGCCACCAGGTCGGCCTCGTACGTCTGGCCACCCAGGATCTTCGACGCGAACGGCGCCCGGGCGCGCGCGATGAGCAGGTCGATGCGCGAGCCGACGGCCGAGGCGTTGGTGTTGGTGAGGGTGACCTGCTGGCCGACGATGGGCGCCAGGTCGGTGTCCGCCACCAGCATGAAGTCCTCCATCTCGCGGCGCTGCGTGTCGCTCTGGAAGCCCACCGCCGGTCCACCGATGCTGGTGTTGGTGAACACGATGGCGCTGAAGAAGCGGAACAGGGTGTCCACGGAACCGTCGTTCGTGAAGCCGAAGCCGCGAATCTGGTCGCCCGTCGGGCCCGACTCCGGGTGCGAGAAGAAGGCGCTGTCCGCGAAGCCGAACATGCCGACCTTCGTGTACATGTTGCGCACGTGGGGAATCTTCACGATCTGCGGGATGCCCTCGAAGCTCGCCTGACCGTCGGTGCCGAAGAAGCCCTGCGCGCCGTCGATGGTGTGGCAGCCGTTGCAGTTGAAGCCGGTGTCGGAGCCAATCGCGATGCCGTCCACGCGGCGGCTACCGAAGTAGAAGTTCTTGGCGTTCTGCTGCGAGGTGGTGAGCGAGTTGTCCAGCCGGCGGACCGGGTTGGGCGGCAGCTGCACCTGGAGCTGGAAGGTCGCGAACTTGGTCATCTCCGCCTCGGTCGGCATGGACGCGCGGCCGAGCAGCCCTTCGAACGCCACGATGAAGTTCTTGAACGACAGCTCCTCGTCGTACGCGTCGATACCGAAGAAGCCGTTCGCGCGGTCACCGCGCCAGTGCATGGCGCCCTGGTGGGTCATGCCGCGCAGGGTCTGCGTCGTCATGGGCCCCTTCATCGGGTGGAAGATGTTCGCGTCGTTGTTGCCGTTGATATCCGACCGCGGGTGGGTCGTGAACGTGCGGAACAGGCCAATCTCGAGGGCGCTCGCGAGGCGCTTGTCGATGGGGTTGGAGGTCACCTCGTCGTCCGGGTTGCCCAGGTCCCAGGCGAGCTCGTCCTTGTCGCCGAAGATGTGGCAGCTGGCGCAGGACGCCTCGCCGTTGGCGGAGGAGAAGTTCGCGTCATACAGGAAGGGGCGGCCCTGCACGACGGAGGTGGGCTCCGGGTTGTAGAAGGGCGCCGCGGCAATCTCGCGCTTCGTGGCCAGGTCGATGACCTTCACCGCGTTGTCGAAGCGGGTCGTCACGTAGAGGCGGTTGCGCGCCTCGTCCAGGACCAGGCCGCTGGGGCCGCCGCCGGTCACCGGGATGTGGTTGGCGCTCGCGGTGCGCGGGTCGAAGCTGTTGCTCTCCAGCGCGGCCGTGTCGTAGACGCCGACCTTGCTGGAGCTGAACGCGGCCACGTACAGCTTCGAGCCATCGCTGGAGACCACCATGTCCGTCGGGGTGGAGAGGCTGTGGTTCTTGACCGTGGGGTCGAACCCGGGCTTGCCCGCCAGCTTCGAGTAGTCGATGTGCTTGTTGAGGTGGCGCGGGGTGACGGAGCCGTTGTTGATGACGGTGATGCGCATCTGCGCGAGGTTGCCCTGCACCGTGCTGCCACCGAAGGTACCGGGGCCCTCGAAGCGCGTCAGGTTGTTGGCCTCGCTGTTGGAGACGTACACCGCGCCCGACTTCGGGTTGGTGACGAGGTTGAAGAGGGTGGTGCCGACGCCGGTGAAGAAGGCCGTCTCCTGGAGGGTGTCCGCGTTGATGGCGAACACGTCCTTGTCGGGCAGGTTGAAGCGCACGGCGTTGTTCCAGTTGCGGCCGAGCGTGTCCTCCCACCGGTTGGTGGCCTTGTTGAACTTGACGATGAGGCCCGTCTCGGGCGCCTTCACGCCGGCGACGTTCGTCGAGGGACCGGGCAGGCCGCCCGGCATGAGGTTGTTCCCGTACGGCCGGGTGTCAGGGAAGACGAGACAGCCCGAATCGCCGAACCCGTTGCAGACGCTGTCGAAGGTGATGGAGGCCGTCTGGTTGCCGGACTGGGCGATGCCCGCGTAGACGGTCCGCTTGTCCGGGCTGACGGCGAGGCCGCGGGGCGTGTCGCCGAAGAGCGTCACGATGCGCAGGGGCGTGCCGCCCAGCGTCGTGCCCAGCGAGGCCGGGTTGAAGACCCAGACGTCGGCGCGGCCGATGCCGGGCGTGGTCAGCTTCGGGTCTCCGGCGCCGGGCACGCTCGCGATGGACGCGTCGGTGCGCTGTTGGCCGCGGTGCGCGGTGGTGATGAAGGCATATCCGTTGCTGCCGGCGAACACGACGTCGCGCGGCTCATCGCCGACGAGCAGCGTGCGCACCACGCGCGGCGTGCCGCTGAGGCTCACCACGCTGACGCTGTCCGACAGGTGGTTGACGACCCACACCTCGGTGTTGCTGCGCGCGGCGACGGACACCGGCTCCATGCCGACGGGAATCTCGGCGGCGAGTTGCAGGCCGGACGAGGTGATGTTGAAGACCTCCAGGCGATTGTCCGGCGTGTTGACGGCGAACAGCCGCGTCCCGTCCGGCGACATCGCCAGCGGGCGCACGTGCCCACTGTCGAACTCGATGAACGCGGGCGCCTGGGCGGCGGCACTGGTTGACACCAACAGCGATACGGCTGCGCACAACGAAAGGGTGCGCGCGCGCCATTGGCTCGTGCTCGCGCCCAATTGCTGGGTACCCATGGTTTGGACCTCCTCAGGACGGGGAAGCGTTGCAGTCCGGACCGCAACGAACGGGGAGTACCAAGCGGCGTCGCGACATCGCCCCCACCGAAGGGAGGGGGAACACCCCCTCCCTGACCGTATTGCAACGCAGTAACGCAATGCGTCTTGGTTTCCAGGAGGCCCCGGCTCTCATGGATGGCGGAAAATGGCCCTTACACCGGATTTTGGACGCAACGCGTTGTATCCGGGGTAACAATTGATTTCCGGGTAAGCCGGGCGATTCGTGGGTCAACCGTGGTCTACTTCCCCTCGCGACCTGGCCGCAGGGGAACGAGCCAATGCCCATCCTTCGAAACGCACCCAGGATCAGTCGGACGTCCTCATCTTCCCTGACGAGCGCCGCGGAGCCGGTGGCGCCCCTGGGCGAACATCTGTCGCATCTCCTGCCGACGAAGCTGTGTCCGCCGCAGACGGCCTCCGTGCTGGTGTCGCGAGGCGAGGCGCTGCGGAAGATGGACAGCGGCGTCGGAGGAAAGCTGGTGCTGGTGACGGCGCCGCTGGGCTGGGGCAAGACGACGCTGCTGACGCAGTGGTACCGCGAGGCGCGCGTGCCGCACCCGCTGGCGTGGCTGTCGCTCGACGAGCTGGACAACGCGCCCGAGCGGTTCTTCTCGTATCTGGTGGGAGCGATTCGCCGGGCCGCGCCGGACTTCGACGCGTACATCGCGAGCCAGCTCGACGCGCAGGTGGAGCTGCCGCTGGACCACGCCACGTCCGTGGTGTTGCGGAGCCTGTGGAACCTGGGGCGCGAGCTGGTGGTGGTGCTCGACGACTTCCACGTGCTGCGCGAGCGCGCGCTGGTGAAGGCCTTCTCGTACCTCTTGGACCACTCGCCGCCGCACGTGCACTGGGTCGTCGCGTCGCGCAACCTGCCCGAGCTGGACCTGGCGAAGCTGAAGCTCACCGAGCAGCTGGTGACGCTCGACAGCCGGGACTTGAGCATGGATGGGGAGGCCATCCGGGAGCTGGGGCAGCGGCTGTGTGAGGCCGAGCTGGCGCTGGAGGACGTCGAGTACCTGCGCTCGCACACCGAGGGCTGGGTGGCCGGCGTGAAGCTGGCGCTCCTGTCCGCGGGCGAGCACGCGGGGGTGAGTGACGCGCTGAGGAAGGCCGTCGGCTCCAACCGCGACGTGGCGCGGTACCTGGCGGACGCGGTGCTGCGCGAGCAGTCCCCGGAGGTGCACGAGTTCCTGGTGTTGAGTTCGGTGGTGGACCACCTCAACGGGGACTTGTGCAACGCGCTGCTGGGCATCACCCACGGCCCGGCGCTGCTGGCGAACCTGGAGCGGGCGCAGCTCTTCATCCAGCCGCTCGACACGCAGCATCAGTGGTACCGGTACCACGCGCTGTTCCTCGACTTCCTGAGGACGCAGCTGGCGTGCGACTTCGGCGACCGCATCCCACAGCTGCACCGGGTGGCGAGCGCCTGGTTCGCCGAGCACGGGCAGCCGGAGGAGGCGCTGAAGCACGCGTTCGCCTCGGGAGACCGGAGCTGGTGCCTGGAGTTGCTGGCGCGCTGCGTGGAGGCGTGGATGCGCGAGGGGGAGATGGCCCTGGTGCTCCAGTGGACGGCGAAGCTGACGCCGGAGGAGGTCATCCGGACGCCGGCCCTCTGCGTGGCGAACATCGCGTGCCTCATCCTCTCCCGGCGCCTCACCCAGGCCTCGTCGATGCTGGAGGACGCCCGGCAGCGCCTCGCGGCGGGACAGGTGGAGTCCGGCCCGGAGCGCGAGCGGCTGTCGAGGCAGCTGGGGCACCTGACGTTGTTCCACGCCGTGCTGTCGGACTCGGCCGCGGGCGCCGGCCCCGAGCTGGAGGCGTGGGCGGGCTTCGAGGAGCTGGACGTCTTCCTGGCGGGCGTGCTGCTGGCGGCGAAGGCCTACCACGCGCTGCGGATGAGCCGGTTCGATGCGATGCGGCGGCTCGCGCTGAGCGCGAGAGAGACGCTGCACGGGCTGAACAGCCCGTTCATCACCTGTTACACGGACGTCCTCGTCGCGCTGGCGGACCGGGCGCAGGGGAACATGAAGGACGCGGCGGAGCGGTGTGAGGCAGCCTTCGAGCGGGCGAGCCTCGGGCGGCGCAACCCGGTGTGGGTGAACGCGGCGACGGCGCTGGCCAATACCCGGTACGAGCAGAACCGGCTCGACGAGGCGGAGGCGCTCTGCATCGAGGCGCTGCCGCTCCTGCAGCAGGCGCAGGCGTTCGAGACCTTCACGACGGCCTACTTCGTGCTGGTGCGCATCAAGTCGATTCGCGGGAAGTACGCGGAGGCGTGGCAGCTGTTGGACTACCTGCACAGCGTGCTGGAGGTGAGTCACCAGACGCGCTTCCTGGCGCACGTGTGCGGGGAGAAGATTCGCCTGTGCCTGCTGGAGCAGGCCCCGGCGCGAATGAAGGCGGTGGCGCAGGAGTTCGGCCTGGGCGAGCGGATGCGTCGCGGGGAGTGGAGCGAGCGGCGCGTCTACGACGAGACGTGGGAGCAGCTCGGGCTGGCGCAGGCGTGGGTGCTGATGGCGAAGGGGCGGCACGGCAAGGCGCACTCGCTGCTGGAGACGCTGCGGGCCAGCGCGCACGACGTGGGGTACGTGTCCCGGGAGAGCGCGCTCCTGGCGGCGATTGCCGTGTGTCACTGGAGGGCGGGGGACTCGGCGGCGGCCTTCGCGGCGCTGAACCGGGGCATCGCGCTGGTGCAGCGGTTCGGCTTCAACCGGAGCGTGTTCGACGAGACGCCGGGGCTGCAGGAGGTCATCGTCGCGGCCGCGAGCCAGCGGAAGCTGAGCCACGGGCTGCCGTCGCGGTACGCGGCGCGGTTCCAGGACGTGCTGTCGGTGGGCGCGGACGGGCCGCCCGAGCTCGTGGAAGCGCCCAGCGCGCCCCTGGAGCCGCTGACGGAGCGGGAGCTGCAGATGCTCAAGCTGCTCGCCCAGGGGCTGAGCAACCAGGAGATCAGCGAGCGCTCCAACGTGGCCCTGTCCACGACGAAGTGGCACCTGCGGAACGTGTTCGCCAAGCTGGACGTGACGACCCGCACCGCGGCCATCGTGAAGGCCCAGGAGCGGCTTCAACGCAACCTGTGAGCGGTTGACCTGTCAGGATTCCGCGACCATCCACGCCAGAGACCTGGCGCGCCCCGGGCAACACAGAGGGGCCATGGTCGCGCTTCCTGACACGCCATGCTCCTGACGCTCTCCACCACGCACAGTCCCGCTACCGACCTGGGGTATCTGCTCCACAAGAGCCCCTTCAGACCCCAATCGTTCGAGCTGGCATTCGGGCAGGCGCACGTCTTCTATCCCGAGGCTTCCGAGGAGCGCACCACGGCGGCGCTCCTGCTCGAAGTGGATCCGGTGGCGCTCGTCCGGAACCGGCGCGGACTGGCTGGGGAGGGCGGGGCGCTGGAGCAGTACGTCAACGACCGTCCCTATGTGGCCTCGTCGTTCATGAGCGTGGCCCTGGCGCGCGTCTTCCGCTCGGCCATGTCCGGAGCCAGCAAGGAGCGGCCCGAGCTCGCCGAGCAGTCACTCCCCCTGGTGGCGCGCCTCTCGGTGCTGCCGTGCCGGGGAGGGGAGGCGTTCCTGCGCCGGCTCTTCGAACCGCTCGGCTACGGCGTCACCGCCACGCGGCACGCGCTCGACGAGACGGTGCCGGAGTGGGGCGGTAGCCGCTACTACACGGTGACGCTGGAGGCTCGCACGCGTTTGAGCGACCTCCTCACGCACCTCTACGTGCTCATCCCCGTGCTGGACGACGACAAGCACTACTGGGTGGGCGACGAGGAGGTCGAGAAGCTCCTCCGGCACGGGGAGGGCTGGCTCGCGGCGCACCCCGAGCGCGAGCTCATCACGCGCCGGTACCTGCGGCACCAGAAGAGCCTCGCCCGTGAGGCGCTGGAGCGGCTCGCGGGGGACGAGGCCCCCGAGCCCGAGGAGCGCGCACGGGTGCACAACGACGAGGAGGCCACGCTCGAGTCGCGCCTGAGCCTGAACGAGCAGCGGCTCCAGGCGGTGGTGGGCGTGCTCAAGGAATGCGGAGCCGCGCGCGTGGTGGACCTCGGCTGCGGCGAGGGCAAGCTGCTGAAGGCGCTCCTCAAGGAGCGGCAGTTCTCCGAGATTCTCGGCATGGACGTGTCCGTGCGCTCCCTGGAGATTGCCAGGGAGCGGCTCGACTTGGACCGGATGTCCGAGATGCAGCGCAGGCGGGTGAACCTCCTGCACGGCTCGCTCATGTACCGGGACAAGCGGCTCGCGGGCTTCGAGGCCGCCACGGTCATCGAGGTGGTGGAGCACCTGGACCCGCCGCGGCTGGCCGCGTTCGAGCGGGTCCTCTTCGAGTGCGCCCGGCCGAACGTAGTGGTCCTCACCACGCCCAACGCCGAATACAACACGCGCTTCGAGTCGCTCCCGGCGGGCACGTTCCGGCATCGGGACCATCGCTTCGAATGGACCCGGGCGGAGTTCGAGGCGTGGGCGCGGAAGCAGTGCGAGCGTTTCGGTTACAGCGTGCGCTTCCTCCCGGTGGGTCCGGTGGACGGGGAGGTCGGCGCGCCGACCCAGATGGCGGTGTTCTCACGATGAAGGTCACGATTCCCGAGCTCGCGCTCGTGCTGCTCATCGGTCCGTCGGGGGCCGGCAAGTCCACCTTCGCGCGCAGGCACTTCAAGCCCACCGAGGTCCTTTCCTCGGATACCTACCGGGGCATCGTCTCGGACGACGAGAACAGCCTGGAGGCCACGAAGGACGCCTTCGAGACGCTGCGCTTCGTCGCGGCCAGGCGGCTCGCGCGCGGGCTGCTCACGGTCATCGACGCGACCAACGTGCAGCCGGAGGCCCGCAAGCCCCTGGTGGAGCTTGCGCGCGAGTACCACGTGCTGCCCGTCGCCGTGGTGCTCGACGTGCCGGAGAAGACGTGTCACGAGCGCAACCGCCAGCGGCCCGACCGTGACTTCGGCCCCCACGTGGTGCGCAACCAGCTCCAGCAGATGCACCGCTCGCTGCGCGGCCTGGAGCGAGAGGGGTTCCGGCACGTCCACGTCCTGAAGCCGGAGACCCTCGAAACCATCCAGTTCGAGCGCCAGCCGCTCTGGAACAACCGCAAGCACGAGCATGGCCCGTTCGACATCATCGGCGACGTGCATGGGTGCCGGGAGGAGCTGGAGGCGCTCCTCGCCAAGCTCGGCTACGAGGTGCGCCCTCGCGCCGATGGGACACCGGGCGTCGAGGTGCGCCCGCCCGAGGGCCGCAAGGCCATCTTCGTGGGTGACCTCGTGGACCGCGGTCCCGACACGCCGGGCGTGCTGCGGCTGGTGATGGGAATGGTGGCGGCGGGAACGGCGCTCTGCGTCCCCGGCAACCATGAAATCAAGCTGATGCGGAAGCTGCGCGGCAAGGACGTGAAGGTGTCTCACGGCCTCGCGCAGTCGCTCGAACAGCTGGAGCGGGAGACGCCGGAGTTCCGCAAGACGGTGGTGGAGTTCATCGACGGGCTCGTCTCGCACTACGTGCTGGATGGCGGGAAGCTCGTGGTCGCACACGCCGGCCTGAAGGAGTCCATGCAGGGGCGCGGCTCGGGCAAGGTGCGCGACTTCGCGCTGTACGGGGAGACGACGGGGGAGACGGACGAGTTCGGTCTGCCCGTGCGCTTCAACTGGGCGGCGGAGTACCGCGGCAAGGCGGCGGTGGTGTACGGGCACACGCCCGTCCTGGAGGCCGACTGGCTCAACAACACGCTCTGCGTCGACACCGGCTGCGTGTACGGCGGCAAGCTCACGGCGCTCCGCTACCCGGAGCGCGAGCTCGTCTCCGTGCCCGCGGCGCGCGCGTACGCGGAGGCCCTCCGCCCGCTCGGGGGCATGCGGACGAGCGCCCCCGGCCTCACCGCGCAGCAACAGCACGACGACCTGCTGGACATCGAGGACGTACTGGGCAAGCGCGTTATCGCCACGCGTCTGCACCAGAGCGTCACGGTGCGGGAGGAGAACGCCACGGCCGCGCTGGAGGCGGTGAGCCGCTTCGCCATCGACCCGAAGTGGCTCATCTACCTGCCGCCCACGATGTCGCCCTCGGAGACGAGCCAGGAGTCCGGGCTGCTCGAACACCCGGCGGAGGCGTTCGCGTACTACCGCAAGGAAGGGGTCGCGAAGGTCGTGTGCGAAGAGAAGCACATGGGCTCGCGCGCGGTCGTCGTGGTGGCCCGCGACGCGGAGGCGGCCCGGCATCGGTTCGGGGTGACGACGGGAGAGACGGGCAGTTGCTACACGCGCACCGGGCGCCGCTTCTTCGCGGCCCCGGAGCTGGAAGCGGCCTTCCTGGACCGGGTGCGCGCGGCCCTCACTGCGTCGGGGTTCTGGGAGGAGTTCAAGACGGACTGGGCGTGCCTCGACTGCGAGCTGATGCCCTGGTCGCTCAAGGCGCAGGAGCTTCTGCGAGACCAATACGCCGCGGTGGGGACGGCCTCGCGCGCGGCGCTCGCGGACGTGGTCGCGGTGCTGGACCAGGCGAAGGGCCGGGGTCTGGAAGTGGGAGCGCTCGCCGAGCGCTTCGGCGAGAAGGCGCGGAGCGCGGGGCGCTACGTGGAGGCGTACCGGCGTTACTGCTGGCCGGTGCGTTCGCTTGACGACGTGCGGCTCGCTCCGTTCCACCTGCTCGCGACCGAGGGCGCGGCGCACGTGGACAAGGACCACGTCTGGCACATGGAGACGCTGGCGAAGGTCTGCCGCGCGGACGGGCGGCTCCTGTTGGCGACGCCCTACCGGACGGTAGAGGTGGGGGACGAGGCGGCCGTGGCCGAGGGGGTGCGCTGGTGGGAGGAGCTCACGGCGCGGGGAG